>JAAWDZ010000028.1 GCA_022794015.1 Eubacterium sp. | reverse complement strand
TGTTTTGATAATGGATGTAGATGTGCCTGTAAGGCGTTATATGGCTCGTAGAGACGTTTTTGAGATGTGGATGTAGAATTTTACTGGTTTATTGGAAAATCAATTTAACGCCGATTTCAGGCATTATAATAAGCCCACAACCGACTGGAAATCGACTAAAAACCAATCAGTTATGGACTTATGGTAATGTCCAAGGATTTTGTTTTATATTATTAAAATCTCATAATTTATAAACATCAATTCTCGTTATATAAGTCTATTTCTGTACCCCATTTTTTCTTCTATCGTACCCCATTTATACCCCATTTTTCAAATAAAAGGCATAAATTTGCGATAATTTACGATATTCTTTTACAACAGCCATTTCTTAAAGAATTGCCGAACACCCCTTGATTCTACGCCTACTTGCGCACAATCCCCGCCGTATCAATAAAGTCATACGGCGTTTGCTGATAGACATAATAATTCAACCAATTCGAATACAGTGCATTTCCATGCGACCGCCACTGCAGATGCGGCCTCTGTGAAGAATCCCCGTCAGGATAATAATTCTTCGGCTTTGCAATCTTAAGCCCCTTATCTCTGTCGCGTCTGTACTCCTTATCTAAGGTAATCCTATCATACTCCGGATGCCCCATCATAAAGACCTTTCTTCCTTCATCTGCAATAGCCAAAAATACGCCGGCCTCATCTGACTGCGCCAAAATAGTCAGCTCCTTCACCGCTTCGATATCTTCAGTCCGGTTTTCGGTATTTCTCGAATGAGGCGCCATAAAATAATCGTCAAATCCTCTCACCAGAGGTACTTTCCGGTTCTGTACCCGATGTTCAAATATACCAAATATCTTTTCCTGCAACAGATACTTTGGGATCCCGTAGTGATAATAAAGCCCTGCCTGCGCACCCCAGCACAAATGCAATGTAGAAGTCGCATTTGTCTTGCTCCAGTCCATAATGGTACAGAGTTCTTTCCAGTAGTCCACTTCCTCAAATTCAAGCATCTCTACCGGAGCTCCTGTAATAATCAATCCATCAAAGCGCTGATCCTTTATTTCGTCAAAAGTCTGATAAAATTTGTTCAAATGACTGATAGATGTATGTTTGGATTCATGACTTGTGACTGTTAAAAATGTAATGTCCACCTGTAAGGGCGTATTTGAAAGCGAGCGCAGAAGCTGCAGCTCCGCATCCTCTTTTAATGGCATTAAGTTCAAAATCGCAATACTGATTGGACGAATATCCTGATGCATCGCACGGTTTTCATCCATAACAAAGATATTTTCTTTTTCTAAAATTTCTTTTGCCGGCAAATCACTTTGTGTTCGAATTGGCATTTTTTACACCTTCTTTCCTGGGTTTATCTGTTTATTCGTTATTCTGTCCTGCCATCTGATGCAGATCTTCCTCTGAAATCACCGGAATTCCAAACGTATTCGCTTTTTCCAGCTTGCTCCCCGCATTTTCTCCGGCCAACAGGTAATTTGTCTTTTTAGACACCGAGCCTGTTACTTTTCCGCCATACTGTTCGATAAATTCCGCTGCTTCCTTTCTGCCCATAGTCGGCAGCGTCCCTGTTACAACAAAGACAAGGCCCGTAAACGGCCCGTTTTCGCTTACCTGCTCCAGACATTCCATATTTAATCCTGCCTGCTTTAATTTCTCCATCAAAAGCCGGTTTTCCTGTTTTCCAAAAAACTGCAGAATACATTCAGCCGATATCTCGCCGATATCATCTACCTCCTGCAGCTCCTCTGAAGAAGCATCCATTAATGCATCCATTGTCTTCATCTTTCGCATTATTGCCCTTGCCGCCGCTTTTCCTACGTTTGGTATGCCAAGCCCGGTCAAAAGCCGGTAAGCGTCATTTGCCTTGGACTTCTCAATTGCATCCAACAGCTTATCTGTATTTTTTTCTTTTCCAATAATGCCTTCTTCAATCATGGCGTCCCGGTGTTCCTTTAGCGTATAAATATCAGCCACACTGCTCAGATACTTTTTTCTGGTAAGCGCTTCAACATAAACGGTTCCAAATCCCTTAATATCCATGGCGTCCCTGCCGACAAAATTGATGATATTCCGTTCCAGCTGTGCCGGACAGTTTGCATTGGTACACTTGATGTCTGCCGTATCTTTATCCCGGACTGTCTTTTCACCGCAGGCCGGACAGATATCCGGTATCTGAAATTTTACCCAGTCAGACGGACGCTTTTCCTTTTTTACTGTTTTTATTTTGGGAATAATTTCGCCGGATTTATAAACCAGAACCGTATCGCCGATTCCAAGCTCCAGTTCATCAATAAAATCCTGATTGTGCAGTGTCGCTCTGGAAACTGACGTGCCGCATAAACGCACTGGTTCAAATACGGCAGTAGGCGTAATACGCCCGGTACGGCCCACGGATAATTCGATTTCTTTGATTACGGATTCCTTTTCCTCCGGCGGATATTTGTAAGCCACAGCCCAGCGCGGCACCTTCGAAGTTGTGCCTAAAATCTCTCGGTCGCTAAAACGATTCAGCTTGACAACTGCCCCGTCAATATCATACGGCAGTTTTCCACGGTTTTCACTGATTTCCTCAATGGCTGCCCACACTTCTTCTCCGGTTTTACAGATCCGATAATCATCAATCACAGGAACTTTCTGTTTTTTTAAAAATTCATACCCCTGCGTATGTGTTTCAAAAGAAATTCCCCTTGCCTGCTGAATATTAAAGACAAACATAGAAAGCTTACGCTCCTTTGTTACAGACGGATCAAGCTGACGCAAAGTCCCTGCCGCACAGTTTCTGGGATTGGCAAATACTTTCTTGCCCGAAAGTTCCTGCATCTCATTTACCGCTTCAAAATCTGCATTTTTCATGTAAACCTCGCCGCGGATTTCAAGGTATTCCGGCGTATCCTTCAGTTTCCTTTTCACATCCCCAATCACTCTGGCATTTTCCGTTACATCCTCACCGAAATAGATGCCGTCGCCACGGGTTTCCGCCAGTTTCAACACACCTTTTTCATAGCGCAGCGTCATGGAAAGTCCGTCGATTTTATATTCTACTACAAACTCCGGATCCTTTAACTGCTCTTTCATATCTTCCACAAACTGCAGCACTTCTTCTTTGGAAAATACATCCTGCAAACTTAGCATCGGCACATTATGGCGAACCAGAACTCCGGCCTGTCGTTTCGCTTTGCCTCCTACTTTCTGAGTAGGGGATTCTTCATTCACATATTCCGGATGCTCCTGTTCTAACTGCTTTAATTCCTGCATCAATTGATCAAATTCATAATCGGAAATTTCCGGATTATCTTCATTATAATATAGATTGCTGTGATACTCAATTTGTGCCCGCAGTCTGTCAATCTTCTCTTTGCCGTCCATTTTATCACTCCTTTCCCGGATGGCTGATTGGTACAGCAGCAGGTGTGTTTTTGGAATGGGCGAGCATTTTCATAAGCTCATCATATTCTGCTTCTGTCACATCCCGATATGCACCCGCTTCCAGATCTCCCAGTAAAATATTCATAATCCGAACCCGCTTTAATTTTTCCACACGGTAACCAAAATATTCACACATCCTGCGGATTTGACGGTTATACCCCTGTGTTAAAATAATCCCGAATTTGCGTTTACCCAGTTTCTTTACTTTGCATTTTCTGGTCGTTACACCAAGCTCCACAAGAGGCACACCTCCTGATAATCCGCGCAGGAATGGATCGGTCAGGGGCCTGTTGACGGTAACAACATACTCTCTTTCATGCATGTTGGCAGAACGCAGCATTCTGTTGACAATATCACCCTGGTTGGTCATTAAAATCAGTCCGGAAGAATCTTTATCCAGCCTGCCCACAGGATAAATACGCGTCGGATAATGAATAAAATCTACAATGTTATCCTTCTCCCGCTTTTCTGCTGTACAGACAATACCTACCGGCTTATGGACCGCAATCAGCACCCTCTTTTCCACTTTTTGCACCGGTTTTCCCATAAAAAAAACAGCCTGCCCTGGTAAAACGCGGCTTCCTGTCTGTGCTCTGGCTCCATCTATAACCACATTTCCGGCTTCGATCTGCCTGTCAGCTTCACGCCTGGAACAGACACCCGCTTCACTCAAAAATTTATTAATCCGTACGCCTTTTGCCATTTTATCCTCCTTAAAAAACACAACCCAAAATACGGAGACCCGCTGCCGTGTCATATACACTGGCGGTTCAAGTCTCCGTAAGTATATCAGGTAACTGTCTTTCTGCTGTTAGTGAAGTAATTCTGTTTTGATAAAGCCCGTCTTATCTCCGTAATTTACTTTTGTCCAACCCTCCGCATAGCTGAAAACAACTGTAACCTGTTCTCCTTCAAACGCAACAGCTATCTTCTCTGCATCTTCGCTCATGGACTTGCGGACATTGACCGTCTGACTGAGTGTAATGACTTCACCTTCCGCATAATACTTCGGAGCGCTATCGTCTGATGATGTATCCTCAGATGGAGTCGGCTCCTGCTGTGCAGACGGCTGCTCGGTAGAAAGATATTCTGATTTTACATATCCCTGTGTCCCGTTGTTGTAATCTACTCTGCTCCAACCGTCCTTTTCCTCCAAACGGGTTGTCTGTGAACCAATTTCCAGTTTTCCTAAAATTTCCGCTGTTTCACTCGGTTCGGAACGGACGTTTACATTATCAATTGCATAAACGGTTACAGCTGCTGCCTGCTCTGCCGCTTTCTTCTCCTCTTCTGCTTTCTTCGCTGCCTCTTCTTCCGCTGCTTTCTTTGCCGCTTCCTCTTCTGCCGCTTTTTCTTCTTCTGCTTTTCTGGCTGCTACAACCTGCTCGGTCGCCCAGTCTGCCATAGCGTCCGGCACGGTCTGCTCCACAACCTTTTTCAAATTTTCATCTGAGGCCAGAGCAGATTCGTATTTCTCCCAGACAGAAGTCTGTAAAGCCACTACATCCTCCTGCTTGTTAAAAGCATCTAAAAATTCAGAAACACTTTCGTCTACTTCATGCTCTTTCATTCTCTCATTGTACAGAGTATAAGCATTGTCAATATATAATGTTCCTTTTTCATTATCTGTCCTGATATAAAATGTTTCCAGACCTGGTGCGACGGTATCTACATCTTTAAATTTCATATCTGCATATACGGACGCGATAAAGGAATTCTCTTCCGGTCCCTTTTTGGTATAACAGGAAATGTTCTGATACTCTTCCACATATTCGCTGAATCTGGAAATATAGCTCTTTTGTGCATCGGAAATCGGCTTGAGCAGCTTGGAAATCTTCTTCGTATTTCCTTTGGCATATGCCTTGTAATATTTTTTGACCAGATCGTTTACTTCAGGATATGCATCCTGCTCATATGTTTCATCTGTGACAATTTCCGTTTCCAGAGCAACTGTTTCCGTTTCATATGTTGCCGGCGGTTCAGCCGTATTGTCACTCTGTCCGCCAATTCCCCTGGTAAGTACAATTACAAGTACTACAAATAAACCTGCCACTGCTATATAGCGCACGTTCTTTTTGCAGAATTCAATTGCCTTTCCAAAACCGCTTGTCTGATTTGTTTCTTTTATATCGTTATTATTTGTCTGATTTGCCATAATTATTTCCTCCTAATCTTATCTCTTCTCAATTTCAAAAAACTTTATTCAATTTTATCTATATTCTAATTATACATCAATCATTTACCACAATAAATTGTTACAACGTACATTTTTTAGAATAACAAACAGCAGAATAAAAGTCAACCGCTTATCAAATAAATTAAAAGAATTTCATAATTTGTTGACAATTACATCCAAATGTATTATTATATTCATTGTTATGCAACCGTAGTCTAACGGATAGAACACAGGACTCCGACTCCTGCAATGTGGGTTCGATTCCCGCCGGTTGCATTTTTGGAAGGTTATGGGGCTTATTTAGTTTCTGTAACCTTCTTTTTATGCAGATGTATAAATTGTGCTGCATACTAAAAATCACAGACAGGAGATGACAATATGAGTTTTACCTATTTAAAAGAACTTCCCAAACCTTCTGAAATCAAAAAAAAGTATCCGCTTCCTAAGGAGCTCTCTGATTTAAAAGCAAGACGGGATCAAATGATTTCAGATGTCATTACCGGAAAAGACGACCGCTTTCTGGTCATTATCGGCCCGTGCTCTGCAGACAATGAAGACGCTGTCTGCGATTACGTAAGCCGTCTGGCTCCCATTGCAGAAAAAGTGAAGGACAAAGTTATCATTATTCCAAGAGTTTATACCAACAAGCCGCGTACAACCGGAGAAGGGTATAAAGGAATTGCTTCTCAGCCCGACCCGGAAAAGAAGCCGGATATGCTTGCCGGACTGATTGCCATGCGAAATATGCATATCCGCGCCATTGCCGAAAGCAATCTGACCTGTGCTGACGAAATGCTTTATCCGGAAAACTGGGGCTATGTAGAAGATTTGCTCTCCTACGTTGCCATCGGTGCGCGTTCTGTCGAGGATCAGCAGCACCGCTTAACCGTCAGCGGTTTTGACGTCGCTTCCGGTATGAAGAATCCCACCAGCGGCGATTTTACCGTTATGCTCAACTCTGTATATGCCGCTCAGCATCCGCATCATTTCGTATTTCGCAGATACGAAGTGGAAACAAGCGGAAACCCGCTGACCCATGTCGTACTGCGCGGCGCCGTATCCAAACATGGAAACTGTGTTCAGAATTACCATTATGAAGATATTATGCGTTTAATTGAACGCTACAACAAAATGGAGCTTGTAAATCCGGCAGCTATTATTGATGCAAATCATTCCAATTCCAATAAGCAATACGAAGAACAGATCCGTATTGTCAAAGAAGTAATGCATAACAGAAAGATCTCATCCGATATTCACCGTATGATCAAAGGCGTTATGATTGAAAGCTACATTGAACCAGGCAGCCAGAAAGTCGGCGAACATATTTACGGAAAATCCATTACCGATCCATGCCTCGGCTGGGAAGCTTCCGAACGACTCATCTACGATATTGCAGAAATGAATGTATAACCAGAAAAAGAACCGGAAAATTTTTTCTTTTCCGGTTCTTTTTTATTCTATTATACGAATAATTTTCTGAAGGAAAAACGGATTTACATAGCTTTCCGTAAAAAGCCCCAGCAAAAACAAAAACCCTGCCAGCAGAATAGACGCTGCGAATTTCATATGCTTTTTCTGTTTTTGCCCTCCGCTTCCAAACTCTTTTTCCTGTTTTTTGTAATACTGCAGCTGCGAATACCAGAGCATGAGTACCGGTCCGTAAAATAACCACTGCGGCAGAAAAAATCCTGCAATCATCAAAATACCTTTGATCCCATAATTCATAATGGCAATCACCGAAAGAAATCCCACGGAAAATCCCAGATAACAAATATAGCCGTCTACGACCAGCGTCCCGTATATCCCAACACTTACAACTGCCAGCAGAACAAAACGCGGCAGCCTTTCATAAAACAGAAATAAGAACAGATTGCTCCCCTGTATATCGGCATACATATACCGGTTTATAAAATATTCATTCATCGCCCCAAGCTCTCTGCCGTAGACAATGCCCGAAATATTCGCACAGATGACACCGCTTAGAAATAACAAAAAAAAGAGAAAGGTTGTCTTTTTCACTTTACCCCCATCTGGTTTTTTATCATTCTAAGATATGTCCTTTTCTGTTTAATTATTCCTGATCCGGTTGGCATAAGCCAGAATAGCGGCTACCGTCTTGGCATCCTGGATTTCCCCCGCATACACTTTTTCACATAATTCAAAAAGATCACAGGTCACAATATCAATAAATTCATCCTCGTCTAACTGCTGTTTTCCCGGCGTAAGCTCTGTGGCCAGATAAACGTCAATAAACTCATTGCAGAACGCAACTGTAGATTTTAATGACAGCAGCTTTTCCAGTTTGCCGCAGGTATACCCTGTTTCCTCTTCCAGCTCGCGCCGTGCACAGACTACCGTATCCTCCGTAATACTGTCCCTTGCTCCGGCCGGAACTTCGAGTGTAATCCGATCAATCGCATTGCGGTACTGCCGCACCATAAGAATTCTGCCGTCCGGCAGCACCGGCAAGACGGCTGCCGCCCCTTTTCTGTGTTCAATATAATCCCAATGCACAACCTTTCCGTCCGGCATCTCCATATAATCGGCATACATATCTACAATAACGCCTTCTTTTACCAACTCCCGTTTTACTCTTTTCAATTTTTGAACCACGGCTGTCTCCTTTCCCATAAATAAAACTTTTGCTTTACCTTTACGTCCTGCGTCACCATACACCAGAGTGTACAGCAGATGTGAAAAATATCATAAAACCTCTTTTATCACCTGGCAGGTAAATTCGATATCTGCATCCGTATGCGCATCCGACACAAACATCGCTTCAAACTGAGAAGGCGCCACATAAATCCCCCGATCCAGCAGGCTTCCAAAATACGCCGCATAACGGTCTGTATCGGAAGCTGTGGCGCTTTCATAATCGGTCACGCCGGCCTCTGAAAAAAAGACACTAAGCAGCGAACCGGCCTGATTTACACATACCCTTCCCTCCGCCGCTTCTCTTACGGCATCCGCTAACCGCTCTGTCTTCTTTTCAATTCTCTGGTAAATGCCAGGATCTTCTTTTAATATCCGAAGCGTTTGAAGCCCTGCCGCCGTTGCAACCGGATTGCCGGATAAAGTTCCTGCCTGATATACAGGCCCGATCGGGGAAACCAGTTCCATAATCTCTCGTCTTCCGCCATATACGCCAATCGGCATTCCACCGCCTGCAATTTTGCCAAGCGTTGTCAGATCCGGCGTAACATGATAATATTCCTGGGCGCCGCCGAGAGAAAGGCGAAATCCTGTAATCACTTCGTCAAAAATCAAAAGTGCGCCGTATTTGACCGTGATATCCCGCAAAAAGGAAAGAAATCCGGGAGCAGGCAGTACGACCCCCATATTTGCAGCTACGGGTTCTACGATAACAGCCGCAATACGATCCGGATTTGCCGAAAACAGCTCCTCTACTGAAGCCTTGTCGTTGTACAAAGCTACCAGCGTATTTCTGGTATAATCGGCAGGAACTCCGGCAGAATCTGGTATGGATGAAGTCAGCGCACCAGAGCCGGCTTTAACTAAAAGTCCGTCAGAATGTCCATGATAGCACCCCTTAAATTTTATTATCTTGTCCCGCCCTGTATACCCGCGTGCCAGGCGGATAGCGCTCATCACAGCTTCCGTACCGGAATTGACCAGACGGCTCATTTCCATAGAAGGCATCAGCTCTGCAATCAGCTTTGCCAGCTCCACTTCCCGCCTTGTCGGCGCACCGAATGTCAGGCCGTCTTTACACGCCTCTGTTACTTTTTCAATCACCCCTGGATGCGCATGGCCCAATATTCCAGGTCCCCAGGAGCAGACGTAATCAATCATCTCATTGCCGTCTGCGTCTGTAATCCGGCTGCCATGGGCGGATGCTATAAAACGCGGCGTTCTGCCGACTGCCCGAAAAGCGCGTACCGGACTGTTGACGCCTCCCGGAATATGCTGCTTTGCCGCTTCGAATAATTCTTTTGATATTGTATCCATATCCAGTTCCTTCCTATTCTCCTTCACAAATCCATTTTGCCGCATCTAAAGCATGATAAGTTATAATTATATTTGCCCCCGCGCGCTTTAACCCTGTCAAAATCTCCATTACAATCTTTTTTTCATCTATCCAGCCGTTTGCTGCGGCTGCTTTTACCATAGAATACTCTCCGCTTACATTGTAGGCGGCAATCGGAATATTATATTTCACAGATGCTTCCCGGATCACATCCATATATGCCATTGCCGGCTTGGCAATGATAATATCCGCGCCCTCAAAAAGATCTGCTTCTATCTCGCGCATAGCCTCCCGGCCGTTTGCCGGATCCATCTGATAGGTCTTACGATCGCCAAATCCGGGTGCGGAATGTGCCGCGTCCCGAAATGGCCCGTAAAAGGCGGAAGCAAATTTAGCGCTGTACGCCATAATCGGGATATGCAAAAAACCTTCTGCGTCCAGCGCTTCCCGAATCGAACCTATGCGCCCGTCCATCATATCGCTCGGCGCTACCATATCTGCCCCGGCTTTTGCGTAGCTTACCGCAGTCTTTGCCAGAAGCGGCAGTGTTTCATCATTTAAAATAATTCCGTCCTGAACCAGGCCGCAATGTCCATGTGAAGTGTATTCGCAAAGACATACATCTGCAATTACGATTAGATCCCGGTATGTTTTATCTGATTTCATCTGGCGGATTGCTTTTTGTACAATTCCGTTTTCATCATACGCACCGCTCCCCATTTCATCTTTATGCGCGGGAATCCCAAATAAAAGCACCGCAGGGACTTTTGCCGCAATGACACGATCTAACTCCTCCGAAAGCCTGTCCGGGGAATACTGGCAAATATCCGGCATGGAATCCACCGGATGACAGATATCCTGCCCTTCTGTCACAAATACCGGATAAATCAATTCCTCCACCCGCAGATGGTTTTCACGCACCATAGCCCGCATTGCGGGACTGACACGAAGTTTTCTCATTCTCTGCATTTTCTCTCCTCCTGTATCGTTTTACACCCAAAACAGTATAACATAAATTCTGGAATATTAATACTTTTTCAATAATTCTTAAGACTTCCTTCGTTGCATTTTATCTGCAATCCTATCTATAATGAATACTGTTAAATTACAATCATATACTCCCGCAAAATCAGACGCAAAGAGATTCCGGGAGTCTATAACCAAAATACGGAGGAAAAAACAAATGACAATACCAGATACACCAAAAACAATCGCTGTTTTCTTCGGCGGCTGTTCTACCGAATATGAAGTTTCCCTGCAATCTGCCTGCGCCGTTATTCAAAACATTGATACGGCAAGTTATACTCCCGTTTTCATCGGCATTGACCGACAGTCGGGCCAGTGGTTTTGGTACCGCGGTGAAATTGCCCGCATTGAAAACGATTCCTGGCAGTCTGATGAGGACTGCACACCCGTTTTCCCATCCACAGACCGAACGGTTCACGGCATCTGCTATTGTGAAAACAATACGCCAAAAACAATTTCTTTTGACGCTGCCCTGCCTGTTTTACATGGCAAAAACGGAGAAGACGGGACTTTGCAGGGACTTTTAGAACTGATGGGCGTCCGTATCATTGGCTGCGGCTCACTTTCTTCCGCGCTTTGTATGGACAAGGAACTGGCACACCGTATCGTTTCCATGAACGGCATCAAAACCGCCCGTTCCATTGCCCTGAATAAAGACTATTCTCCACAGGAGATTACAAGCTATGCCCTGGAATTGGGCTATCCCCTGTTTGTAAAGCCTGTCCGCTCCGGTTCCTCCTTTGGCATCAGCAGGGTTTCAGAGGAAAAAGATCTGCTGCCTGCCATTGAAGCTGCTTTTGCACACGATTCTACCGTTATTTTAGAAGAGCTTATCAATGGATTTGAGGTCGGCTGCGCTGTGCTCGGCACAAAAGATCTGATCATAGGAGAAGTAGATGAAATCGAGCTCTCCGACGGCTTTTTTGACTATACCGAAAAATATACCTTAAAAACCTCAAGCATCCATGTACCGGCACGCATCACCGCCGAGCAGTCGGATAAAATCAAAAAAACCGCGCTTATGATTTACCGGCTGTTAGGCTGCTCCTATTTTGCAAGAGTGGATCTGTTTTTAACTCCAAAAGGAGATATTTATTTTAATGAGGTCAATACAATCCCAGGCTTTACCAGCCACAGCCGTTATCCTAACATGTTAAAAGCCATTGGCTTATCCTTCGGCGAAGTCATAAACCGGCTGCTTGAGATGGAGGAATAATAATGGCGCGCAGGAAAAATTTTGCCGGAATAGACTATTTCCGTTTTGCAGCAGCTTTTATGGTTATTGCAATCCATACTGCGCCGTTTGCGTCATGGAATGAAACGGCAGACTACCTGATTACGTATTGTCTGGCGCGGATTGCCGTTCCATTTTTCTTTATGACAACCGGATTCTTTGTTTTAGCGCCGTACCTAAAAAGCGGCTTTTGCAAAAAAGACACCATACGCCGTTTTTTACTCAAAAACACCACACTGTATCTGGCGGTATCGGTTTTGTATCTGCCAGTTATCATATATTCCGGAAAACTGCCCCATAGTGTAACTGAGTTTTTGAAAAAATTATTCTTTGACGGGACGTTTTACCACCTGTGGTATTTTCCGGCCGTTTTCATGGGCTGTCTTCTGCTTATTTTTTTATGCCGCATTTCCTTATTAGCTGCGGCTGCCTTTTCCCTGGCCGCCTATGTGATTGGACTGTTTGGCGACAGCTATTATGGCCTTATCAAAGGTGTCCCCATGCTGTCTGAAATTTATGACATTTTATTTCAAATCAGCAGCCACACACGAAACGGTATTTTCTTTGCCCCAGTATTTATTCTGCTTGGCGCATGCATTGCCGTTTACCGTATCCGTGTTCCAAAACGGACTTGCATCGCCGGGCTAACTGCTTCCCTGTTGCTTTTGCTGGCAGAAGGGTATTTTACATACAGCAGCGGACTTCAGAAACACAACAGCATGTATATATTTTTACTGCCGTCTCTGTTCTTTTTATTCCAGCTTCTGCTGAAAGTATCCGGACAGGCCCCTGATTGGATCCGCAACGGATCCATGCTGCTTTACATCATACATCCTGCCGTTATTGTTCTATGGCACAAAGCTGTAAAAGCAGTAAAAATCCCTGTTTTACTGGCAGACAATAACTTTATCGAATACCTGGCCGTCTGCGTTTTATCAGCAGCCACCGTATATTTCATACATTTTTTTAAAGGAGTCATTACAACATGTACCAAAAAGGACGCGCATGGATAGAATTGAATATGGAAAATCTGCTCTGCAACGTAAAACAGCTGCAGGCGCTTTTGCCTGCGCATTGTGCCATAATGCCCGCGGTCAAGGCCAATGCGTATGGACACGGGGCCCGGCTAATAAGCCAGGCGCTGCAGGAAACCGGAATCCGCAACTTCTGCGTTGCCTCTGTCAGTGAAGCGATTGAGCTTCGAAACGCAGGGATTGACGGACAGATACTGGTTTTATGCTATACAACTCCCTATCAGTTTTCGGATCTGGTCGAATACGATCTGATCCAGACTGTTGTGGATTATTCCTACGCCAGACAGTTAAACAGCTATGGAAAGCCGATGTGCGTCCATGTGGGAATTGATACGGGAATGCACCGCTTAGGCGAACCAAGCAGCAATATGGAAACCATCCGCAGCATTTGGAATTTGAAGAACTTAAAAATTACCGGCGTATTTTCCCATCTGTGTGTCTCCGACGGTACAACCGAAACGGAACGGGACTATACACTGGCACAAATCCAAAAATTTCAGTCTGTTATCCGGTTTTTACATCAAAATGGGATTTACGGCTTCAAACAGCATCTGCAGGGCAGCTATGGCGTTTTGAATTATCCTCATTTAAGCTTTGATTATGCACGGATTGGAATTGCGCTTTACGGGGCGTATAGTTCTCCAGGGGATAAAACTATTGCACAGGTCAATTTAAAGCCTGTATTAGCTTTAAAAGCGCGAATCGAATGTGTCAAACCGTTACATACCGGTGAATCCGTGGGATACGGACTGGATTATACTGCCGTAAAGGAGATGAAAATCGCTGCCGTTTCTATCGGGTATGCAGACGGTATTCCGCGCGGACTTTCGAACAGAGGATATGTTTTAATCAATGGACAAAAAGCGGATATCATCGGACGAATTTGCATGGATCAGCTTCTGATTGATGTATCAGAAATCTCGTCGGCAGCTGCAGGCGATGAAGTGGTCCTGATTGGGAAATGCAAAGAGCAGGAAATAACAGCGGGTGATTTTGCAGAGCGCGCGGGAACAATATCCAATGAAATATTGAGCAGGCTGGGCAAACGTCTGGAAAGAGTTGCAGTTTGATTTTCTTTTGAACCATTCTAAAAATTATTACAATGTATCTGTGAAGGGCAAATATAAGACGTCTTATAAATGGAGAATCAAATGACAAACACAGAATTAGAAGCCTGCATTGCAGAATACGGTACGGCCATCTACTCCTTCTGCAGACAGCTTACGCAAAATACGCAGGAGGCCGACGACCTATACCAGGACACATTTTTAAAAGCCATGGAGCTGAGCAGCAAAATCAATCAAACGCAAAATCCCAAAAGCTACCTGCTCTCCATCGCACTGCGTCTCTGGAAAAACAAAAAACGCAAGTATGCCTGGCGGATGCGGATTGCACCTATGCACCCGCTGTCTGAGAACACAGGAGAAGATAAAGAGACATCCCCGGAATTTTCCCCAGAAGATCAACTGATAAAACAGGAAGAATCCACTTTCGTTCAACAGGCCGTAAGGCGTCTGCCCGAACGGTTGAAAATGCCGGTGCTTTTATATTATATGGAAGATTTGCCGGTAGCAGAAATTGCCTCTGTTTTAAAAATACCAGCCGGAACTGTAAAAAGCAGATTATATCAGGCACGCAATCTGTTAAAAAAAGAATTGGAGGTAATTTTAGATGAAAAAACTGGATAACATCTTAAAATTGGCCCTCACTCCAAACGATGAACCCGATCTCTGGTTAAACCAGAAAATTTTATGCAAGGCAAAGGAGGCCAATCGAATGGAAAAAAGAAACATAAATAAATTTGTTGCCGTTGTATGTTCTGCTGCACTGGCGCTTGGCATAGGCTCTGTTTCTATCTATGCTGCCCGGAAACTGATGCTGCCGCATGATGTGATAGATGAGATAACAGACAACAGCCTGCTTGACGCTTTCTCTGGCGACGACGCCATTTTAATCAATCAGACTCAAAGCTACAGCGGCTATGACGTCACGCTTTACGGCATCGTTTCCGGCAAAAAACTGTCCGACTATGAAACGGTTTCTGACGATGGTATTCACGACGACAGAACCTATGCCGTCGTAAGCATTCAAAAATCAGATAAAACACCCCTGCCCTCTACCGCAGAGGACAGTTACAGCGATTATTCATTTCTGGTATCCCCGTTTATTGAGGGCTATAATCCGGCGTTCTACAATTCCTTTACCCTGGTAGGCGGCTATTCGGAATTCGAGGAAGACGGCGTTTACTACCGCATCAGCGAATGTGACAATATTGAAATGTTTGCAGACCATAAAATCTATCTGGGCGTTTTGGACAACACATTTTATGACAATACAGCCTACCTCTACGACGAAGCAACTGGAGCAATTACCCGAAACGAGGCATACGACGGCTTAAACGCACTGTTTGAACTCCCATTAGATCCTTCCAAAGCAGATCCTGCGGCTGCCGCCGACTATATCAAAAGTCTGGAAGAGACGCCCCAGGAGGATACAGAGGATAAAAGCGCTGAGGAAACAGACGCCGATCGCAAGATCAAAGAGTTTATGGAAGCGATTACGCCGGAAAATCTTGCAGACTACGCAGTTCCTGTGGAAGGCACCCTCTCCATCATAAAGCCGGACGAAAACGGAGCGTTTGAATACGAATACAATCTGGAGGACCGTGGAAGCGGCAGCGGAATCGCAACGGTAACCGACTTCTTCCCGGACAAAAAGCCAGGTATGTCAGAGCACTTTTACTACAGCTATTCCGAAGACGGTTTGGACTCGCTCGTCATTCAGACATTTACCTTGAATGAAGACGGTACCGTCACATTTCAGATCTATATACCAAAATAAAACATATACAGCAGGGGCTGGCGCATCTTTATCCAAAATGCGCCAGCCCCTGTATGATAACTGACAACGGTTCCAATAAGCCTCCAATTCCAAAGCGGCATCTACCTCTTCTTTACAATGTAATTCACCAGTCCGCCGCAGTCAATAATCTTCTGCATAAATTCCGGGAACGCCTGTCCCTGATATACTTTGCCGGTTGTCTTATCGGTAATAACGCCCGTATCAAAATCTACTTCCACTTCATCTCCTGCAGCAATCTCCCTTGCCGCTTCGGCACATTCGATAATCGGCAGTCCGATATTAATTGCATTGCGGTAAAAAATCCGGGCAAAGGTTTCTGCAATCACACAGCTTACGCCCGCCGCTTTAATTGCAATCGGCGCATGCTCTCTTGAAGAACCGCAGCCAAAATTTTTCGTGGCCACGATAATGTCCCCTTCTTTTACCTTATTTACAAAATCTTTGTCAATATCTTCCATACAATGCTCTGCCAGCTCCTTTGGATCTGAGGAATTTAAATACCTTGCCGGAATAATAACATCGGTATCTACATTGTCACCATATTTAAATACTGTTCCCTGTGCTGCTATCATGTATTCACCTCCTGACATTCATCCGGACTTGAAATCCTGCCGGTTACTGCGCTTGCGGCTGCAACTGCCGGACTTGCAAGGTAAATTTCCGATTCGGTATGTCCCATACGCCCCACAAAATTTCGGTTTGTAGTGGACACACAGCGTTCGCCCTCTGCCAGAATCCCCATATAACCGCCCAGACACGGTCCGCATGTGGGCGTGCTTACAATCGCCCCTGCTTCCACAAAAATCTTAAGCAAACCGGCTTCCATGGCATCCAGATAAATCTGCTGTGTGGCCGGAATCACAATCACACGCAGCCCTTTTGCCACCTTTTTTCCTTTTAAAATTTCCGCGGCAATCTTCAAATCGTCAAAACGGCCGTTCGTACAGGAACCGATTACCACCTGATCAATTTTGATATCGCCCACTTTGTCTATCGTCTTTGTATTCTCCGGCAGATGCGGGAATGCAACTGTCGGCTTTAAGGCCCCAAGATCTATCGTATACTCTGCTTCGTATTCGGCGTCTTCATCTGCCTCATAAATCCGGTACGGCCTTTTGGAATGTTCCTTCAGATAAGCCTCGCATTTTTCGTCTACCGGGAAAATACCGTTTTTGCCGCCGCCTTCAATCGCCATATTGGCAATGGTAAACCGATCGTCCATGGAAAGATACTGTATGCCGTCTCCGGCAAATTCCATAGACTTGTACAGTGCGCCGTCTACGCCAATCATACCGATGATGTGCAGAATAATATCCTTGCCGCTAATCCATTTGGCAGGCCGATTCACCAGATTAAATTTGATTGCCGAAGGAACTTTAAACCACGCCTTGCCGGTTGCCATTCCTGCAGCCATATCCGTACTGCCCACTCCCGTAGAAAACGCGCCTAACGCTCCATACGTGCAGGTATGGGAATCCGCTCCGATAATCACATCTCCGGCAACCGTCAGCCCTTTCTCCGGCAGCAGAGCGTGCTCAATTCCCATTTCCCCTACGTCAAAATAATTCGTAATCTCATGTTTGCATGCAAATTCGCGGACACATTTGCAGTGCTGCGCGGATTTGATATCCTTATTCGGTACAAAATGATCGAGCACCAGTGCAATCTTATCCCTGTCAAATACGCCCTCGGCCTGCATCTTCTCCATCTCGTGAATAGCGACCGGGGAAGTAATATCGTTTCCAAGTACAAGATCCAAATCGGCTTCAATCAGCTGCCCGGCCTGGACCGATTCCAGGCCTGCATGTGCCGCAAGTATCTTCTGGGTCATTGTCATTCCCATGCGATCATACCTCCTGTTTGTTATAATTTGTGTGAGTGTAAAGTGTAAGTGTAACGGCATGGCAGCCATAAAAAGCATATGACTGCCCGCCGTGATATGCATGTATTGTAACATACTGTTTAATATAATTGAAATACATAATAAATATATTTACCATAAGCCAAAGTTATGTTATTCTGTTCTTATACATCAGATACGGAGGTAGCCTTATGAACCAGAACCTGTCCTCTTACCGCATCTTTTATGCGGTAGCCAATGCCGGCAATATTTCCAAAGCCGCCAAAGAATTATACATCAGCCAGCCTGCCATCAGCAAATCTATCCAGAAACTGGAAGACAGCCTTAGCTGCAAGCTTTTTGTCCGCAGCTCAAGGGGCGTCACATTAACCGAAGAAGGCGAGCTCCTTTATTCCTATGTCAAAACTGCCTTTGAAACACTTTCCCAGGGAGAACAGAAGCTGCATCGTTCCATTGAGCTTGGCATCGGCTATTTAAAAATCGGTGTCAGCTCTACTTTATGTAAACATCTGCTGCTCCCTTACTTAAAGGAATTTATCCGGCTGCATCCTCATATCAGTATTTCTATCAGCTGCCAGTCTACCAATGAAACTTTAAGGCTGTTAGAAGATGGCAAAATTGATATCGGACTTGCAGGCCGCCCGGAAAGCATCAAAAACATCCAGTTTGACCATTTAAAAGAAATAGAAGATATCTTTGTCGCAGCCAGGGACTATCTGCGCAATTTAAAAACACGCGGCGTAGACAAAAACCATATTCTGCAAAGCGCAACCCTAATGCTCCTCGACAAAAACAACATGACCAGACAGTATATCGACAGTTACCTGCAGGAACATCATATTCAGGTACAGGATTCGATCCACATCTCCGATCTGGATCTTCTGATTGAGTTTGCCAAAATCGGCGTCGGCGTCGCCTGCGTCATACGAAGCTTCGTAGAAAATGAACTCAAAAACGGCGCCTTAATCGAAATCCCCTTAAAAACTCCCATCCCAAAAAGGGAAGTTGGATTCGTCTATAAAAAACAGCTTCGGCCTGCAAAACCTTTGGAACAGTTTATACAGTTTTATCATAATCATACGATTTAATCTGTCGGGAACCAAGAAAAGGACTTCTCAAGCCAGTCGGGTGTCCTTTCTATCTGCCTATCCTGTTTCCTAAATAACAATTACATCCTCATTCTTATTTTCTTCTGCCTTTCCAAAAGAAACCACCTGTCCCCTGCCAATAATTTTATAAACTTTTATGCTGTCTGCTGCAGATGCATACGCTGGCAGCCGTTCCAGCAATTCATTATACTTTTTCTTACTTATCACTGCCTCAAATGCCGATTTCTGTATCCGAAATCCATAACCCAGGAGCATTTTTGATAATTTTATTCTCTTTTTATTTTCTATTATATCATAAATGATTAAAACAAATACTTTATCATTTTCAGGATTATCCGCTATGTCAAAAAAATAATTATAATCTTCCATATTTGTACCCCGTTCCACCTGTTATCGAATCTCGATTGGCTTATAGAGAAAGGCATCTTCTTCTTCCATTGCTTTTACCAGCATATTCATCTGAAGTGCAATTCCACGCCGGAAGCTTACGGCATGATCTACATAGCTGAGATATTTAACATCTGTCTGCAATTTCTTTTCTAATTTGGACAAAAAAAATCTTAATTCCATTTCTGCTCAAAAAACAGCCAGGTTCCTCCAAATCTATTGTAAAATCATCCTTTTGAATCTCATGCCCATTGATCATACTCATTGCCGTTGAATCTACAATTACAGCCCGCCATTCTTCCATCAAATCACTTGCCAAAGTAGGATGCTGCTCCTTATCCCTGTGCATAAAACCAAAATATGGATTTAGTCCCTTTGCCTCAATTTTCCCATACAGTTCATTCATCAAAACAGAATATCCCAGACTAATCATAGAATTGAACTCATCCCTTGGCGGCCTTCTGCTCCTTCCATGAAATACAAATTCCGGATTGATTACGGCAGATAATCCATCAAAATATGCCTTTGCCCCCTGTCCTTCATATCCCATAAGTTCCTGAATTGTATGACATCCGGAAAGCTTATCTCTGCATATATGCAGCATCTTAATGGAATCGCTGACTGCAATCCCCTTACTTTTTTCATAACGTCTAAGAACCACCTGCTGGTTTTTCATTTTTGCACTGATAATATTTTTTGCAAGATCTATGGAAAATTGCGATTCATATAAACGGCATTGCATTCTCTGCCTCTCCGCATTTATATGCCCTGTAGACTGCAGCCTGCCAAAATATGTGCCTCCTTTTGAAAAATATGCAACCGGGATACCTCTTTTGAGACATTCCTGAACACATTGTGTTGTCATTTGTGCCCGTCCCATAATTGTAATACTTTCCAATGTTTCTATTGGAACCATTTTTATCATGCCATCTGCATACCTTACAGTGCAGCGATTCGATTCAATTCCAATTGTAACATTGTTCTCATTTATAAACAACAGACTCATTTTTCTCACTTCCTTCCGCCCCCTATCGGGGTGCTTCCAAATCGAATGATATCATGTACGAAATAATCGAACTGATCCAAATCAAGTTTCCGTCCCACAACAGAATACTTTCAAATCTAATACTATTAAGCATTTTGAAAATTCAATGAAAAGGAGGATATTTCCGTCCCCTTTTGGGGCATGTTCAAACCTAATGTATAGGAGATAAGCATTCAAAAAGATATATAAACTCGTTTCCGTCTCCTTCCGGAGTACTTTCAAATCTAATGTTGCAGAGCAATCGCCCTTCTCACCTTGACACACAACCGCGTTTTCGTCCCCTTTCGGGGTACTTTCAATCCTAATGTATAGGAGATAAGCATTCAAAAAGATATATAAACTCGTTTCCGTCCCCTTTCGGGGTACCTTTAAATCTAATTTTAAGTTCAATATGAACACAGGAGATAAACATGTATAAGTTTCCGTCCCCTTTCGGGGTACTTTTATACCTAATGTATAGGAGATAAACATTCAAAAAGATATATAAACTCGTTTCCGTCCCCTTTCGGGGTATTTTCATATCTAATATGGGTATCAAGTGTGAGAAAAAGTCTTCAAGAAAGTTTCCGTCCCCTTCCGGAGTACCTTTAAATCTAATATTTTGCTTGGAGAGCTTGAAATTACCGGTTTTTCCGAGCATTTCCGTCCCCTTCCAGAGTACCTTTAAATCTAATGACTAAGGAAGAAATAAAAAACCTCTATTCCATGAAGTTTCCGTCCCCTTCCGGAGTACCTTTAAATCTAATACGCTCATGTAATGAGTTTAGAGGAATGGCATAAAATTGTTTCCGTCCCCTTCCGGAGTACCTTTAAATCTAATCGGAATAATAACGCCGTTTGTGCTGGATGGAGATGGTTTCCGTCCCCTTCCGGAGTACCTTTAAATCTAATCGATACAAAATAATTTCCTGTGACGGTTCTGGGCATGTTTCCGTCCCCTTCCGGAGTACCTTTAAATCTAATAATATGTAAAATATTTAATGCGAAGATAGAAGTGACGTTTCCGTCCCCTTCCGGAGTACCTTTAAATCTAATTATTAGATAAAATAGCAATGGCAAAAGAACAAGAATGTTTCCGTCCCCTTCCGGAGTACCTTTAAATCTAATTTGCTAACCATGAAGCATGTATTACTTGCGACTATAGTTTCCGTCCCCTTCCGGAGTACCTTTAAATCTAATATGTATTTTATACTTGCAAAGGTTGCAAAGGAAGAGTTTCCGTCCCCTTCCGGAGTACCTTTAAATCTAATGCGTATTCGGCACTAATTAAGATGTCTCCATACTCCAATGTTTCCGTCCCCTTCCGGAGTACCTTTAAATCTAATGCATAAGTAGCGTATTCTGACGCTATGCCTTTACGGTTTCCGTCCCCTTCCGGAGTACCTTTAAATCTAATGGTGTTATCTCATGTACGATAATATATTCAGACCGTTTCCGTCCCCTTCCGGAGTACCTTTAAATCTAATCCTGATACCGTGACAGATACGATCAACTTGTTTGCGTTTCCGTCCCCTTCCGGAGTACCTTTAAATCTAATAATGCACGTTCTTTGTTCGACATTCCTTTCCCTCCGTTTCCGTCCCCTTCCGGAGTACCTTTAAATCTAATTTGATCTGCCGATTGACAGATTGTCAGAAATGCTATAGTTTCCGTCCCCTTCCGGAGTACCTTTAAATCTAATTCAGTAAAGCGGAATTGTTGATTTTGTATAGATAATGTTTCCGTCCCCTTCCGGAGTACCTTTAAATCTAATATTGTTGGTGATTATACTTGTAACGATTGTTTGGGTTTCCGTCCCCTTCCGGAGTACCTTTAAATCTAATTCATGAAGCAATTTTCAGAGCAGCAATTCAAAGTTGTTTCCGTCCCCTTCCGGAGTACCTTTAAATCTAATAATTATGACCTGCGTTGCGAAAATGCTCGCCGTTACTAGTTTCCGTCCCCTTCCGGAGTACCTTTAAATCTAATCCCGCTTCATACACCCCTCTGTTTTCAAGCCCTACAAACACCATTTGCGTGGGAAACATTTTCTCCGACATAAATTGTTTCAAACTTATCCTCCAACATCCCCGCCCGCCTGTATTTTCAAGGCGCGCGGGAAAATACATTTTATATGGCAGAAATTCTTCTGATTCTGCACACTCCCATTTGCAGAATTTGTCCGTTGTACTGCGTACATTTTATAATATGTGGGGATACGCCAAACATCTTATCCATATTATGTTTATGAATTCTGGGAACTTTTGTCTTGTCAAATACACGCTGTGTAAATTCAATTCCTGTCAATTTTCCATATAACGGATAAACTATCGTTTTCGACACAAACCCGCATCCGCCTCCACACAAGACCTCGTTCTGCTTTAATACGTCCATACCTGAAAAAGCCGCAATAAAACTTTGATTGTAGCTGTCTGCAAACAGCTTCACTGCTTCCATAAGCAGCTTCGCATTTAATTTGCAGATACTGGTATCAATCGTCATTGTAAACTTTATTTCTGTATTTGGTTTTATGCATTCTCTCAATATGGGAAATTTTCTTTCCTGCCCATCCGGATGTCTGTCAATCTTCTGGCATAATACAAGATCATTGACCGAAAGCGGTTCACTGTCGCTAATGATAAAACCCTGCATGGTATCATTCAAAGCGTTCCCTTCCTCTGTCTTTGGCCGATGCAGCGTCCGGTATGCCGTGCGTTCAACGCTCTTTATTTCTTTGTCCAAATAGTACTTTCGATTTACCCTGGTATAATCATCTGTAAA
Source organism: Eubacterium sp. (assembly GCA_022794015.1). Lineage (GTDB taxonomy): Bacteria > Bacillota > Clostridia > Lachnospirales > Lachnospiraceae > Roseburia_B. Next base: position 8,062 of record JAAWDZ010000028.1, on the reverse strand, counting down.
TACGGTCTGTTGCATCGTCTTCTTTTGATCCTGATATTTCAAAGGATTTTTTATCAAATCCGCCCCTAACAGAATTGTCCGAAACATTCCTTTTAAAGAACTTCCCGGAATATACGGCAGCCCATATGCATCTTTGATAAATTCCAAAACATGCAGTTCCCGGTTATTGCCTCTTTCCAGCAATGCATCTCCGCAATCCAATTTATATTTAAATTTTATATCCTCTGTCCGGATATTTTGCCTCTTCAGCCAATCTGTCAGGCCGAAATTTCCTCTGTTGAGCATATAATCTTCAAATTCTGCTTCCTTTTCCCTTTTTTGCAGCATCTGGTACAAATTCTGTATATCCGTAACGCCTATCTGACTTCTGTTGATAAATACATATTCTTTTTTTCCTATTTCTCTGCCGTTTCCAACAAAAAGCGGGCCAACGGCAGATATCACAACCTGATAGCTTTTCAGATATTTGTTCATAGGCCTATACCTCCATTAACATCGGTTTTGCATAACGGTATACCGGATGTTTTGCGCACTTATGTGACACATCATAAATATCTCCATAAAATCTTTCCAAAAAGCAGGAACCTGCTTTAAAAACATACAAATCCTTTTTCCGCATCTGCTCCGGCGCATATTTATCCGAAGCCACAAAACCGCTTCTTTTTAAAAGAAGGTATTCTGCTCCATTTAATGCAGCGTCCAGTTCTTCCTCTTTGGGCAGCGATACGGACAAAGACATATACCTTTCTCCTGTTCCCTGTAACCTTTTACGAAAATCATCCGGCATTTTCCCAAAAAGCAATCCAAACCTTCCAAATCCCGCCGCACGTTTTCCGCCGATTCCACTGAACGAAAGATTCTCCAGAAGCTGCTCCGTAAGCTTCCGCATTTCTTCTTCCTGAAATCCAACTATGATATACAAACCGTTTCCCTGCCTGTAACTGTAAGTTCCAATTCGATAAGGAACCGTTTCTTCTTCCCCCCGAACAGAAACTGCCGATTTCATTTCAAACTGACCAAATGCTTCAAAATCATGTCTGTTAAGCACATCATACTTTCCCTGCAGGTACGTATCCAACAGTTCCATTGGAATGTATTTTAGTTTCTTGTAGGCTTTCCTTGCGACAGAATTCCCATTATAATCTGCCATTTCCACATTTTTCATAGGTTTTGGAATAAAAAATGTATCTTTTATATAAGGAAACGCATCTGAAAATAACAGTTGTCCAGCTTTTACAAAATGATAAAATTTATCTAATGTCTCCTCACCCATCCGCACTGCCTCCTGGCATAACGCAGAAAAAAGGGTATCTGCACAGAAGGAATATTCACTTTCGTCCAGGTTTTGCCTGCCAAAATGAACTGCACCCTGAAATTGAAGCTTATACAATTTAAAGTCCATGTACTTCATCCCTTTCATTATTCTACTGCCTTTTGCAGGATATCATTGCATTGTGTTAAAATAGCATCCGGCAATTTTCCAACGACTGCTTCTGCGCACAGGTCATGAAAAACGATTTTTCCGTATCCCCTGGAACCGTTTCCTCCAAGATAATCATATTCCAACAGTCGAAACCCTTCTGCCAGTACAGAAAAATCTTCTGCTATTTCACTCTCTTCCTCTGCTTCATATATAATATCCAGATCAAACAGTGTACCGCGTACCACTCTTTCAATCTGCCTTGGATTTGCAACCGCAGTAGCTCTGTTAATGGTATTTTCAAATTTAATCTCTGTAAAACCCTGTAAGCCCTGTTTCTCCAATTCTTCTTTATTACTCAAAAACATATCTGATATCAAAACCCGGCTTCTTTTTACATAATCTTTTTTGGCGCTTCCAAACAGACGCGTCAGACGTATCACATCATCATCCGGTTTCGCTTTCACCTCCGGATTCCATTCTTTTGCTAAAAGCGCCCTCATTTTTCCCTTCAAAGAACTTCCGGGGATCATCGGAAAACGCGTCCTCGCATCTTTTATCACTGGAGAATCCATTGCGCCAATTGCGGCAAATACAGATGAGCTGCCGATATGCAAACCTGTTTTTACTTCTATTTTTCCCGTAATCTGAATTTTTGCGTACATAGTAGTCCCTCCTCTTAATCGTCTTTTTCTATATGATATTTTCGAAATGCAACCAGCGCCTCCATATATTGACTAAACAATATATAATTCTTTTTACTGCCGTTTATTTCTTTTAACACATCAACCAGTTGAGCTTCATTTATTAAATTTTTCACAGAAGGTTCCCGGCCGGCCTCATATAAAAAACGCACCCTCAGATATTCAATCCTGGAACAGATCTCCTCGTTTAACCCATCATCCGGCTGATTTATCACCTCATTGTACAGATCAGCTGTCATAGACAGCAGATTCCGCAGTTTTGATGTCGTAACTACCGCAATGCTGCGTCCTCTCATATCCTTCTTTTCCTTCAGTTTCAGAATCACGTTTTCCGCCTTATCCACGTAATCTTGATTATTTATCTGCATCAATCATTTCCTCCTTCTCTCTTGTCAAATATACGTATATGGTAATCGCTGTTTTTAACTGCCTGCAGTCTGCTTCCTTTCCCTGATACCACTGGTACATTTTTTTGGAAAATGCCAGATAAGACTCTTTTTGCTCCTTTGAAGCATTCATACCCGGTTCTAACCTGGACAAAATATATACATATCTGGCAAAGTTAATTTTTTCCCCTTTATTGCGAATCAACTCCAGCAAATGATACAGGAAATGTTTCCCTCTGTCTTCTGAGTTATCAAAGAACTGCGAAATATGCCGGAATTTTTCCTGCAGAACCTCCTGCTCAAACTCCTGCCACTGATAGGTTCCGTCACTAATCTGCAATATTTTTCCGGAATCCGCTGCGATATCATGAGAAAATCCATCCGGCAGCAGAGTGATTGCATTTTTTCCCGGTAGAGTCTTTGACTGTTCTTCCAGCTCTGCTACTTCTCCCGCAATGGCGCTGATTGGATACCCTGGAGCATAAATTCCGATTCCCGCAGACAAGGTCAGCGTTCCCTGTGTGAATTTTTCAAAACTCCTGCGTATATCAATTGCCAGCTCTATAATATCATTCCACGCCCCTGCAATAAACAAATCGTCTCCGCCGGAATAGCAAATGGTTGCTTTTCTGGGCTGCGACACGTTTTGTCTTAAGGAAAAACCGCCCTCTTCTAATATCCTGTTGATATGTAATTTAAAAAACAAGGAAAGCTGTCTGGATAATGCAGCTGTTCTTGACAGCGATACGTATCGGTTGTGGTTTTTCGGGTTTTCAAAACCTGACACAAATGCCTGTCCAAGGTTATCTACATCTGCTCGCAGGATACCGATACGGTCAATTCCATCTGCTTTTCGAGCATATTCTTCAAAGGTTTTTCTGTCGGTATAATCGCCTGTCCAAAGTTTGGTCGCAACATGCTTTCCCGTGACCATTTTATTTTTACTGTATGCACGTACAAAGAAATCGTCCTGCTCCATCTTTTTTACAAGCGTATCATAACTATCGGATGTGAGATAATAATCTCCCGGCAGAAGCAGCGCGCCTTCGCTTTTTTTGTACGAAACCGTAAAATAATCTCCAAATAAAATGTTTTTAGAAAACTGTTCGATTGCATGGCATGTAGGACAAACGCCGTCTTCATTTACTTTTGCAATCTTTTTACAGACCTTACATTCTCTTGTATAATCACCGTATTCCCACCCATTCAGCCGACGGATATCAGACGCGGAATATCTGTGGTTCTTCTTCTTTTGAATCTGTTCGCTAATTATCGTAAAAATCTGATCATAACTGCCCGAAGGCACATTTTTGAGCATATTGGAACTACACTCTGCATATCCTCCCGCAATACAAAGCGATATCTGGAACGTCTGCAAAAACCACTGACCTAAGTCCGCCAGATATTCTTCCAGAAAGCGTTTTGCCTTTTGGGTATTGGGCAGCAGAATGTAGCAATGCCCTCCGCCGGAGTAAATCAGATTGGCCCGTGACAAATGCATCTTTTGCAATAGGCAGTCTATGATGTGTTCCATCATAATTTCCAGATAAAAGGAACGGGTACGCAAGGTTTTCAATGCATGTTTACTGGTAATGGTATAGATAAAATCCTGTATGCCGGATATATCCAGGCAATACAGCAAAAACGCTTTTTCTTCATAAAATTCCTGCCCTCTTTGGCAGAGCGCCTCTCTGTAATCTGTGATCCCCTTTTCATCCAAAAACCCTAAAATACAACTTGCAACAGCCGCTGTCAGCTTTAAATGATCAAACAGTGAAATATCCGCCATCTCATTTTTTGCAGTAGAGGAGGGGATATAGGAAAGATTTGCTTCTAATACTTCCAGCAGAGAATTAATATATTCTTGTGTCCACTCCACTCCCCTTAAGTTATCTGTCAGATTCATCTTAACTTTTGTATAAAAAGCTTCATCAAACGCCTTTTTCTCTGCTGTCGGATAATTGATCCGATCTTTTGGATCCAGTGTTTTGGGCTGATAATATTTTTCTTCCTCATTGCAGTTTAAAATATTAAATACGCTCTGCAGGGGCATGGATATTTCAAACCCCATATCTTTTGCGTCATTTTTCCTTCTGTCAGCTGCTGATGCGATATTATCTGCAATATAGACAATATAAGCAAGTGAGTCTTTTGTGATTTTCGCATCTTTCAGAGCATCTGCATGATGATACCGCACGCAGTCCAAAACAGTTCCATCTTCAATATGCGCTTCCTCTTTCAGATAGTCGTAACCACTCTGACTGTGCTTCCTCCTGTCATCCCCCTGACGGTAAATCACTTTTCCAACATCATGCAGCAAACCACCCCATATCAATTTCAGCTCCCGATCTGTCATCTTTCTTTTGACCCCCTTTCTTTTATCTTAAGCGCTCCCATGCCCATCGCTGTTTTAATGCCGACGCCTGAGTATTCTCCAAATCTCGCTAACAGCCTTGCATACCTTGCCATCGTATCTGTTCCATCTGTTTTAATACTCAATTCCCCTTTAAATGCTGGAATTTTCACTCCCTCTACAGGAAAAAAGGTGCTGCTTAATCTGTATCTCACAATTCTGCTGTTCTCCGATAACTGTGTCAGCGTTTCGCTGTCATACATATCCATTTCCTTTGATGCGGCGCTGTACTTATTCATAAGGCTCTGGAAAATGTACCTCGCATCCGGCATAATAATATATCTCCCATTACTTTTAAAGGATGCCGGTGTTAAAAACGCAAAATTCAGATAATGACTGCATGAGTTCGAATAAAATTCTTCTAATAACTCTTTTTTGGGAATTATTTTACTGTTTTTCTCCAGAATTTTAATCTGCATGTTTTTTTTCTCAATTGTAAATTGTGTGAATTGAGCGGACAACAGCGGCAATATGATTTCCTGATAAGCTTCTTGTGTACAGGTTTTCACAACCCATTCTTTACAGGAACCCGTATCCAGATACTGGCTGTATGGCCTCCACCCCTGTTCGTGCATTCGCCGTGCATAATTCGTATCCATCTGTTCCATTAGAATTCCCTGCAAAATGGAAGACTGGTAATAGCCAAAGTCAGATTCGCAGGTATCCAACTTCATTCGAAGTTCCACCAACATAATATTGTTCCTCTTTTTCGCCAAATTTTTTATATGCTTTTATTATACATGAAATAAAGTAAAATAAATAGATTTTTTGATAATATTTATCAAAAATATGATTGGTTTAACAAATCTTCTTTTATTTTGATTCGTTCAGTTTTCTAATCACTGACTTAATGATTTAATTAGTTCATATTTCCTCAACTGAATATACCGCCACATCCTGTACGCTCATTTTCTGTTCTATCTGCAAAAATAAACTTCTGCAAGCTTTTTTCAGATGAACATTTTTTATTCTAAGGCTCTCTGTTACCGTTTTTTAGGAACGGAATCGTCTAAAATGACCCGAATTGTTACTAAAAGTACAAAAAAATCACTATCAGACCAACAATAATATTTGATTTTTTATTAATAATGAGCTATAATAAAAAAAATATAGAAAGGAGATGTTATTTATGTCAAGAATACTTCCAGACGATCTTACGAACCGTGATATGGACATAATGAATGTATTATGGGAAAGTTCCGAATCTATGACAGCCTCTCAGATTGTAGAAGCCGGTCCGTCACTTACCATCAATACGGTACAGGCTGTTCTGCGGAAGCTTTTAAAAAGAGAACTGATTCAAATTGACAAAATCGTTTACAGCGGAACTGTTCTCTGCAGAAGTTATTTGCCGGCTATTACTGCTGATGAATTTTCCTTATCACACTTTAATCAGGAATATCTCAAGATGCAGGAACATATATCCCTGACTACGTTAATAGCCTGTTTGTTAGATAACACGAAGGATACAGAGCTGTTGCAAAAGAATATTCACGATTTACAGGCTCTACTGAAAGAATACCAGAAAAAAATCGATTCTGCAAAAGGTTAAAACAAATGCTTTGTTTGATAAAATCTTCTTTCATCAACGATTTTGTTTATTTTATCTTTTACATACTATATGTATCGTTCAAAATATTTTTAAGGAGATGACATCAAATAAGAAAGCACGTCTGTAAGGGACTGTCGGAAAACATTAGCTTTCTGCAATATATTGTATAGGTCAGGACATTTATGTCCATACATTGTATCGAAAGACTATTTTCCGACAGTTCCTTATTCCCCTTTTATCTGAGCATCTTTTGCAGTTCCTTCAAACGGACCATACTTCCCTTTCCTGCCACTCCGGTATGATATACGGATGCAAATTTGGATACAGGATTTCGGCAGTCTAAAGGCGACGCGCCATAGGGCTTGAAAATAAATACTGAATCTTTGGATAACACCCCTTTTCTTTACATACAAAAAGAGCCTGCTTTCCTTCTTCCGAAAGAGGCTCGTCTGTTTTGCCCGGATAGCGGCGCTCTTGATTTGCATCTGTATTTCCGTGCCGTATCCATACCGTTGTCACTTGATTTTCTGTCCAATCCCATATATTACCCGCTCCACTTCTTCTGCCTGCCCTGCAGGCTGAACCAGAATCCGGCCGGTTCGTTCCCGGTACGTCCGATCAAATGCATCGACCGGCACGATTCCGTTTCCGATTTCATCACTGATGATCACGCAATTCGGACAGTTTTCCCTGCGCATATCCGCCAATAACCAGATTCACCTTCTTCACCTCATCCGCAAAAAATCTGATACGCTGCCTCTGTTATCACAATACAAAGCTCACAGAGCAGCACAAAATACCCTGCCGTATCTCCCGTTATCCCGCCAAGCTCTCTTCTGCAGCGCACATAATAATTGGCTAATGGAAAAATCAGTACGCCAATTCCGCTCAGGCAACGCGCCAGAAAAAATCCCGTATATAATCACGGACTGAAAATCTTTAAATTTTCTGCCCTGTGATGCCCTGCTTTTAAATGATATGATACTCCAAATAAAGTTTCTGACGATAACCATTATCCGCCTTTATTCTGGCAATATCATCAAAACGCTTATCTTCTATCAACCTTTCCATTAACAAAAGCATTTTTTTTTCTCCACGTTTTTCTCCAATTTTCATATTCTCCTGGTCTCTCATCAACAACGTCATATACTCATGCCTCCATTCTCTATTCTTCTTTGCCTCTTTTACCGCTTCTTCCAACCTCTCCACATAGGCATCCTTCGGCTTCTTCCCTGCCATATAATCAAGGAACGCTTTTAATTCATCACTTACATCATCCAGAGTTCCTTTTGCATTGAGAAATATCTTAACAGCCTCATCACCCATAAAAATACTACCGTCTTCTTTACAGATATTTTCAAAGGTATAAATAGGCCGTCCTTTGTCATATAAATCGAATGGACAGATAAATATAACATAGCTCCGCTTTAGCTCATCATAAAGCTGCCCTTTGTCAATAAGCTGCAGGTCTATCATACTCTGATAATACCGACTTCTCTTAGGAAGTTCCTTTGTATGGCTTACCTGCATTTCTATGTCGTAAACAACTTCTTTCTCATCTTTTACATACACATCCAGCCTCACACT
>JAAWDZ010000027.1 GCA_022794015.1 Eubacterium sp. | reverse complement strand
GCAATCAAATAAAAGCACTGTCCGGCAAATGGCATGATCCACGCCATTTGCTCCAGGATTCATTTCCGAATGATATTTTATTCCTATATTCAGACTGTTTATTCGATTTTCAAAGTTCTTAACTAACTGACATTGGTTCACGGCCTGGAAGGCCTCTCACAGTAACAATTCTTTAACAGTTATACTTCACATATGGCAAGAGATGATTGACAAACGAAGATTCTTTTTATATATTAATAGTGGTAATAAATAGCAGCTTGTAAAGAGATCAGGATATTGCAAAGATTCATGAAGGGGGGATTTGGAAAAGCAGACGGGCATGCTGCATGGAACAGTAAAATTATCACAAAATACAGGGGCTGTCGGGAAATAATGCAATACGCCCAATATATTGCATTAATTATTTATATAAGCAACAATATATTGTGGGTGAACTGCATTATCCGACTGCCCCAATATGGAGATGTATCTGAAGAAGAAAGGATGAAAAGATGAGAATGGAAACCATGAAAAAAGTATGTGTAAGGCTTCTGTTTGGAATTGTGTTATGTCTGACGCTTTCCCTGGGTTTTAGCAGTATGCAGGCAGAAGCGGCTCCAAAGCTGAATAAGAAAAAAGTGACACTTACAGTGGGAAAAACCGCAAAGCTGAAAGTGAAGGGGACCAAGAAAAAAGTGAAATGGTCCAGCAGCAAAAAGTCAGTTTGTACAGTTAATAAGAGCGGTACGATCAAAGGTATTAAAAAGGGTACTGCTACCATAAAGGCAAAGGTTGCTAAGAAAACATTAAAGTGCAAGGTTACGGTAAAGGCAAAAACAGCTTCGAAGCCGAAACCAACACCGACGCCAACACCGACGCCAACACCAACGCCGACCCCGGTTGAACCGACGGCTATAACTGTGATGGGTTCATACTCGAAGCTTGCTCCCGGCGGTACAATGCAGCTTACGGCAGTCTTTACACCGGCAAATGCAACGGGAAAAATAAAATGGTACAGCAGTTATAACAGCCGCGCTACAGTGTCCGCTAATGGATTAGTAACAGCAGGTAATACAGGAGAAGTGACGATCACTGCAGAACTGGAATCTAATCGGCGGGTTAAGGGTACATATACGTTTAATGTTGAAAAGCTTACTGTAGACGGTGAGGTTACAACGGCAGACGGAGGAGATCTGCTGTTAAGTGAAGAATCTTCCAGGGCGAATTACACATATTCTGTTTCCTATCTTGTACCGGATGTACAGACACAGGTACTGGATGCAATAGGGAATGAAGTGCGCACTTATCCAATGGGCTCGTTGGGTCCGGGAAAAGATGGTTTTGTTTCATGGGATTTGAAAGACAGAAACGGAAATAAAGTGTCACCGGGCCGTTACTGTTTCCAGGTCGTTGCAGCAGGAACAGCAATTAAGAGCTCATATATTACCGTTTATGCAAATTCAGAGTTTGGCTCAGGGAACGGCTCAGAAAATTCGCCGTATTTGGTTTCCAGCTTAGAATTGCTGCAGAAAGTAAGCGGGCATAACGGGGCGCATTTCAGACAGACCGAGGATATTGATGTGGGAAGGCAGCCTTTTATGTCGCTGTTTACTACAGACGTGCCGTTTACAGGTACTTATGACGGAAACGGGCATACGATCAAAAATATCATCAGTACGAAAGGCAGTGAGAATAATATTGCTATTTTCAGGGCGGTTGGTGCGAAAGGGACCATACAGAATCTGGTGATTGATAACTGTACATTTAATGGAAATACAAACGTCAGTGCAATAGTCGGGATCAACGAAGGCAATATCAGTAACTGCGTTGTTAAGGAATGTGCTTTGGTAGCTGGTAACGGAATGGCTGGAGGAATTGTAGCAGAAAACAGAGGAGTTATACAGGATTGCAGAACAGAGCATAACAATGTAAGCGCTAACAAAGGCGATGTAGGCGGAATTTGCGCCCAAAATACCGGTGCAGTGATCTCCTGCAGTTCTACAAGGGATATCATAGGACTTATGGTATCTAGTTGGGCAGATAAGTCTGCCGGAGGTATGGCAGGTTATAGTGAGGGCAATGTAATAGATTGTAAAATCACGTCTTTAACGTTAAATGGAACCAAGGATGGATATGGATATACTCATGGAGGCGGATCTGTCGGATATAATAAGGGGACTGTTTCATCCTGTAATATATCAGATCTTACCGTAGAAGGTGACTGGAATGACAAGGGCGGCGTGATTGGCGTGAATAAAGCCATCAATGACAACAACACTTATGATGGATCAGGAGCATTAGATCAGGTAGGGTCAAATTAAAAAATAACAGACGTTTTTCAAAATAAGTAATAAAAAAAGAGGATGTCGGAAAGTGACGTTTATCCACACTAGATTGCCTGGGGTGGATGACGAGTCATTTTCTGGCAGCCTCTTTTTTTTCGATCCATATTCTCTTTATTTTTCTAATGGATTTACCGACATAATAATAAATGGGCAGTTGTCAGAATTGTTACAGATGACAACAGGCACGCCTGATATTCAACGACAGGAGGAAGGGAAATACCATGAAAATAGAAAATAATGCCGTTCTTGATAAAACCGTACAAAACGGTAAGCCTTTTGCAGAAGCCAAGGTTTCTGTGTCTTTCGCGAAAACAGCCGCTGCCAAAGCAGATGCGCTTGGCAGTTCTGTCCGTGTAGGGCAAACAGGATACGACAAAGAGGAAGTTACGGGCAGAAGTGCGCTGGAAGAATTTGAAGCCAAAATGGACAGCCAGATGGATGTAAAAGATCGCAGGAACCAGATGGCAGTGATGTCCAATACCATGACGCCGGAAGATTACAAAAAAGCACAGGAGGAAGGTTTTGCGGCAGGCAGTACCGATGTGGAAACGCTTGTCACCGTCATTGACAAGATCAAAGTACAGCTTGCAAAGGCCGGTGTAGACGTTTCTAATATGGGCGGTTCGCTGACCAGAGAGCAAATGGAGGCAATTGGCGGAAGCGTAATCGCAGTGAATCAGTTGGTGCAGTGTTTTGAAGCTGCCGATTTGCCGGATACGAAAGAAAATATGTCGGAGGGGTTAAAAGCATATGAACAGGCCGAAGAACTGGAGCCGCTTTCTAAAGACGCCATGAAGTATATGCTGGATAACCATCTGCTTCCTACAATTGCAAATATTTATATGGCACAGTCGGCAGTCAACTCTGCAGCTCCCCGTATGCAGGAGGATACAGTGGATGTAGATGCACTGCGCGGGCAGATTGAACAGGTTATTACGTCAGCGGGCGCAGAGATCAATGAGCAGACAATTTCCGACAGTGTATGGATGATAGAGAATGGAATAGCTTTTACGGCGGATCAGTTTACATATATGCAGAAACTTGGCGAGGTGCAGTTTCCGATAGATGGAAATGAGATAGCTGCGGCGATTGCGACGGCAGTAGCGGAAGGCGGCCGTCCGCAGGATGCAATGCTTTTGCCGGAGTACTCGGCTACAGCGCAGGCAGAGCATGCTGTGGATGTGGTTACAGAAGCGACGGATGAAGATCTTGCTTATCTGGCGGCAAATAATCTGGAACTTACGGTAGAAAACTTAGAACAGGCTGCTCAGCTCCGCAAACAGGGCAAGATGGATCTTGCGGCTGCACAGACCGTGATAAAGGCCGGAGAGGTTTTGGCGGAAGGAAAAGGAGTTCCAGAGCTGCAGGGAACAGGTGTTTTGGAACCGGAGGCAGACACAGGAGTACAGAAAACAGACGCTGTGGTGCAGGAAGCGGATGCAAAGCTGCAGGGAACAGGCGCAGGCACGGCAGTATCGGGTACGGGTACGCCGGGTTCTGGTCTGCAGGATACAGGTACGCAGACGGCAGATCAGGCGATTGCCTTCCTTACGGCAAAGCGTGTCTTGGAGGAGACGCGCCTTGCGATGACAACAGAAGCAAACCGTGCGTTAATAAAACAGGGGATCAGTATAGATGCCAGGCCACTTGAGGCATTAGTTGAGCAGTTAAAGGAACAGGAGCAAAATTATTATGCCATGCTGCTGAAGGAGAAAGGAGCTGCGGCGGATGCTTCAATGGCGGCGCTGTTTGAAGAAACCTCACAGAAGGTTTCTGATTTAAAACAGATGCCCGCTTATGTGCTTGGCATGCCAAGAGTTAGCCTGGATACGGTCAATGAACTGCACAGTGCAGGCAGCGCGATGCAAAAAAGCATGGAGCAGGCGGGGGAAAGCTATGAAATGCTGATGACGGCTCCGAGACGTGATTTGGGAGATTCTATTCAAAAGGCGTTTGCCAATGTAAATGATATTCTTGCGGATCTGGGCCTTGATGCAAACGAAGCCAACCAGCGTGCTGTGCGGATTCTGGCGTATAACAGTCTTGCGATTACGGAGGAATCGGTGCTTACAATGAAGGCGGCGGATGAGCGTGTGCAGCGTACATTTGCGAATCTGACGCCAGCGACGGTACGGGAGCTGATTCGGCAGGGCACAAACCCGCTGGATATGAATTTGGATGAGCTCAACCGTCTGGCTGAGGAAATTCGTGCCAGTCATCAGGATGCAGATACCGGGCGATTCAGTGAATACCTCTGGAAATTAGAGCAGAACCACGAGATTTCCCAGGAAGAACGGGAATCATTTATCGGCGTTTACCGTCTGATGAATCAGATTGAGAAGACAGATGGGGCTGTGATTGGCGCACTGGTCAGTCAGGGATCGGATTTTACGATGCGAAATCTCTTAACAGCTGTGCGGAGTGCAAAAAAGAGCGGTATGGATTATACGGTAGATGATGACTTTGCAGGTGTGGACGGCTCAGGCAGTGGGTCGAAATCCATTACGGATCAGATTGAAACGGCATATCAGGCGGACTGTATGAAAGATGTTATGGAAACCCTGACGCCGGTTACCATGCAAAAGCTCCTCGAAGATCCGGACTGGGAACAGTATACGCCGGAACAGCTGAAACAGGTACTGGAGGAGTATGCCGAAGAAACAGCGCAGCAGTCGCAAGAACTGGACCATGCTTATGCCAGGGCGCAGCTGGAAGAACTGAAAGAAGCTGCATATGCAGACGAAGAGGTGTACCGTTTTCTGTCCCGTTTTGAGCTTCCGGATACAGTCAACAATATTCTGGCGGCAAACCGGTTTATGAACCGGCGCGGACAGGTGTTTTCACAGATATTTAATAAGGATGAGGTGTTTTCCGGGGACAAAGTAGATTTTGCGGCAATTCAAAGGGAGATACTGGAACGTTTTGCAAATGCCCTAAAGACGCCGAAGGAAATGGCGGCAGCACAGGAAACACTGGCGGAAACAGCAGAAAATGTGATGAAAACGATGATTTCAGAGGATGAGCATATTTCCAGTATGGATATCCGGGAATTGAAGTTGATGAACGCCCAGCTTTCTATTGCAGGGCAGATGGCGAAAAATGAAGAATATACCATACCGGTTTTGGTCGGCGGTGAAGTTACCAATATGTCTTTGAAGATTGTCCGCGGTATGAAGAAAAAAGGTATTGTGGAAATTATGTTTGAAACGGCAAAGTCAGGGAAGATTGCCGCCTGTATTGAAGCGAAGGAAAAGGGAGTTTCGGGCCTTGTGGCAGTGGATAAAAAAGAGTCGCAGAAACTTCTGGATGCCCACATCCGTGACGTAGCAAAGGGATTTGGAGAAGAGGAAAGTGATTTGCAGGTGACATACGTGGATCATTTGAATTTTACACGGTTTTCTGCTAATCTAAATGCCGAACCAAAGACGGAAGATACTGAGAATGAGGCATTTGAAGTGCAGACGGCAAGACTTTATAAAATTGCGAAGAGCTTTATAGAAAATGTTAAGGAACTGGAATTTTAAACCGATATAAACGGCAGAGAACTTTAAAAACGATGTAGCTTCAGACACGATCTGGAGCACAGGGAGTATAGTTGTGGAGGCACATTACAATTATTATTTTACAGGGATGTAACAGCATTGCACGGACGCACAGAAAGGGATAGGAAGGTATCAGTATGAAAATTAATCACAATATGGCGGCAGTTATTTCAAATGCACAGCTGTTGCGGACAGAAAACAGCCTTGCTGCTTCTGTGGAACGGCTGTCTTCGGGGCTCAAAATTAATCGTGCAAAAGATGATCCTGCAGGAATGGCAATCAGCAATAAGATGCAGGCGCAGATTGACGGCCTTTCGAAGGCAAGCGAGAACGCTTCAAATGGTATAAGCGTACTGCAAATTGCGGATTCTGCGCTGGGTGAGATTTCCAGCATATTACAGCGTATGCGCGAGTTGTCTGTGCAGGCGGCGACTGACACGAATAAGTTGGAGGACAGAGAGGCAATCCAGCAGGAAATCAGTTCCCTGCGGGAGGAGGTAGACCGTATTTCACGGGATACAGAATACAATACAAAGAAATTATTAGACGGGACATCCGATACTCGTGTATATGCGGATGGCGTCAGCAGGATGGCAATTTCAGACGCGGTGCAGACAGGCGATTATAAGATGACGATCAATGCTGCTGCAACTCAGGCAGCGTCAATGACAACAATCAGTACGGGGACAATTCCGGAAGGCAGCGTTGTCATCAACGGCATGGAGATTTTTATTTCAGAAGGTGAGGAGGCATCCAGTGTATTTGAGAAGCTGCGCCGCGGGGCGGAGCTGGCAGATGTAAATCTGATGGTTGTAGATCCAGGAGCAGTGCAGGACTATGATGCATATCCGTCAACCGGCGGTTATGCACCGCAGGAGCGGGCTTTTGAATTTGGGGATCCTGTGGCATTTGTATCCAATCAGTATGGTAATTCTTCACAGGTGGATATTACCTGCAGCAATGATGAACTGGCCAGTTTTCTGGGATTGGACGGCGCTGTGGTTACTGCGGGAACAGATGCGGATGTAGAACTGGATCTCAGTTCTGCTTTTGGACCGCAGGCTACGGTATCTACAGATGGGAACCGGTTTAAAGTTACCGATGCCAGTGGATTTGAAATGGAATTTATGACAGATCCCGGCAGAAACGGGGAGCTTGGGATTGAGGTGACAGACATTGGTACAATGACGCTTCAGATTGGCGCAAATGAGCATCAGACAATGGAAGTGCGTATTCCGAGGGTTTCCAGTGAAACACTGTACCTGGATGAAGTCGACGTGACTAAGGTGCAGGGAGGAGGCAAGGCGATTACTACTCTTGATGGGGCGATTGGAACAGCGACGTCAGTACGTTCTGCCATTGGCGCTTACCAGAATCGCCTGGAGCATGCAGTAGACAGTTTGGATGCTTCTGAAGAAGATATGACCAATGCAATTGCCCGCATTGCAGATGTGGATATGGCGGAGGAAATGACAGAGTATACCAAAAATACTGTGCTGCAGCAGGCAGGTACGGCTGTTTTGGCCCAGGCCAATGACCTGCCGCAGAGTGTACTTCAGCTGCTGCAGTAGGAGTAAAGTGATATGAAGCAGGAACAGATCAGGGATTTTACCAGACGGATCAGCCAGTCGAACCGAGGCGGGCTGATCGTGGTAACATATGAGATTATTCTGGCATACATAGCAGATGCCAGGGAATGTTACGACAATGACGATTATGAGGGGTTTCACCATGCGTTGAGCTATGCGCAGCGCGGTTTGGATACCCTGATTCAGTCGCTGAATTTTGAATATGAAGTAGCAAACAATCTGTATGCGTTGTATGTTTTTGCAAAAGAAGAGATGGCAAAGGCCGTGATTCGGAAGGGGTTAGACGATATAGAGCGGGCAGAAGCCGTGCTTGTGAGCCTGCATACAGCTTTTATAGAAGCTGCAAAACAGGATCACTCGACCCCTTTAATGCAAAATACACAGCAGGTATATGCCGGAATGACATACGGCAGGAATGATTTAACAGAGACCTTTCAGGACCCTGAAACTTCAAGAGGATTCTTCGCGTAGGAATCCTCTATTTGTTTGATTCTTTTTAAAAGAAAACGATAACGCATCTGCAGCGACTGCACTTCATAGATATAGCAGTCAATCAAATCTGGTTCTGTTACATTTCCCAGTTTCATATAAGCGGAATTCATATCAAGTTCGGTCCGCTCTAAGTCTTCTAACAGTACGGCATAGCGTTTATCACAAAAGATGCTGTTTTCAAGAATCCGATTCATAGTTATCCCCTGCTTTCTTTGGAGCTGTCTTAAGCCTAAGTAATCTTTGGACGGTTATGGCAACAGTCAGACAAGCTGCCCGGTTACCGGTTATGAAACCCTTTATTTAAATTATAGTCATATAAAATGCAGAATATTCAAAAAAAGGTTATATATCTCAAAAAAAAGTATATATTAAATCAGGAGGATGAGTGTAATGGATATGAGGATGAGTATGATTGTAATGGCGGGTATCTGCGGCTTAGTGCTCGCAATCGGATTTTTGCGCAGGAAAGCAGAGCTTGTGCTGAATTTTATGGTTCGTACAGTATTGGGTGTTATGGCTATCTGCCTGGTAAATATGCTGCTTGCAGGAGCAGGAATTGCCGGTTCGGTAGGGTTAAATCCCGTCAGCATTTTGACAGTTGGGAGCCTTGGTACAGGCGGGGTTGCGCTGCTTTATGGAATTATGTTTTATAATATGTTGTGAAAAATGCACAAAATTCAATTATTTGTAAAAAATCTATAGACAAATCCGATAACAGGCGATATAATACAAAACTATAAAATAAAAGCGAGGTGGTTGATTGGAAGTGCGCAGTTAAGTTTAAGAGACACTCTGCTGTTTGGTCTGCTGTCTGTAGCAGTGTGGCAGGATATTCGAAGCGGGAAGGTTTCAAACCGACTGATTGCCACAGGTCTGATTTTGGGGTTTGCGCTTCAGGTAAGGGAGCATCGGATTTGGGGCATCTATTATTTTCTTGGGAATATTTCTATTCCCGTAATTCTATTATATCTTTTATTTCTAATGCGTGTCCTTGGGGCAGGCGATATTAAATTATTTTCCATGACAGGCGGAATGCTTACAATCGGAGAGTTATACAGGTGTATGGTATACAGTTTTATTGCTGCAGGATTTGGCGCGGCGTTATTTTTAGTATGCGATCGGCAAAGAAGGCGTAAAATGCGGCATGCAATAAGATATTTTAGATACGCTGTGCGTACTTTGCGGCCAGAGCCTTATAAGCTGCCAGAGAAGACAGTGCAAATGAGGTTTGCATTTGCTGTGTTTATCCTCTTTGGCACCTTTGCTGCACTGTATTTTCCGGTTCAGGTATAAATGCCTATACAAAAAAATGACGGAGGGACAGATTGATTCAGTTAAAAATAGCATTTTTAGATGAGGAAGAGGCATATTTAGAACGATTAAAGGGATATCTGATTTGTAAAAAGGAAATTTTCTTTCGGATTTGTACGTTTACATGCGCAGAAAGCTTTCTGGAATACAGGGAACGGGAAGAATTTGACGCAGTAGTAATGACGGCTGTTTTCTGGGAAAAGGTAAAGGACTTTATCGGATCTGCAAAAAAAGTGCTTCTTTGTGAAGAAGCCAAAGAAGCGCCGGAACGGGATTGCTTTCATGTGAAAAAATATCAGTCGGCAGAAAAACTGCTTTGTCAGATTTCAGCTATGCTTTGGCAGGAGGAGGCGGAGGAGAAACGGTATTTTCCGGGAAATTCGACCGAACTGATTGGAATATATTCTCCGGTACACCATGAAAATCAGATGATCTTTGCCATGACAATGGCACAAATTTTAGGTGAAACACAGAAGGTACTGTATATTAATCTGATGGAGCACAGCGGATTTTACTCTTTGACAAAGTCTGAGGCGGGCGAGGACATCGGAGATTTGCTTTACGGCATGATGCAGGAAGGGCATGATTTTACTGCAGGGCTGCACCGCATCAGACAGAGCTGCAGGAATTTCGATTATATTCCGCCAGCGGTAAATCCGGAGCATTTGGCGGAAATTTCAAAGCCTTTGTATGAAAAACTGCTGATTGCGCTGAAAAACTGCAGCGGATATGATGTGGTGCTGGTGGATTTTGGATCTGTTTTTCTGGGCTTTGCAGAAATGATGCCTGTATTTGCAAGCTTTTACTGTATTGGAAAGGAAGGCAGGATAAACCGTTATCGACTGGAGGAGTTTTTAGAATATCTGGGAAAAGAGGGCGGGCATACGACAGCCCATATGAACCGGTTGCTGCTTCCGGAGCAAATGACGTTTCCAGAGGAGGGAAATCCACTGGAAAACAGTCTGTACGGCGGAATGGGCGATTATATCCGCAGGTATCTGTACGGAGGGGCGCAAGTTGGATGAGAAAGAATTTTACCTTTTTTTGAAAGAAGCTGTATTAAAGGCGTTAGACAACAGTCGGGAGCTGTCCGATTCGGAGCTTATGGATTATATCCAGGAGGAACTTGCCAGACAGGATAAGCGCTTTTTATTATCACTTGCACGGCGGAGGCAGTATGCACAGACAATATTTGCTTCTTTTCGCAGGTTTGGCGTTTTGCAGGAACTGATTGAGGATGAAGAGGTAACAGAAATATCTGTAAACGGGCCAATGCATATTTTTTATGAAAAGGCGGGAAAGCTGAAGCGGTTTTCCAAATATTTTGCCGGGGAAGAAGAACTGGCGGATTTGATTCAGACAATTTGCGCAGGAAGCAACCGCATGGTGAATGAAGCTTCCCCTATTGTGGATACCCGTCTGCCGGATAACAGCCGTGTCAATATTGTCTTAAATCCCATTTCTTTAGATGGCTCTGCCATATCTATCCGAAAATTTTCCAAAGAGCCGATGCGTATGAAAACGCTTTTGGCATATGGTTCCCTTTCCGAAGAAATAGCATTGTTTTTGGAAAAGCTGGTAGCTGCCGGCTATAATATTTTTGTGTCTGGCGGAACCGGCAGCGGAAAGACGACATTTTTAAATGCCCTTTCGGAATATATTCCAAAGGACGAGCGCGTAATTACAATTGAAGATTCGGCAGAACTGCAGCTAAACGGAATAGAAAATCTAGTGCGTCTGGAAACGCGGACGGCCGGGTTTGATGGGGTAACGCCAATTGAAATCCGGGATTTGATCAAAACAGCGCTTCGTATGCGCCCGGACAGGGTGCTTATTGGAGAATGCAGGGGTCCCGAAGCGCTTGACTTACTCAGCGCAAATAATACCGGGCATTCCGGCAGTATGGGAACAGGGCATGCAAACAGTACGCACGATATGCTCTCCCGACTGGAAACAATGGTGTTGATGGGAGCAGAAATTCCAATATCTGCAATACGCGCGCAGATTGCTTCCGGAATTGATATTTTTATCCACCTGGGACGAATGCGGGATAAGAGCAGGAAAGTGCTTGAGATTGCGGAACTGGACGGCATTGTGGCAGGGGAAATCCAGTTAAATGTACTGTATCGCTTTGCAGAAACCGGTGAGAAAGAAGGGAGGATTTTGGGCCGATGGGATATGGCGGGAAAGCTGCATCACAGGGAAAAATGGGAAGCGGCGGGATTTTAGAACGAAAGTACATGCTGATATGGGCGGGAATTGCGTTTTGTGCAAGCGGAATGGTTGCCGTATTGTTTTATAATTCTCCCTGGGGACTTTGCAGTTTGCCGGCCGCCTTTATTTTGACAGGGAGGGTTTTAAAGGATCAAAAGAGAAAACATCAGCTTGCGCAGCTGAGCTTAGAATTTAAGGACTACCTGTATGCGATAAACGGGCTGCTTTTGGCTGGATATTCCATAGAAAGAGCGTTTTTGGGAGGACTTTGGGATGTAGAGCAGCTGCACGGCACAGAATGTATTCTGGCAAAGCAATTAGGAGCGATGGAGCAGCGTTTAAATCTGAATGAGCCAATTGAGAATATTCTTCGGGATTTTGCAGAAACAAGCAGTTGTGAGGATGTGAAAAACTTTGTGGAAATTTTCTGTTATGCCAAGCGGAGCGGCGGAGATTTTACTTATATTATTATGACTGCCTCAGGCAGAATCTGCGATAAGCAGGAAGTGATAAAGGAAATACATACTGTGATGGCGGAAAAAGCACTGGAGCAAAAAGTGATGTGCGTCGTGCCGCTTGGAATTCTGCTCTTTTTTCGTATGACATCGCCGGAGTTTATCGGAAAGTTATATGGTAATTTGCTGGGAGTTATAGTTATGACGGCGGCACTGTTTTTATATTCGGCAGCTTTTTTCCTGGGAATGAAATTGGTGGAAATCGAGGTGTAGAAATGATTTTATGCGGCGTAATTTGCGCAGTAATTGGAAGTGGCATGTGTGTGCTGCGAAAGAGGGCTGTCTGGCAGAAAGTAAGAAGTCCGTGCCTGGTTGTATTTGTGTTTGGTTTGCTTGGAATTTTGACAGGCATATCCGGTACGGAAAAGGAAGCGGGAATTTCGTCCGGACAGCTGGACAGGAATCCGCCAGGAAAGGGCGAATGGGAAACAGAAGCGTATGTTTATCTGCCTCAGACAGATACCAGGTATGAGGTGATTCTTACGATACCGGAGCAAAAATACAAAAGCAAAAAGGAGCAGGAAGTCATAGAGGCCGCGATTGCGGAAATGCGGGAAACTTTTTGCGGAGAGAATGCTTCGCTGGATCAAATTGTGGTAAGTCCGGATGTGCGGAAGCGTTATCAGCAGGGAGCAGTGAAAGCGAATTGGATGTTTTCGGAGCATAAGCTGATTTCGCCAGAGGGCAGGCTGGACGAGGCGGCAGTGAAAAAGACAGTCAGATTCAGGCAAAAGGTAACGGCATCTGTGACTTTTGCCTGTGGAGAAAGTAAAGAGGAATATACATTTACTTTTTACATAGTGCCGGGAGAAAAAAGTGAGGAAGAAAAAGTGCAGTCAGAAATTGAAGAACAGATTGCATGTCAGGACCCGCTGCATCCGACGGTTGTTCTGCCAAAACAAATAGACGGGCAGGAGGCCAGGTGGCAGGAGGCGCCATCCGTACGGTCAGAGGAGCTCTTAGGTTTGGGGATTCTGGCAGCGGCAGCCGTTTTGTATATACAAAAGGAACAGAAGGAAAAAGAAAAAGCAAAAAAGAAACGCAGCCTGATTTTGGCATATCCGGAATTTGTCAGTAAGCTCTCTCTGTTGTTGGGAGCGGGAATGAGCATATCGGGCGCGCTGCGAAAAATGGGACAAATGTATGGGCAAAGGCGGTCAGTGGGTGGTAAAAAAGAAGAAGTTTATGAGGCGCTGCACCGAATGATATGTGAAATGGATAACGGCATGGGTGAGCTGCGTGCCTTCCAGACTTTTTCGGAAGACTGTGATTTGCAGCCATATCGTAAATTGGTGACGCTTTTGATATCCGGGCAGAAGGTGGGAAATCGCAGGCTTTTGGAGCAGCTAAATGAAGAAGCAGATCGGGTGTTTTTGGAACGAAAAAACGAGGCAAGGCGTTTGGGAGAAGAAGCAGGAACCAAAATGCTTGTGCCAATGATGATGATGCTTGTTATTGTAATGGGGATCGTTATGATTCCGGCTTTTTTATCTATTTACAGTATCTAAGACAGAAGAACAGGAGGAATAAAGATGAGAACATGGGATGAATTTTTGAGGGAGGAAGAGGCAAACGGAGTTGTGGAAGTAATTTTAATTCTTGTAGTTTTGATTGGCGCTGTTGTAATTTTCCGCAGCCAGTTACAGGCTCTGGTTGAAGATTTGATGGAGTCTGTGTCCGAAAAAGCTGAAGCAGTAGAATGATACGCATAAAACGCATGATAAAAAAGGAAGCTTCGGTTACGCTATTTGTCTGTCTGGCAGTACCGGTTTTGGCAGTACTGATTTTAAGTCTTTTAGAAGGCGCAAGATACTGTGGTTTAAAGGCTGATGCGAAGGAGTGGCCAAAGCTTGCGGCAGAGTCGCTGTTTGCAGGATATCAGTCTGTGTTATTGGACGAGTATGGCCTGTTTTTTCTGGACGGCAGCTTTGGCACAGGAGAACTGAATATACAGCGGACGGAGGATGAAATGAAGTTGCTTTTGCAGGAAAATTTTTCAGCTGGAAGCGGGGATTTTGGAGTGAATCTGTTTCGTATGCAGACGGATGATGTTCAGGTTTTAAAATATCGGCTGGCAACGGATGAGTCAGGCAAAGTATTTGAAATGTGCGCTGCAAATGCAATGAAAAAAACGCTTGGGCAGCGCGCAGCCAGGAATATTTTGGACAAAATAGAGCATGCGGAGAAAAAGGCCGAAGAAGCGGGAGATCCGGAAACCGTTATGACTAAAGCAGATACGGCTTTAAAAGAGGCCGCAGAACAAAAAGAAGAGAAAATGGCGGAGCCGGCAGATGTATCTGCTATGGAGAATCCATTGGAATTAATCCCAAAACTGCGCAGACAGGGAATTGTGGGACTGGTGCTTCCGGAGGGGAAAACCGTATCGGGCAAGACGATGTCTGTGGATAACTGTCTGTTGAAACGAAGCTGTTACAGAGGGAACTTCAGGCAGCCTGAAAGTCCCGGATGGTATGAAAGGATTCTGATGCAGGAATTTGTAAAGCCACTGATTGGGAATGCCGTTGCGCCAAAGGAAGAGGAAGCGCTTGCCTATGGTACGGAATATTTGATCTGTGGCAAAGGGAGCGATGAGGAAAATTTAAAAGGAGTTGTAAAAAAGCTGTTGGTTGTGCGGGAGGCGCTGAATTTTTTGTACTTGCAGCAGGACACGGCGAAGCAGAATGAAGCGCTGGCGCTTGCATCAGTACTTGCAGGGATAGTCGGGAATCCGGCTGTTGTACAGGCAGTAGAATGGGGAATTTTAGCCGCCTGGGCATATGCAGAGAGTATTTGTGACATAAAAGCGCTTTTGTCCGGAAAAAAAATACCCCTGATAAAGGAAGCATCTGAATGGAATACACAGCTTTCCAATCTGTCTGAGGCAGTATCGGGAGAATGTGGTGGGGCGGCGCACGGGTTGTCGTACGAAAATTATCTGGATGTGCTGCTCTGTCGCAAAACTGTAAAACAAATTGCCTATCGAAGTATGGATCTGATGGAAAAAAATATACAAAACGAAGAACAATATGCGAATTGCAGAATGGATGCAATGCTTGTGGGGATGAAAACAGAAACAGAATTTATGGCAGACACGTTGTTTTTTGAAATTATGGGGGAGGATCAAATTGGAGGGTTTGCGTTTTCAGAACAGGCTGAATATGTTTATCATTAAAAACAGACTGCGGATACAGGGCGGTGTCTCTTTGCTGCATTACAAAATCTTCCTGCCTGTAAGAAACAAAATAAAGAAACCAGCAAGTACAGAGACACCGCCTTGTATCCGCATAGATGCTTCTTATATGGTTGAGCTTTCTTTGCTGCTTCCGTTTTTTGCCGGGTTTATAGCTGTACTGTTGATGTATTTTCAGGTGCTTACCGTACAGCAGGAGGTAGGAGATGCTTTGCTTTCATCCGGCAGGGATTTATCCGTGCTGGCCTGTAAAGAGGGTGAATCGGAAAATAATTTGCTGTTGGCCGCAGAGGTTGTATTTTTAAAAAATTTAAAAAATAATTCTGCGGTGGACACGTTTGTCCGGCATGGCAGGCTGGGGATTTTGCTTTTGCACTCTGATTTTTCCGGAAATTATATTCTTTTGCAGGCGGATTATAAAATACGTCTCCCGTTTGGATTATTCGGAATCAGGGATATCAAAATAACTCAAAAGATAAAATGCAGGAAATGGACAGGGCAAAGCGAGTCGGATACCGTAGAAGAGGATATTGTTTATATAACGCCAAAAGGGAGAGTATATCACAGAAAGCCTGACTGCAGGTATTTAAAGCCATCCGTAAAAGGGGTAGATGCAGATGCGGTAGACAGGATGCGTAACGAAGACGGCAGTAAATATTTTCCCTGCGCACAGTGTATGAAGCATCAGATTTTAAATACAAAGACAGTGTATATTACGGAATATGGAAACCGATATCACAGCAGCAGAGACTGCAGTAAAATAAAACATCTGGTTTATACAGTCCGCCTTTCAGAGGTGAGTGAAAGAAATGCATGCAGTAAATGCGGAAGGGAGTAGTGTATGGTAGGAGCATATGTTTTGCTGGGAACTTTAGGCATACACAGTATAGAGGATATAAGGGATAAAAAGATAACGGTAACAATTACTTTGTTTTCAGGAATTTTAGGGATATTACTTCATTTATTGTTTCCAGACAAAAGTATTTTTGAAATTCTTTTTGGAATGCTTCCTGGAGTTGGAATCCTTTTGCTTGGCTGGCTGACGGGGGGCAAAATCGGCATGGGCGACGGAATGATGTTTATGTTGACGGGCCTGTATTTGGGAGTGGTCCAAAACCTTTTGCTGATGCTTCTTTCATTTTCCCTGGCAGGATTTTATGGAGGCTGTCTGTTTATCTTAAGACGCTGCAAAAAAAGTGACAGGCTGCCTTTCGTACCGTTTTTGTTTTTGGGTTATCTTTTCATGTTGATGAAATGAGGTGATGGTATCAGAAGACAGGAAGGATCTTATACGGTAGAGCTGGCTATGCTTTTGCCAGTTTTGTTGTTCGTGCTGTTTGCGCCGGTATATCTGGGTTATGAAATGTATGGCAGAGCCAAAGCAGGTTTTGTCTGCGGTTGGGATGAAGAGTTTTGTGCGGAGGAAAAAGTACGAACTATCAGATTGGCAGGGGATATACTGGAGGATTGGAGGGATTAAATTGATAGAATACAGAAGATATCAGGGGAAAAGTTATATGGTGTGGAGTGGGGAAGCGGCCGTAAGCGGGTATGAATATCCAATGCTGGCTCAAAACAGGATTGCGGGGCTATTGTCGTTTGGGATGTCAAATGCAGATGAAAATATGCAGTTCTGGTATGACATCAGTGGAATGCAGGCGCTTGATGACTGGGTAAAGTTAAAGAAAACGGGCCGGGGCTTTTTAAAAAAGGTAATGGCCGCACTGGCGGAGACAATGGAACAGGCCGGAGAATTTTTGCTGCAGGAAGACGGCATTTCGCTTCTGCCGGAACGTATTTTTGTAGATTCAGATGAAAAAGAAATTGCATTTTGTTACATGCCGTTTGAAAAAAACAGCTTTGCAGAAGGATTGCGCGCTTTTATGGAGTATTATTTATCCCATATGGATCATGAGGATCGGGAAGGTGCGCAGAAATGCTATGCCGTATATGAAAAAAGTCATGCAGAGAATGCTACTATGGAGGAAATACTGCAGATTCTCTATGATGAAGAATCTGGAATAAATAATATGGATATACAGGAAAAACCCGCGCAGCTTCAGAAAACAGAACATAAGACAGAAAATGGAGCAAAGGCCGGGGAGAAAGATAGGAAAAAGCATCGTTTTGTGGAACGCATTTTCAAAAGAAGGTTTCATTTGCCGACAAAGAAAAACATGCAGGAGGAATATAGTTTTGAGCCGAAGGAATTTCAGGCGGCTTACGTGAATCCGACGGTTTTTCTGGGAAGCGAAACGGATCAGACATTGGGAGAACTCAGATATGAAGGAGACGGAACGGGAAATAACCTGCCGATTTCAACGGATATATTTGTGATTGGAAGCCGGAATGGAGAAGTGGACGGGATGATTGCCGACGAAACAGTGAGCCGTATTCATGCAAAAATTACAAAAGAAGAAGACAGTTATTATCTGGAGGATTTGAATTCGACAAATGGAACGTATCGAAACGGCGAACGATTGAATTACAAAGAACGTATCAGGCTGGAAAAAAATGACCGGATTTCATTTGCAAAAATAAATTATCGGTTTGTTTAATGGCGCACCTTGAAAAAAATCTGGTATGCTTTATAATAGAATTCAAAATAATCCGATGGAAGAAGCGAGGGATTTTATGGATTCGGAAAATGATAGCAATTTGGCCAATTTACAAAAGCTGCCGTATGTTACGATTCTGTTTATAGCGGCGAATGTGATTATCTGGCTGATATTAGAACTTATGGGGGATACACAGGACAGCCTGTTTATGATAGAGCACGGAGCGGCTTATCAGCCCTTTATTTTTGACAACGGAGAATATTACAGGCTGTTTACCAGCATGTTTCTGCATTTTGGTGCAGATCACCTGATGAATAATATGCTGGTTTTGGGAGTGACAGGTTTTCGGCTTGAGAACATGCTGGGAAGTGTTCGGTTTGCAGTTTTATATCTTGGTTCAGGACTTTGCAGCAGCCTGTTTTCTCTGTATGAAAAGCTCGGCTCAACGGATCTGTCTGTAACGGCCGGCGCCTCCGGGGCGGTTTTTGGAGTAGTCGGAGGTCTTTTGGCATGGGTTCTTTGCAACAGGGGAAAGGCGGGCGGACTTACGGCAAAGGGTTTGCTTGGAATGGCGGCGCTAAGCCTTTATTTCGGTTTTACTTCGTCCGGTGTAGACAACTGGGGTCATATCGGGGGTCTGATCGGAGGGTTTTCACTGGGATGTATTTACGGAATTGCTTCCAAAATCCGGAATCATTAAAGATGGGCAGCGGTTCAGGCGCCTGCTGTCGCGCGAAGCGCGTAACAGGGCATCTTGTCTGAGCTGTTAAAAAAATTGATCGAAAATCATGTAAAGAATTTCCATATGGTATATTGATTTTAGGAAGAAAAATCAATATACTATAAACATAAAGTGAAAATGCGGCATACAGGCGGCTGCGAACCGCCGTATGCCAGGTGTATGGAGGAAGCTATGAAGATTAAGATATATTATGGTGGAAGGGGACTGTTAGACGATCCGACACTTTATGTTTTGGACAAGATGGAGGATGTGCTCAAGGAGCTGCGCGTTACAGTGGAGCGTTATAATATTTATGAGCATAAAAATGAGATTTCTACATTGCCGCATACGTTTAAGGATGCAGACGGTATTATTCTGGCGACGACAGTGGAATGGCTTGGGATAGGCGGATATATGCAGCAGTTTCTGGATGCCTGCTGGCTGTACGGGGACAAAGAAATGATGAGTTCTCTGTATATGCAGCCGATTGTTATGTCTACAACCTATGGAGAAAGAGAAGGCGTCATGACACTGGAAAATGCATGGGTGATTCTGGGAGGACAGCCCTGTGGCGGGCTCTGTGGTTACGTAGAGGATCTGGTCAGTTTTGAGATGAATCAGGAGTATACGCTGATTATAGAGAAGAAAGCAGAGAATCTGTATCGATCAATTTCACAGAAAATGAAAGCCCTGCCCAGCAGCAACCAGGCGATTAAGCAGACTGTGCTGCGCACGCCTTCTATGGATTTGACTCCACAGGAAAGCGAGCAGCTTTCGAAATACGTATCAGACGACACTTATGTAAAGAAACAGAAGGAAGATATTGAAGAGCTGGCTTCTATGTTTAAGGATATGCTTGGCAAAAGCAGTGAAACCGATGATAAGATGTTTATTAAAGAGATTGAAAGCCATTTTATTCCGGAAGAAGGTTTTCGCGCTTCGTATCTGTTTTTAATAGAGGGCAGGAAGCAGCCGTTATTTATCAGCGTGCAGGGGCCGGAATTAATCTGTTATTATGGAAATGAAGAGAACATTGACGTATATGCAAAACTCAGCTTTGATATTATGAACAATATCATTAACGGCAGAATGACATTTCAGAGGGCGTTTATGACAGGAGTTATGACAGCAAAGGGCAATTTCAAGACGCTTAGAATGTTGGATACGATATTTAATTTTGAAGCAAACTGATTAATGAGCGGGGAGACATACGGAAAAGGTACAGCCGTCTTTGGGACGGGAATCTACCAGTATATGCCCCTTGTGTGTTTCAATAATCTGACGTGCGATTAAAAGTCCAAGTCCTGTTCCTCCCTGTTTAGTTGTTTTAAAAGGAGTAAAAAGCTCTGGCAGGTAATCTTCAGGAATGCCTCCGCCAAAGTCTGTGATATCCAGACGTATGTAATCCTGTTCCAGACTTGCGGACATAAGTACGGTACCTTTGCCGGACATAGCTTCATACGCATTTTTGATCAGGTTGGAAAGCGCGCGTTTCAGCCGTTCAGGATCTGCGGAAAGTTTCGGCAACTGAGAAGATATATCGGTCTTAATCTGAAATTCTTCTGAATGAAAGGCTGCTGTGCAGGAATTGACCAAATCGGCCAGAAAAGTATCCAAAGAAATGGATTCCAGACAAAGTTCGGTGTTTAAACGGGCGGAATTCAGCTCAAGCAGCATTCTTTTTAAAGAATCAAGTTCCTGCATGGAATTGTGCCAGTAGGGATATTCTCTGATTTCCGGATGCATTTTTTCGACTAACTGCAGAGAACTGTTAATAAATGTAATATAGTTTTTGATTTCATGAAAGATTTGCTGATAATCCGCGTTTGTCATACGACTTCCTCCTGTTTATTTGTTTACAGAGCATTGAATTTACTAACAGTGTAGCATACTGAAAAATCCATTTCAATTAAAATTATAATACAAATTTCGACAAAAGGAGAATGTAATATGAAAGATAATAATTGTATTTTCTGCAAACTGGCATCCGGTGAAATACCGTCAAATACAATCTATGAAGACGGGATGTTTCGTGTTATTCTGGACGCTGCGCCCGCATCAAAGGGACATGCGTTAATTCTTCCAAAAGAACATTATGCGGATTTGTATGAAATTGATGCAGATACGGCGGGAGAGGCTATGAAGCTGGCGAAGAAGCTTGCAAAACATATGACAGATGCATTACAATGTGACGGGTTCAATCTGGTACAGAACAACAAAGAGGTGGCAGGGCAGACAGTGTTTCACTTTCATCTTCATCTGATTCCGCGTTATAAAAATATGAAGAACGACGATATTTTAATCTGGAACCATGAAACATTTACAGAAGAAGAAACCAGGGAAATATGTGATCAGATTAAGAAAGAGCTGCGCTAGGACAGCTCTTTTTCAATTAACTCAAGGATTGTCCGGATGGAATCCATCTGACCGCTCTTTTGCATGGCCGAAATATAAGCGTTTTTTTTGTTCGATACCGTATCAATTGCAGCCTGCAGGGTTTCTCCTGTCAGGTTTTCTTCTTCAATAACAAAAGAAAAGCCCTGTTTCTCAAATGATTTGGCATTTAAAATCTGATCGCCTCTGCTTGCGGCAGCGGAAAGCGGTATCAGGATATTTGGCTTATGCAGTGCGAGCAGTTCGCAGATGGCATTGGCTCCTGCGCGGGAAATTACAATATCGGCCAGTGCGAACATATCCTTGAGCTGCTGGCTGATGTATTCAAATTGGGCGTATCCGGGCGTACTCACCAGACTGTCGTCGAGGTTTCCCTTGCCGCACAGGTGGATGATCTGGAAATTTTTTAACAGAGTTTTTAACTGTGCACGGATTGCTTCGTTGATGATTTTTGAACCGGAGCTTCCGCCAATGACCAAAAGAACTGGCTTCTGAGTGTTAAAATGACAGTAAGAGCGTGCGACTGCAGGATCTCCGGACAGCAATTCCTGACGGATCGGAGAACCGGTCAGTACAGCTTTCTCTTTTGGCAGGTATTTTAAGGTTTCCGGGAAATTACAGCATATCTTTCTGGCTGCCGGAATGGCTATTTTATTGGCCAGACCCGGAGTAATGTCTGATTCATGTATGATGACTGGAATCCTGCAAAATTTAGCAGCTAAAACTACGGGTACGGAGACAAATCCGCCTTTGGAAAATACGATATCCGGTTTTAAACGGCGCAGAAGGCGGATGGACTGTCCGAATCCTTTGAGAACCTTAAATGGATCGGATATGTTTTTGAGATCCAGATAACGGCGGAGCTTACCGGAGGAAATGCCATAATAGGGGATATGCTCAGCTTCAATAAGTTCCTTTTCCATTCCGTAGTAAGAGCCGATATAGCTGATATCAAATGAAGCTTTGTGCAACTGTGGGAGCAGGGCAATATTTGGGGTAACATGGCCGGCAGTTCCTCCGCCGGTTAAAACAATTTTTTTCATAGGAAATACCTGTTGCCTTTCTTTCATGATAATTAACTATATTATACTCCTGGCCTAAAATGTCAAGAAAAAGGCTTGTAAAAACACAAAGATTCATTAAAATATAGGTTGAACAGATGGCAGGGGCTGCATGTGGCACCTCAGGAGGTGGTGCCGATGGGAGGAATACCGGGAGTTAAGACGTATGCGTGGAAGATATTTTCGTTATTTATTTGAAAACCTGGACGGGGTTCTGTTTCATATAGGCAGTGTGTACAATAAGGAAGAGCAGAAAACCACAAACTACATCTATATGGTCGGAAGTTATTACAGAAACGTATTACATAAAGGAAATCCCGGTTTTTATTCAGAAGAGGAAGTTATTCCTGAGGTAATAGATGTACTGATTATGGGTGATTATGCTGTTAAAGATATAAATAAGCTGCTCCGTATCATTGAAGAGCATCAGGTAAAAGCAATTATTTTGCCTTATCTGACTCCTATTCAGCGTCTGGTGCTGGTGGATGAAATGAATGAGAGCGGCGCTGCGACAGAGGAATGCAGCCATTTTTTAAAAGATCCGTATTTGTTTCTGGAAAAGGCAGGAATTCCAGATATTTGGTTTTTATATGGGAATGGACCGACAATTGGATGGAAGCCGGAAGGAGAAGAATCTGGCGTACATTTTGATTCTGCAGACAGGGAAACACTTCAGTTGATTCGGGAAATGGAAGGAAATGATATACCTGTTGTACGCGCGGGTTATATCATAGAAAATGGATGGCTGTTTTATTTTGGCGTTTATGGCATGGATATTTATACATGCTCTAATTTTACAAAAGATTATTTCAGCCAGATTGAGAATGTATCTCAAACCTCAGAAAATATATCAGAGGATTATGTCAGACAGACAAAGCGTCTGGTTATAGAATTTCAGAAAAAGTTTGGTAATTTCCCGGCAACTACGGTTATTATGTTTGTCGGCCCATTATATGCCGATGCAGATAAGCATGAGATTTACATGACGGAAAAAGAATTGAGTTCGGCCATACAGTGCAGGGCATGGAATGGCAGTCTGATGGATAGCGGATGTATTATAAGGTGTCTGCACCACAAAGATTATGATGTCATGCAGAAGCATGAGAGGGGAAGCATGAAAGGGCCCAGGATTGGTATGTTGGTGCTTGGCAACGTCAATTTAAACCGTTACTATGCTGATATCCGAAAAAGGTTTTTGATAATAAGTCCCCGGATTCGGGGAATTGTCATTCCAAACTGTGGAAATGGGGAGGACTGGAATCATCAGGTACTAAGTTTCTCCCCGTCTGAAAACAGGGTGTACTGGATATGCTGTAAACGGGATATTACTTCTGTGGGTGTAGTAGGAGATATCGTACTATCTTCTCCCAATAATCGTCTTCTTATGATAGAAGACAGTCAGGGATGCTGTTTGTCAGGCTATATTATTCCAAAAGAGGATTTGGAATGATACCGAGTGAAAAAACAGGCGCAAATACAGGAGAACATGTCAAAACTTGCGGCGAAAACATGGAATCAACCTCTTTTCCTTCTTATCTTTTTTATTTATAATGAAAAGAAAAAGGAGGTAATGCTATGCAGCAGGAGCAAGTTATTTTATACATAAGAGAAAATCTGATGACAATTGCCATGGTTTCCGGAGGGATTGTTTTGGCTATTTGGCTGTTTATATTGTTTCAGGTGACAAGAACCAGGCGGGAGGTGCATAAGATCTGCAAAAAGATCCGGAGGTATTTCGATGTAATTCTGGCGGAGGATCCAAAAGAAGAACAGCAGCCAACGGAGGAGCCCGTTTCAGACAATACCCGGATTCCGGTTTATCAGGTGGCAGAAGAACCATCTATAGAGGAACAGAAGGCAGAAAAGAGCGAGGAGGATATCAGGCTCTTAATGGATGTGATATCAGAAGTTTTTTAGGGCTTGAACAATAGAAAAGTGTTTGTTAAAATAAATGAGAGATTCTAATACAAAGGAGGTTTTAATATGGACAAGGTGATATTGGATTATTCAAAAACAACAGGGTTTGTCAGTGAGGAAGAAATTGGTTACATGGGAAAGCTGGCAGAAGATGCTAAAGAACTTCTTGTTTCAAAAAGCGGCGCGGGAAATGATTTTGTGGGGTGGATTGATCTTCCGGTGGAATATGATAAGGAAGAGTTTGCAAGAATCAAGGATGCAGCGAAGAAAATTCAATCCGATTCCGAAGTATTGGTTGTAATCGGAATTGGAGGCTCTTATCTTGGTGCGAGGGCCGCAATTGAATTTTTAAGGCATGGTTTTTATAACAATATCAGTAAGGATGCAAGAAAAACACCAGAAATTTATTATGTCGGAAACAGTATCAGCGGTGCGTATTTAGAGGGGCTTCTGGATGTCATTGGAGAGCGCGATTTTTCGGTAAACGTAATTTCCAAATCCGGAACAACAACAGAGCCGGCTATTGCATTCCGTATCTTTAAGAAGAAACTCGAAGAGAAATACGGCAAGGCAGAAGCGTCAAAGCGTATTTATGCAACTACGGACAAAGCAAGGGGTGCGTTGAAGAATCTGGCAACAGAGGAAGGCTATGAAACCTTTGTGGTACCGGATGATATCGGCGGACGTTTTTCCGTTCTTACCGCGGTAGGCCTGCTTCCGATTGCTGTCAGCGGCGCAGATATTGATCAGCTGATGGCGGGGGCAGCAGAAGGCAGAAAGCTTGCATTGGAGCAGAAATTTGAAGAAAATGATGCTCTTTTGTATGCAGCAGTCCGCAATATTTTGCTGCGTAAAGGAAAAGCGATTGAAGTTTTGGCTAATTACGAGCCAAGCCTTCATTATGTTGCAGAATGGTGGAAGCAGCTCTACGGCGAAAGCGAAGGCAAGGACCAAAAAGGACTGTTTCCGGCATCCGTAGATTTAACCACTGACCTTCATTCAATGGGGCAGTTTATTCAGGATGGTGCAAGGAATCTGTTTGAAACGGTTATGTGTGTAGAGAAATCCCGCGGCAATGTAGTGATCG
This sequence comes from Eubacterium sp., assembly GCA_022794015.1. Classification (GTDB taxonomy): domain Bacteria; phylum Bacillota; class Clostridia; order Lachnospirales; family Lachnospiraceae; genus Roseburia_B. Next base: position 3,438 of record JAAWDZ010000027.1, on the reverse strand, counting down.
AGGAAGAGCCGGTAGATTTGGACGGATTGAATTATCTGGCAGGAAAGGATATGGATTTTGTCAACAAAAATGCAATGAACGGAACCATTCTTGCACATACCGATGGAAATGTGCCGAACCTGGTAGTGAAGATTCCGGAGCAGAATGAGTTTTATCTGGGCGAACTGTTCTATTTCTTTGAATTCGCAGTAGGCGTCAGCGGTTATATTCTGGGTGTGAATCCGTTTAACCAGCCGGGCGTGGAGAGCTACAAGAAAAATATGTTTGCACTGTTGGGCAAGCCTGGATATGAAGCGCAAAGAGAAGAACTGTTAAAGAGATTATAATATAAATTTCCTCAGGGGGGGGCAGTACAGATTGTACTGTCCCTTTTGCGATCGTAACCTTCATAAATTTTATAACATTGTAACAGTTCAGCCTTCCGGCTTCACTGTTACGGAATCTGCCCATTTAAAGTTTGCCATACGGCAAAGGGGCAGATTCCACTTCAGCCTTGACGCATTCACACGGACTTTGCAGCAGGTGCAAAGTCCTGGGCTGAACTGTTACATAACATTTCTTAAGAAAATATTAGGACTTGACAATGATATATTACTATGCTATTATCTCAGTGTAACATTTTTGTAATAAATGTAATAATTCCGAATTGAATTGAGATGAATTTGAAAAAATGTATATCGTTCATTGGGATTTTACAAATCTTGGAGGTTAATGATGAATCGAAACAAAAAAGTGGTTGAAAGCATGACAGTAGCATCTGCATTATTGGTTATGACAACAATCACTGCATTGGGAGGATCCACAGAAGACAGCAAAGGGAATGTAACAGGAAGTGTTACGTTGAATGGAAATGGTATGGCAGGTGTGGTTGCAGAATTACATGACATGAATATTCCTGTGAATAATATTGCTGCGGCCAGCGTAGAAAATGTAAATCGCGATACGGTTTCCAAAGCGGCATCTGCTTACGGGGCGGCAGGCGGTACGGCCCAGCTGGCTGAGTACACTGCTGAGGAGATTGCGCGCAGTACAAAAGAAGCAGCAGAGGAATATATCGCTTCAGAGAATATGCCTGAAGATACTGCACCAGTTAATACGGAAACATCAGAAGCAGCGGCCGCTGTAACAGAAACAGAGAACGGACAGGAAATGTTGCAGGATGCTCTGGAAATACTGGCTACAGAAGAGAATAACAAACAGGAAAACGTAACTGCACAGAAAGCAGCAAAAGAGCAGGAAGTACCGGCAACAACAGAAACAGAGACTCAGGAAGTGCCAGCGGAGGCACAGGAAGTGCCGGAAGCTACAGAATCAGAAGAAGCGCTTTTGGAAACGCCGCAGGAACCTGAAGAGGATGCAGCATGGTCTAATATGGTTATGGCTAACGTAGAAGAGGATATGAATATCCGTATGGAGCCAAATGCGGAGTCCCAGCTGGCTGGAAAGTTTTACCGCGGAGATGTTGCAGAGGTCATTTCCATAGAAGGAGAATGGACGAAAATTGTTTCCGGAAATGCAATCGGGTATGTAAAAAATGAATACCTGGTATACGGAGAGCAAGCAAATCAGTTGGCTAATGAGGTGTGCAGTCTGTATGCTACGGTGAATACAGACGGACTCAGGCTTAGAAGTGAACCAAGCGAGGATGCCGGCATAGTGACTACCGCATCTGATGGAGATAGATTAAAAGTTAATAAAGAAGCAGAAGGAACGGACGGCTGGGTGGCCGTGTATACATCTGATTCTACTGCTTATGTGAGCGCAGAATATGTAAATGTAGAGTTAAACCTTGGAACTGCATTAAACAGTGAAGAGGTAGCCGAAAAAGAGGCACAGAAGGCAGCGGAAGAAGCGGAAGCAAAGAAACCGGCAGCATCTGCGAACTCAGACGAAGTAACGCTGCTTGGAGCTCTGATTCAGTGTGAAGCAGGCGGCGGCTCTTATGACGGTATGGTTGCAGTTGGTGCAGTTGTTATGAACCGCGTCAGAAGCGGCAGTTATCCGAACAGCATTTCTGGTGTTATTTACCAGAGCGGACAGTTTACTCCGGCAGGAAGCGGCGGCGTTGCCAACGTGTTGGCAAGCGGTGTCAGAAGCTCTTGTTTACAGGCTGCAAGGGATGCGATTAACGGTACGGATAATACAAATGGAGCGTTGTCTTTCCGCAGTGTATCAAGTGGTCATGCAGGCAGACTGATTGGAGCCAATGTATTTTTCTAGTTGTAATGTGGAATAGATTGTAGTAGTATGTTAGGTATGGAAATGGCTGACATACTACTATTTTTTATGGAGGTTTTGCGTATGGAATTAATGATAGGCGGATTTTTTTTGCTAATAATTGTGCTGTTGATTGCGGCGAGCTGCGTGAAGATTGTACCGCAGGCGCACGCGTCAGTTGTGGAATGCCTTGGAGCTTACCGTGTGACATGGGGTGTGGGGATTCATTTTAAACGGCCGTTTTTGGATCGGGTTGCGAAAAAGATTAACCTGAAGGAGCAGGTTGTAGATTTTCCGCCGCAGCCGGTGATTACAAAGGATAATGTAACCATGCAGATTGATACGGTCGTATATTTTCAGATTACGGATCCAAAGCTGTTTGCGTACGGCGTTGAGAATCCGATTATGGCGATTGAGAACCTGACAGCGACGACTCTGCGTAATATTATCGGTGATTTGGAGCTGGATGAAACACTTACTTCCCGTGAAACGATCAATACGAAGATGCGGGCGTCTTTGGATGTTGCAACCGATCCATGGGGGATTAAGGTCAACCGTGTAGAGCTTAAGAATATTATTCCGCCCGCAGCTATTCAGGATGCAATGGAGAAGCAGATGAAGGCAGAGCGTGAGCGCAGGGAAGCGATTTTAAAGGCAGAAGGAGAGAAGAAGTCCACGATTCTGGTTGCGGAAGGGAAAAAAGAATCCGCCATCTTAGATGCGGAAGCAGAAAAACAGGCGGCGATTTTACGTGCGGAAGCACATAAGGAAGCGACAATCCGGGAGGCAGAAGGCCAGGCGGAAGCAATTTTGAAGATTCAGCAGGCGAATGCGGATGGACTACGGTTTTTGAAAGAAGCGGCGCCGGATGCGGGTGTACTGCAGTTAAAGAGCCTGGAGGCATTTGCAAAAGCAGCGGACGGGAAGGCGACGAAAATTATCATCCCGTCTGAGATTCAGGGTCTGGCAGGTCTGGCAAAATCACTTGCAGAAATTGCAGGAGAAGAAAAGGCGTAACACGGACTGCAGATACCGGTGTGTAAAGACTGGCACAGGCCCGACATACAATAGGATACAATTGGTAGTGTCAAGTAATCTATGAAAAAACGAGCTGAAAAAAATAGGCTCAAATGAACCTTGAAAACTGCAGATATTGATTCCGAAAAGCTCTCCGAGGGCTTAGGGCGTTGCCCTAAGAACCCACAAGGAAGCAGTCCCTTG
>JAAWDZ010000026.1 GCA_022794015.1 Eubacterium sp. | reverse complement strand
CAGTTCAGCCCAGGACTTTGCACCTGCTGCAAAGTCCGTGAGAATACGTAAAGGCTGGAGTGGAATCCGCCCCTTTGCCGTAGGGCAAACTTTAAATGGGCGGATTCCGTAACAGTGAAGCCGGAAGGCTGAACTGTTACCGTTTATTACATTTATATTACGATTTTATGTTGACATTATGAATTACTCTTGCTATACTTTTTAACAGGAAAAAATTTACTGGAGAGAAGATAGAATATTAGGAGGAATTTATGAAATCCAAAAATAGAAAATGGATTAGTTTTATCACGATAGGAGCAATTACAATCACAATGTCGATTCCGGTACTGGCGAAAACGGCTGGAGTGAGCGCCGGTGTTTCGGAACAGATTGCGGCGAAGCTGCAGGAGATGCAGACTACTGCAAGTGCAGGCATTACGTCAGCGATAGGTACTTGTATGGATGTATCTATGGCAGAGGCTGCTATTTCCGCAGGAGACAGCACGAAGACAGCTTCGGGAAGGCAGGATAAGACATGTGGATATACGAGGCTTGGCATTGCCAATGTTGAGAGTAATTTGAATGTAAGGGAACAGGCGAGCGAAGAGGCGGAACTGGTCGGCAAGATGCCGCGGGATGCCGGATGCGAGATCTTGGGTACGGAAGGGGAATGGACGCAGATACAGTCCGGAGAAGTGACCGGATATGTAAAGTCTGAATTTTTGATGACCGGAAAGGAAGCAGAAGATTATGCGCCGCAGGTAAGCTCTGAGATTGCGACCTGTACGACGCAGACGTTGCGTGTCAGGGAAGAGCCGAATACGGAGTGTGAGATACTGGCGTTGATGCCGGAGGGTGAAGAAGTAGAAGTAATCGAAGATCAGGGAGAGTGGCTGAAGGTCAGCGTGGACAGTGAAGAGGGTTATGTCAGCGCAGACTATGTATCGGTGTCCAATGAATTGAATAAAGCTATGACCATGACCGAGGTACGCTATGGACAGGGAGTATCGGATGTCAAGGTGGATTTGGTGGCATATGCATGCCAGTTTGTGGGAAATCCTTATGTTTGGGGCGGCACGAGCCTGACACATGGAGCAGACTGCTCCGGCTTTACGCTGTCTATTTTTGCAAAATACGGTATCTATCTGCCTCATTCATCTGCAGCACAGGCGAATTGCGGTCGGCGGATTAGTGCAAGTGAAGCGCAGCCGGGAGATTTGTTCTTCTACGGCGGCGGCCGGATCAGCCATGTTGCAATTTATATCGGAAATGGACAGATTGTACATGCAAGTTCCCAAAGGACTGGAATCAAGATCTCCAATGCTTATTACCGGTCACCGGTTTGTGTGGTACGCTTACTGGATTAATGGAAAGATTTAGTGTTACTGTTCACACGCCACTGTTGTGCGAGGTGTTTCTGCACATTCTGTGTGGAAATACCGGTTTTTCAGCGCGAAATCGCATCTTTTTGCGTTTTCTGTGCATCGCGAAGCGTGTTACCGGTCACGGAGTGAACAGGTAACGATTTAGGGGTAAAGACAGTTTAAAAAGCTGTTTACAAAGTATAAGATATATGTTAAAATGCTTCGGTATGAATTTTGCCCATATTCGGTAGATGGACACTCCGACCTTCTGCTGAGTATCATACAAAAAGGGCGTAAAATATTTTAGGAGGAAGAATCATGATCGCAAAGGACAAGAAAAAGGCAATTATCAATGAGTATGGCAGGACACCGGGAGATACAGGTTCACCGGAAGTACAGATAGCTATCCTGACTGCCAGAATTAAGGAGCTGACAGAGCATTTAAAAGCAAATCCGAAGGATCACCATTCCAGAAGAGGACTTTTAAAAATGGTTGGTCAGAGACGTGGATTATTAGCTTATTTGAAGAAGATTGATATTGAGAGATATCGTTCTTTGATTGAGCGTTTGGGAATCAGAAAGTAGCGTAGTTTTTTAAAATAGAGCGGAGTTTATTTCCGCTCTATTTTGAATGTAAGGAACTGCTTTTTGCAGTTAAAGTGCGGATGCTACCAGCCGAGACCACTGATATGCGCATGAATGGCGGATGCCGTAACAGTAAAGGTATCCTGAATTGCTGCCAGATGCCTGTATCAGTTGTTTCGGATGAGTTTGCCGCACGATCTGATAAAGAGGCAGAAAATGAATTAAGGAGAATAAAATTATGTACAAAAGTTTTTCAATGGAGCTGGCTGGCCGGACACTTACCGTGGACGTAGACAGGGTCGGCAAGCAGGCAAATGGGTGTGCTTTTATGCACTATGGGGAAACGACCGTATTGTCTACAGCAACCGCATCGGACAAGCCGAGGGACGGTATAGATTTTTTCCCGTTGAGCGTGGAATTTGAGGAAAAAATGTATGCGGTAGGAAAGATTCCAGGAGGTTTCAATAAAAGAGAAGGGAAGGCATCAGAAAATGCGGTTTTGACTGCACGCGTGATTGACCGTCCGATGCGCCCTCTGTTTCCCAAGGATTACAGAAATGATGTAACTTTAAATAATATGGTCATGAGCGTGGATCCGGCGTGCCGTCCGGAGCTGGTAGCAATGCTCGGCGCCGCAATTTCCACCTGTATTTCCGATATTCCGTTCGACGGTCCCTGTGCCATGACACAGGTTGGTATGGAAAACGGTGAATTTATTGTCAATCCGTCCCAATCACAATGGGACAATGGAGATCTGATGCTTACAGTAGCTTCTACCTCGGAGAAGGTTATTATGATTGAGGCAGGGGCGAATGAGATTCCGGAAGACAGGATGATTGAGGCTATCTATATGGCACACGATATCAACCAGACGATTATTGCATTTATAAATCAGATTGTTTCCGAAGTGGGGAAACCCAAACATGAATATACCAGCTGTGCCATTCCGCCGGAGATGTTTGAAGAGATTCAGAAAACAGTTCCGCCAGAAGAGATGGAAGAGGCTGTATTTACTGACCAAAAGCAGGTAAGGGAAGAGAATATCAGAAATATTACGGAGCGCCTGACGGAAGTTTTTGCCGGGAATGAAGAGTGGCTGGCTGTTTTGGACGAGGCGGTTTATCAATATCAGAAAAAGACTGTACGTAAGATGATTTTAAAAGACCACAAGCGGCCGGACGGACGTGCCATCGATCAGATTCGTCCCCTGGCAGCAGAAGTGGATTTGATTCCCAGGGTACACGGTTCCGCCATGTTTACCAGGGGACAGACACAGATTTGTGATGTAGTTACCTTAGCGCCGCTGTCTGAAATTCAGAGAGTGGACGGCTTAGATGAGAATATTACAGAGAAACGCTATATGCACCATTATAATTTCCCGTCCTATTCTGTAGGTGAAACAAAACCGTCAAGGGGGCCGGGAAGAAGAGAAATCGGCCATGGCTCGCTTGCAGAGCGTGCATTAATCCCGATGCTTCCTTCTACAGAGGAATTCCCGTATGCGATTCGCGCCGTATCAGAGACTTTTGAATCTAACGGTTCCACTTCTATGGCTTCGACCTGCGCGTCCTGTATGGCGCTTATGGCGGCAGGTGTTCCGATTAAGAAAATGGTTGCAGGTATTTCCTGTGGACTTGTCACGGGGGATACGGATGATGATTATCTGGTACTTACAGATATACAGGGATTAGAGGACTTTTTCGGCGATATGGACTTTAAGGTAACCGGTACCAAGGATGGCATCACGGCAATCCAGATGGATATCAAGATCCACGGACTGACCAGGCCGATTGTGGAAGAGGCGATTGCCAGGACGAGACAGGCACGTTTCTTTATTATGGATGAGTGCATGTCTAAGGCAATTTCAGAACCGAGACCTGAGATCAGCCAGTATGCGCCTAAGATTATTCAGATTCAGATCGATCCGGCCAAGATTGGCGATGTTGTCGGCCAGCGTGGCAAGACGATCAACGAAATTATTGATCGCACCGGTGTGAAAATAGATATTACGGACGACGGAGCCGTTTCCGTATGCGGCACGGATCAGGCTGCCATGGATCAGGCTGTAGAAATGATTCAGATGATTACAACTGATTTTGAGGCAGGCCAGATTTTAAAGGGTAAGATTATCAGTATTAAAGAATTTGGCGCTTTTGTAGAATTTGCACCTGGAAAAGAAGGTATGATTCATATTTCCAAGATTTCGAAGGAGCGGATCAACCGTGTAGAAGACGTGCTGACTTTAGGGGATAAGGTAACGGTTGTCTGCCTGGGCAAGGATAAGATGGGCAGAATCAGCTTTTCTATAAAAGACGTACCTAAAAATATATCCCATCAGGGCAATTCGTTCGTTTCAAAAGATAATAAATAAGATAAATGCAAAGGCAGCGCACAGGCAAGAATGTACGCTGCCTCATTTTTGTATTGGAACTCCCGTAAAACCGGATGCATAAACTAAAAGAAAAGGGATTTTGCCATGGATCAGGTTCGGAAGAAATTACGGGCGGATAATGTGCATGAAAGAGGAATTACCGGCCGCGGCATTACGGTAGCCGTGATGGATACAGGTATCGTGCCGCACGTGGATTTTGATAATCGTATACTGAAGTTTACAGATTTTACTCAGAACAGGACGCGGGTATATGATGATAATGGGCACGGAACTCATGTGGCGGGCATTATTGCGGGGAGCGGCAGGGCAAGCAAGGGACTGTATACCGGAATTGCACCGGAATGCAATTTGTTTGTAGCGAAAGTGCTGGATCGGAAGGGAAACGGCAATACCTCTCAGGTGCTTGAGGCAATTGATTACGTTCTTGAAAATCAGAGGGAATATAATATCCGAATTTTAAACATATCGGTCGGTATGTTGCCGACGGCTGACGAAGTGGAAAAAGAAAACCTGATTGCCGCAGTAGAGAAGGCATGGAATCACGGCATTGTTGTTATTGCCGCTGCAGGCAACAACGGACCCAGAAAAAACAGCGTGACAGTTCCAGGGCAGTGTAAAAGCATTATTACGGTAGGGAGCATAGACGATTACGCCAGAAATGGCAGGGGGTTAAGGAACGGTTACAGTGGCAGGGGACCTACGGAATGTTGTGTGGTTAAGCCGGAAATTTTAGCTCCCGGTACTGCAATTAGAAGCTGTTCGGCCCGCAGTAATGGCTATGAAACCAAGAGCGGCACATCCATGTCAGCTCCGGTGATTGCAGGTGCGGTGGCGCTGCTTTTGCAAAAATATCCGGATATGACGCCGGCACAGGTTAAGCTTCGTCTATATGAGCGCAGCGTCCGTCTGGCTGAAGCAAAGGAAAGAGGATATTGGGGAGTTGTATATTTGAACCGTTTGTTGTAGAATAGTGGGAAAAGGATAAAGGAGGATTTTATGAAACGAATTGGCAGCATCTTATTTAACCGGGTATTTATGGTGGCGCTGGCAATTGTTCTGCAGTTTTCCTGGATATTTTTCACCTTGTATGATTTCAGCATTCGCTTTACCATCGTTGATTTTGGTATTCGTATCCTGTCTTATTTTGTAGTGCTGGCTGTGATCAACAACTGGAGCAATCCTTACTATAAGCTGGTGTGGACTTTTACTATCCTTGCTATGCCTCTTTTGGGGATTACACTGTATGCGGCATTCGGCAGATCCCAGCTGACGAAAAATACACAGAAGCGTATGGATGCCGTGCACAGAGAAGTAGCGGCATGCCTGCAGACAGATATGGGGGCAATTGAGAAGCTAAAGGAAGCAGATCCGGGCGTCGCGCAGCAGTCCAAATATATCCGCGACTGGGCGCAATTTCCGCTGTACCGTAATTCCAGGACGAAATACTACCCCTGCGGAGAGGTTATGTTCGGGGATATGTTAGAGGCAATGCGGCGTGCAGAGAAATTTATATTTCTGGAATATTTTATCATCGAAGATGGAAAAATGCTGCGGGCCATTCTGGATATTTTAAAGGAAAAGGTACGGCAGGGTGTCTGCGTACGTCTGATTTATGATGATGTAGGCTGTATAAAAACTCTGCCCAAAAATTTTGAACAATCGCTGCGTGATATTGGTGTGGAATGTGCTGCATTTAATCCGTTCCGTCCGATTTTATCCATTATTCTGAATAATCGCGATCACCGTAAAATACTGGTAGTAGACGGGCAGGTCGGATTTACCGGGGGAATCAACATTGCGGACGAGTACATCAATGAAAAGGAGCGGTTTGGCTACTGGAAGGACGCCGGGGTGGAGGTAAAAGGCGAAGCTGTCTTCAGTCTGACTGCTATGTTTCTGGAAATGTGGAATTACATCAGAGGAACATCCGAGGATTACTACAGGTATCTGCCGAAGGTATATAACAAGAAAGAGAATACCATGGACGGGTTTGTACAGCCCTATTCGGATACGCCGTTAGACCATGAAAATGTAAGTGAAAATATTTATTTAAATATTATCAACCATGCAAAAAAATATGTTTATATTTTTACTCCTTATCTGATTGTAGACAACGAGATGACCGTTGCGCTGCAGAATGCAGCGAAATGCGGTGTGGATGTACGGATTGTTACACCGGAGATTCCGGATAAGAAGCTGGTTTTTCTGCTGACACAGTCCTATTATGAACAGCTTATCCAAAACGGAGTCCGTATTTATCAGTATAAGCCGGGTTTTATCCATGCGAAGTGTTTTGTCTGTGACGATAAAGTAGCCACTGTCGGAACAGTCAATCTGGATTTCAGAAGTCTGTATCTGCATTTTGAGTGCGGTGTTTTTATGTATTGTTCACAGGCAGTGATGCAGCTAAAACAGGATGCACTGGATACCATTGGAAAGTCCGGAGAGATTTCTATGGATTTCTGTAAGAGACGAAATATAATGATCCGCATGGTGCAAAGCGTACTGCGGCTGTTTGCACCGTTGATGTAACAGTGATAAAAACACAAAGGAGGATTTGATTTATGAAAAAACATAGCATCTGTCAGAAGCTGTTGCTGTTTCTTCTGTGCTTTGTCATCGGTATGCTGCTGACGCAGCCAGTTTTGGCAGAACAGAGTGAAATGGTGGAAGGTTTTACCGTATCCTGCAGCAAGAAAGGATATTGTCCTGGCAAGGGCAAGTACCTACATATCAGAGCCAATATTAATACCGGTTATCAGCCGGCTACTGTACGCATCCGGATTTATAACAAAAAAGGCAAATATATTTTTCAGAAAAAAATGAAAAATATTACAGGCGGCACAATCGAATATAAATGGAACGGAAAGCCAGGCAAAAAAAATGAGGCAAAGGTTTCATCAAAGAAGTATGCCAAAAAAGGCAAATATACTGCAGAGGTATATGTGATTCCGCAGGATAAAAGCCTTCCGGTATCTCAAAAGACTCTTTCCTTTAAAATTGTGTCCCAAAGTACCGGTATGCCAGCCGTACCGATTCTGACAGGAGATCCGGAAGTGGACTATATGGCAGAACAGATTTGCAAGAACGCCAAAATCAAGGACTCCTTAAGTGATGATGAGAAAGTGCGTCTGATTTATCATTGGATGACGGTTCATCAGAAGCATACGCATTATTATGAAGGCGGTTCGTATAAAACGTATTATAATCTTTCTTCTTCTGCGAAAAAAATTAAATCCTACCGCAAAAAAACAGATAAGCTTTCAGAACAGGGCGAGCTGATATACAATTACGATTACGATATGATTCGCCGGAAATGGTGTATGGAGCGAAGAATCGGCGTTTGTACGGATCATGCAGTTATTTTTAAGATTTTGTGCAATCATGTAGGTATTGAGGCAGGAGTCTGCAGCGGCTATTATCTGAACCGGAACGGATCAAAGCCGCCACATTCCTGGAATTATGCGGTCATAAACGGCGTGACCTGGTACTATGACGTAGATGTGGAGATCCAAAACTACGGCAAAGGGCAGGGTGATTATTACTGGTATAAGAAAAACAGAGCCGAGGCCAACCGGACGCATCAGTTTGTTACGATAAAATGATCTTATGTAAAATATCGCATGAAAATATCAACCAGATAATCTGAAAAAACGGCTTTGGCAATATCATCCGCAGCAATGATATCTGCGGAGCCGATTTTTTCTTCTCCAAGCCGGTAAATGGCTTCTCCGATTTTATCTCCCTTTTGAACCGGCGCCTCTACATTTTCGGGAAGTGAAATATCTTTTGTTATAGTGGACAGATCGCTTCCTTTTGTATCCAGATAACGGAAAGGATTCTGAAAAGCTACTGTAAGAGAATCCTTGATTCCCCGTTTCACCGGAAGATTTGGAAGGGTTTCTTTGTGTTCGTCTGTATAAACCTGGCATTTGGAAAAGCCGTAATTTAAAAGCGTAATCGCGTCTTTGGTACGGCTTGGAATCGTTTCCGCTCCCATGATAACGGCAATCAGTTTCATGCCGTTTTTTTCTGCCGTGGCGGAAACACAGTATTTTGCAATATTTGTAAATCCTGTTTTCAGACCTGTAGCATATTCGTACTGCCGGATCAGTTTATTGGTGTTCGTCAGGCCAAATTCTTTTTCGCCTTTTGCTGTTACATGCGTCATCGTGTCCATCCAGACTGTACAGTAGTTGTGAATTTCGGGATGGCGCACCGTAAGTTCCCGCGACATAAGCGCAACGTCATATGCAGTCGTTAAATGTCCGTCCGCATCCAGCCCGCAGCAGTTGACAAACGTGGTATCTTTCATGCCCAGATCTTTGGCTTTCTGGTTCATTTCTGCAACGAAAGCTTCTTCACTTCCACTGATAAATTCGGCCATAGCCACACAGGCGTCGTTTGCGCTGGCAATACTAATGCACTTGATCAGTGTTTCTACTGTCTGTGTTTCCCCGGTTTCTAAAAACACCTGCGACCCGCCCATGCTGGAAGCATGCTCGGATACCGTTACGTTGTCGTTCAGGTGGATCTGCCCTTTTTCGATGGCCTCAAAAATCAGAGTCAGAGTCATGATTTTTGTAATACTGGCCGGATGGCGTATGGCATGTGAATCCTTTTCAAAGACGACAGTTCCGGTAGACATTTCCATCAGTACAGCGCTCGGAGCGGAAACTGATGATGAGAGTGCCTGTTCTGCAGTACCTGTATCTGTGGCAGAAGGCGTATTCTGCTCTGTCGGGGCTTGTGTTTCTGAGAACAGGATGTTTCTGTGGGAAAAAGGAATGAAAGCGGTGCACAGCAGGATGTGAAAGCTAAGTAAAAGCGACAGGAAGGAATACATGGTTAAACCTCCGTAAATTATACAAATTCTCTGTTATATTCTAAGCTGTTCTTCGGAAATTTATGACCGAATCTTGCATTTAAGCCTAAAATCAACTAAAATGTAGCCTGAACCATTTTTTAGACAAGACAGGGTAACAGTTCAGATAGCTGCTATTTTGCGAGTGTTTTATGCAGTATGCATAAGAATCCCAAAGGCAGCCAGCGCCAAATTGCGGAACAGGGCGGTTTGTGTGCATTGTAAAGGAGTGACAGATCAGTTTATCTGAGCTGTTACAAAAAAGGAAATGGATGATATATGGATTTAACAGTAAAGCTTAGTGCATTTGAGGGGCCGTTGGATTTGCTGCTTCATTTGCTGGACAAGAACAAAGTCAGTATTTATGATATTCCAATTGTGGAGATTACGGCACAGTACCTGGATTATATCAGGGAGATGCAGCGGCAGGATTTAAATATTATGAGTGAATTTCTGGTTATGGCGTCTACATTAATAGCCATCAAATCCAAAATGCTGCTTCCGAAAGAAAACGGCAAAGAAGAGGATGCAGAAGATCCAAGAGAAGAGCTTGTACAGCAATTACTGGAATATAAAATGTATAAATGCATGTCTTATGAATTAAAAGACCGTCAGACAGATGCCCAGAGGTTTTTATTTAAAGTACCCACTGTGCCTGCAGAGGTATTGACATATGAGCTGCCGGTGGATCTGGAAGAGCTGATGTCAGGACTGACACTCCATAAACTGAAAAGCATTTTTGAGTCTGTAATGCGCAGACAGGAGAATAAAATTGACAGAGTGCGTGCAGGATTTGGCAGGATAGAAAAAGAGGAAGTATCTTTAACGGAAAAAATGGCGTATCTGGAAAGCTATGTTGTTTCGCACAGAAAATTCCGCTTTCGAAGCCTGCTTGAAGCACAACACAGCAAGATGGAAGTAATTGTAAGTTTTCTGGCAATTCTGGAATTGATAAAAATGGGGAAAATTCAGGTTACGCAGGAGAGCCTTTTTGATGAAATTGAAATTGAGTCAAAGGTGGCTGTGCAGGCATGAGGTGAGAGATGGAAGAGAAAAGATATAAGGCGATTATAGAATCCATACTTTTTACAATGGGAAATTCGGTGGAATTGGAAAAAATAGCCGCAACGATTGAACTGGATTCCAAAGAAACGAAGCGTATGATAGAAGAACTGGCCAGGGAATATGAAGATGAAGGACGCGGGATGCGGATTATGGAGCTGGAAAATGCTTATCAAATGTGTACAAGCCAGGATACCTACGAATATCTTATCCGGATAGCCAGACAGCCAAAGAAGCATGTATTGACAGATGTACTTTTAGAAACACTTTCAATTGTTGCCTATAAACAACCAGTAACCAAAGCGGAAATTGAAAAGATCCGGGGGGTATCCTGTGAACATGCGGTCAGTAAGCTGGTAGAATACAATCTAATCAGTGAACTGGGGCGTCTGGATGCACCGGGCAGGCCTATGTTATTTGGCACAACAGAGGAGTTTTTGCGCAATTTCGGTGTACATTCACTGGAGGAACTGCCCAGGATGAGCCAGATGCAGATGGAAGAGTTTAAGCGCGAGGCAGAAGCAGAAGTAGAAGTGCAGATATAACAGTTCAGCCCAGGACTTTGCACCTGCTGCAAAGTCCGTGAGTATGCGTAAAGACTGGAGTGGAATCCGCCCCTTTGCCGTATGGCAAACTTTAAATGGGCGGATTCCGTAACAGTGAAGCCGGAAGGCTGAACTGTT
>JAAWDZ010000025.1 GCA_022794015.1 Eubacterium sp. | reverse complement strand
TGTACTTTTAGGAGATTTTACCAGTTTTATCCATAATCCACAATATTTTGATCGAAAAGGCAGGAGTGAAAAATGTAATGGTATTGTTGTATAGTTTTCGCAACAAATGTCTGCTTTTTTTTGTTCATGCGTTTATTCTGCATCCTTCCCTTTGCAGCCTTGCCTAAAACGCCATCTCATGCTAAAATGATAGCCATAACACCATTGAATCGGAGGTATCTCTTATGGCTTTTGACGGAATTGTCGTAGCAAACCTTGTCTACGAGCTAAATTTGCATATATTAAACAGTAAAATTAATAAAATTGCGCAGCCTGAAAACGACGAGCTGCTGTTTACACTGAAAGGACCGGGCGGACAGCGCCGCCTTGCCATGTCTGCAAGCGCTTCTCTCCCGTTTTTATACCTGACCAATCAGAATAAACCCAGCCCGATGACTGCGCCCAACTTCTGTATGGTGCTGCGCAAACACATTGCAAATGGCAGGATTACCCGGATTTACCAACCTGGGCTTGAGCGGATTATTCATTTTGAAATTGAGCATCTAAACGATCTGGGGGACTTATGCCATAAAATCCTTACCATAGAGTTAATGGGCAAGCACAGCAACATTATTTTCTGCAAAGAAGACGGCACCATTATTGACAGCATCAAGCATGTGTCCGCTCAGGTAAGCTCTGTAAGGGAAGTGTTGCCAGGACGCAGTTATTTTATACCGGATACCACACACAAGGAAAATCCCCTGCAGGCAACGCAGGAATCGTTTTTTTCGACTGTATTTCACAAGCCGGAATCTATCTGCAGGGCAATTTATGGTTCTTATACCGGAATCAGTCCCTCAATTGCAAATGAAATCTGTTACCGCGCCGATATCGACGGCGATTTTTCCGTTGCATCCTTAAATGAAGATGAAAAACTGCACCTTTACCATCATTTCGAATGGTTTATGGAAGACATTAAAGAATGCCGGTTTACACCAAATATTGTGTACAGAGGAAAAGAGCCGATTGATTTTGCAGCGCTTGTCTGCACAGAATACAACGACTGTACCCGGACGGAGTTTTCTCTGATTTCTGAGGTTTTGGAGACCTATTACGCCAGCAGGAACAGCTATACCAGAATCCGCCAGAAATCTTCTGACCTGCGCCGAATTGTAACAACCGCCCTGGAACGTAACCGCAAGAAATACAGCCTGCAGGCCAGACAGCTTAAGGATACCGAAAAGCGTGAAAAATACCGGGTCTACGGTGAACTGCTCAATACTTACGGATACGGCCTGGAAGAAGGGGCGAAGAAACTGGAGGCTTTGAATTATTATACGAATGAAATGATCACCATTCCGTTAGACGAACAATTATCCGCCTCTGAGAACGCCAAAAAATATTTTGACCGCTACAATAAGCTAAAGCGTACAAACGAAGCTTTGACGGAACTGATCGAAGAAACAAAAAATGAAATCGATCACCTGGAGAGCATTGCTACAGCGCTTACAATTGCCGTTTCAGAAGATGATCTGGTGCAGATCAAAGAAGAACTGATAGAATTTGGCTACATCCGAAAACGACACGGCGATAAAAAAGCGAAAATCAAGAGCAAACCGTTCCACTATATTTCTTCAGATGGGTTTCATATGTATGTAGGTAAAAATAATTACCAGAATGATGAGCTGACTTTTAAATTTGCTACCGGAAACGACTGGTGGTTTCATGCAAAGGGAATGCCCGGTTCGCACGTAATTGTCAAAACCGAGGGAGAAGAACTTCCCGACCGCACATTTGAAGAAGCAGGCCGGCTGGCCGGTTTTTATTCGAAGGGCCGTGAAAACGAAAAAGTGGAAATTGACTATCTTCAAAAGAAAAATGTAAAAAAGCCGAACAAAAGCGCGCCCGGCTTTGTCGTATATTATACCAATTATTCTCTGACGATCCATCCGGATATTTCCGGAATTGATCAAATATCCTGATATAAAATCCAGGCTTTGCAGAGCTTCTGCATAAGCCTGGATTTTTATTGACCAGTCGTCCTTCTTTGTTTTCTTGATATCTTACTTCTTTACCGTCTTACGAATCACCTTACTTGCCGCGCCGTACGCCCTCTTCTTGTCAATCGAAGTAAACGCTTTCACACGTACATAATATTTTTTCCCTTTTTTCAGATTCTTTAACGTGATACTCGTGGTTTTTGATTTCTTTATCACCTTACTGCCCGTATTCTTCTTAAACTTCTTGTCTGTAGAATATTCTACTACATAACCGGCCGCTTCCTTCTGCCTGTTCCAGGAAACTTTAAGTTCTCCGGATTTTTTGCTTACTGCTTTCGCTTTCGCTTTTTTCGGTACCACGCGAATGACAATAGTCGCCCTCTCATCACCTGCCATCAATGTTATTATCGTTTTTCCACATTTATGGAGCGTTACATTTCCGACAGAGCTTACAGAAGCTACCTTTGGATTGCTGCTGACGTAACGAATCGCCATATCAGCCGTTGCATCCAGTAAAAACTGTTTGCTGTCGATTGATTTTGTATAAGAGGTCTTTCCTGTTTTTATTCCGGCGCTGCCCGTCGTCCCTGATCCGGCGCCATCCGGATTGGTTACGGCCGGCGGATTTGGATCGGTCTTATCCTGATCCGGGTCCTGTGAAGGCTCAGAGGGTTTCGGTCCGACGACGTCCGCCTGTTTTACAGTCAGAGTGATTGTTTTTGGAGCGGAAGATTGATAATTTGCACTTTCTGAAGCCCATATGCTGATTTCTACCGTACCTATGCCGCGTATCATGACAATCCCATGATCATCGACAGAAGCTATCGTACGATCGCTGCTGACGTAATTTAACCTGCCGTCTCCGCTTGCTTTTGCATTTATCGGGAATATCAGATCATCAGTCGTCTTTTCTATATCGAAAGCAATGACGGACTGCGCCGCTTTTTCAATCGTAAATGATTTTGAAATGCTTCCCGTATAATTTCCTTTTCCGGTTACAGTTACCCGGCCGGTTCCTGCATTTATATTGTCTGCGTAAGAAACGTCATATTCAGATGCAGATAATCGGTTTCCTTTTCGATATACGGTGACAGCCGGTCGCAGCTCTTCTCCGGAATAGACTGGATTTTGCGCCACTTCCACTGTAAAGTATGCATTTCCTTCCTCATCTTTTTCCGCTAAATCCGCAGCTGTTGTACGCAGAATTAGCACAGTCTTTGCATGGGTTTGTGCATCTGTTGCCGTAATCTGGATTTCTTCCTCTTCGTTCGTAATGCGGTTTGGTGTCACATACAGGTCATTTCCCTCTATCCGATATGTATAGGCATCGGTATCTGTATATTGCCACAACAACGGGCGTGCTTCTTTATCTTTTTCGCCGTTTATAAGAACATTGATACGAAGCCGCTCTTCTTTCGCACCATAGGAAAATGTCTTGATTCCGTTTTCATAATCAAACGCAAGATCTAATGTCTGTACTGTTATGCCAGCTTTTTGTATTTCCTCTAAAATACCGCTTTCCTTTAGCTTGCTGCTGCAGATAATGGTAATATCTTCTGCTCCTTCAAAAACAGAAGGATCTACATATTCTATTGTATCCGGCAGTACAACTGAAATTCCTTTACAACCGCAGAATATTTCTTCGCCAAATTCTGTTACCGTATCCGGCAGCACAACCTTTTTCAAAGAAGTACAGTCTGCAAATGCGCGATCGTCGATTTGAATAACTCCCTGCGGCAATATCATTTCCTCCAGATCCGCACAGTTTTCAAAAGCACTCTCTCCAATGCGTTCCACAGTTTCCGGCAGCACAACGGAGGTAATTCCGGTTTCTTTCGCAAACGCATGATCTGCTATGGCAATAACGGTACACCCTTCAATATTCAGCTCCAGGCCCTCCTGCAGCTGCATCTGATCCTGTGTAATAACTGCCGGAATTTCAAGCTTTTCACCTGCGGCTGCACCGACTGCGTCAATGGCAGCTTTCGCGCGGATTTCTGAACGCCGTATGCCTTTCATCTCAACCTTCATCTGGTTATATTCATCAAAGGAAAGTACCTGATAAATGGCATTCCGGTTTCCTACTCTCTGATAGAAGATACCGCTTCCCCATTTTGCAAAAAGCTCATATGCGCTCTCCTCAAGCCTTGTCATGCTGGTAAAGCGCGTACCTATGCCGTTTAGCGCCTCATCCCTGCCCAGATACCAGCCATAGAAGAATGCATCGCTTCCGTCTGTATAGCTTGGTAAAAGCGGAAGGGTATTGTTCCCCTCTTCATTCTCTTTGATGGTCTGCTGCTTCTTCCCGACCATAACGTCATACACGTCTTCGCTTCTGTCGTGCATTGTAATCTTGGATTCATCCTCTCCAACATCAATGTCGCCAATATCCTTTCTGACCGTTACCGATATGTTTTCCGTAACGTTGGCAAGCGTATAATAATTTTCCTCATCCAATGCAACCACATTTCCATTTGCCTTTACAGACAGGGTTTCATCGGGCATATCCTCTGCATTCAAATACCGGAAACGGTATGTGCCGCCGTAGCTTACCCTGTCTGCCCGGCTGTTCCAGTCTGTCTGGAGCGTATAACCCTCTGCCTGCGGCAGATCAATTTTGCATTCCGTATAAGGGAAGGTATAGTACAATGTAAGCCTGCCGTCCGAGCCCACCATCACGTTTTCGGCTTTCGAACCGTTTAACATAACATTTGTATTTTCCGTAAACTGATACCTGGGCTTTGGTGCCAATATCAGCATCAGGCGATGAGCCGTGGCAAAATCCGCACAACCATCCTGATCTGCATCTCCATACCACTGGCTGTTTACAATCTGATATTCATCCAAAGAGCTCTGCTCTGTTGCCGGAAACGCCTCTCCTGCCACCGGATTTTCCACATGAAATTCAACTTCTGAAATATCCTCTTTTTCAAGCTCTTCTCCAGAAATCTCTGCACGCAGGCTTCCAATAAAGGGTTCTCTGGATTTTATAACAATATAAGCCGTATCTCCCGCTGCCATATCCCACTGCATACTGCCTGCATAGTGGTTTTGGCCTGTCTTTCTTGCCACAGCGGTCTGTTGTTCTCCACTCTCGTCAAAGCGGACAATATGAAAGTTGATATTGCCTTTAAGATCCAATATATATTCACTGCTTTTGGCAGAAGTAAAACGGTAAATCCGGTATCCCTTCTCTTCCCCCAATACCATATAATTGGTCCGGGTGTCTAATAGCTCCTCTGCCTGTTCCACAGGGAGCGGTAAATGCTCAAATTCCACCAGCTTTTGTTTGCAGCCCATATATTCCAAATTCAAAACGGTTACCGGAATCTGCTCTCCATTTTCCCCTTCCCGGTTTTCGGACGTATACCATACATTCAATTCCGCCGAGCTGCCTTCCGGAGCTGCCAGATAGTTGGTGTGCTCTGTCACCCGGATATTCTGTTTCGTACCGTCCCTGCTTATAATGGCAAATTCCATTCCGTATAAGTCCAGATCTCCGGAACCTTCAAACGGATATTTCGTGCAGTTTTGCGGCTGCCTGATCAGTTCAAATGCGGTCACTGGATTTTGCAGAACTTCAAACAGAACCTCTTCATAAACATCCATACAGCTAACCTTAAGCCGGTACATCTTGCCGCCATGCTCTCCTGTCTGTCCTGTATAAACCACACTGTCATATGTGAGCTTGCAGCCGTCAACCTCCGGCTCAATGCTGTCCTTCCATACGAGCGTTTCATCCGCTTTGCCTTCCTCTTTGAAATGCACTGTCACGGTAAGGCCGTCCGGGTTGCCGGCTGCAAGATTGTATTCATAACGGCCTTCAAACGGATTGACATCAATCGAAAGGGATTCCACCGGATTAGGGGCATTCAGCTGTATTGGGATTTCCTTTACCAGCTCTCCGTCACACGTATACACAAGCGCATTGTCATCCCGGATTTCCGGCAGCCAGCCCATCTGCGGATCCATATATTTCCAGCCTACATTGTAGTTTTTCCCGCCAAAAGACACAAAGGCAGAAGAACCGTAAATATATTTCTGTTCTGTCCATCCATTTGGATAAGTCAGCTGCAGTGATGTACCGTTAAAATCAGGCATCTTGACTGCTCCGGCAAGCTCGTATTCATACCAGCTCTTCTTTTTGGTATCTATAATTTCCACCTTCGGCTCTCCGAGCTGCTGATCCGATAAAATATCAGAGCTGAGATAGCACTCAAATGGAATGGAATCTCTGTTTTCACTATTTTTCCTGCTTACAATATAATAGTAGGTATGACCAGGTATCAGTGACTGCATCGTATTCATCGGACCATTCCAGCCGCCTGTATAACCTGTAAACATATTTTGAGCTCCGTCATACAGCTCTATGCAAAGGCTGTAGCTTGGATAATAAGAGCCGTCGTAACTGGTTTCCACACCGAAAAACGAATAGGGTTTTTCTTCTTCTGGTGTAAAAGAAAATATCTGATATGGCTGATCTTCTGTCAGCATGCCTGCTGCCTGACCGTTATTATTAAGCGCCACTGCCTCAAATTCCTCCGGATTAAAATCCGCTGCAAGCGCTGTTTTCTCATTTAAATAGGTAATTTCTATCTCTATTCGAAATCCGGGCCCGCCAGCTTCACCCGACTCCCATTTTCTGACAACCTGTGCTGTTATATATTTCTGATCCTCTTCCACCAATACGGATGAGCCGTGCTCCGATACCTCAATCTCCTTTGTCCTTCCGCCCCGATAGGTAATCCGCAGCTTCGCCCCATACAGGTCGGCATTTGAAGTTTCCCCAAAATAAATCATGTTCTCCGGCGCTTTTATTACCTGCAAAGACTCTATAGGATTTTCTAAAATTGTAATCGGATCGGTCTGGTAGGTTTCTCCAAACAGTGTAAACTGAATCGCATTTTCTCCTGCGGAGGCGCTGCCGCCTGAGGTACTCCGCATCCAGGCACAGCCCATCGTATAGGTTCTGCCCTGATAACTCACCTGGAATACATTGTCTCCGTAATTGTTCCGAAATGTCGCCGCCTGCACGCTTCCATCTTCAAATGTCACCTTATAGGCCAGCCCGTACAACAAATTTGGCGATGATATGGTTTTATTCTCATAAAAATAATAGGTATCTGTTTTTGGCATCCGCAAAAACTGAAATGAATCCACCGGACTGTCTGCAATCGTGACCTCAAATTCCACACACAGCTCCTTGTAGTAAACGCTCACCACATAATCCCCTGGAGTGGACCAGTCAATCCTGCCCCAGTCCACAGAAACATCAGAAGAAAGCTCCTCCCAGGAGGAAAATCCCTCTTCACTATAGGCGCCGTATTTGAAATTCTTCTTTTCTCCCTGAGAATCTGTAAGCGTCAGCTGCAATCCTGTCAGTGACAGGCAGTCCTTCAGATTCTCATTTTCTTTTACATAATAAAGGGTTCTGTCCGGTTTTTTCAGAAGCTTCATATCCACATACTCCGGGTGGACTGGTGGCGCTTCCACATAAACTTGAAATTCCGCCCGCATATTTAAAAATGTAAGATAAACGGTGTGTTCTCCGGCAGGTCTTGCATAAAAACTGTCCGTCACCGGATAACAGCGGAAATACTGCTGCCAGGATGCAATAGCCGCTCCCTCAGGCGCATTCTGCCCGTATGTATAGGTATCGTATTCCGTATCGTTCTTGTATGCACGAATCACAAGGCCATCCAGGTACAGATTTGAGCTGCCGTAGGAATAATTCAGCGTTTCCGGCAGCTGCGCAATTTCCATGCGGATATAAGGGTTCTGTCGGATATCAACCGTATATGAGGTCTTAAAATCCCGGTAGGATACGGTTACCGTATGCTGGCCGGGCGCGCCTCCCGCTCTGATAAACTCATCAATATCCGTATAGCTGTTTCCGCCGACTTCTATACCATAGCTGAACTTCCAGGAATACGGCAGCGAATGAAATTGATTGTCTGATGCATAAAAGCTGTCTGAACCGCCGTCCTTTCGGGACAGAATTATCTGATGAAGATCGTTTTTGGTAATCCGTTCCCCTGCATAGCTGTGCCCATGCTGCGTGTCATTGTAGCCGGCATTGACATAATAAACGGTCTTTCTCGGCTTCACCGACAACCCGTCATAGGGGTATTCCAGAATTGTAATCTGGTATGAGGTTTCCAGCCCCTGAAACCTTACGGTAACTGTCGTCTCTCCCAGGCTGCCGCCGCCTGCCAGATAGGAGTCAATGTCCATCAGCCCATAATCCATTCCTGGCATATCTGGTGTTTCCCCAGGCTCTTCCTCTTTGGGCAAAGACTGGTAAATATAGGTCATACCGGAATAAATCTGCTCCGTTTTCCCATCCTTATATACTGCCTTCAGTGTAATATTGCCCAGGCTTTCTCCCATGTTCTGCGTATAGGTATCCGTACAGTCCACCACCGAAATTGACTCAATCGGGTTGTGCGACACCTCAAAGGAGGTAGTGCATTCCAGATAAGAGGACTGTCCGCCGGATACGCTGCGCGATACCCCAAGTATTGCGGTATGAGTTCCCTCCAAAAGCTCTGCAACATCGGTTTTTTCCCGGATTTCGTCCAGCGCCAGAACTTGAAGCGAGCTGCCGACGCTCTCTTCTCTTTGTACTGCGATGCCGCTCCAGCTAAGCGATTCCAGCGTATTGCTAACGGTACCGCCTCCGCCGTTGTAATTTGAAATGATACATTTTACACCATTCGTTACGGAATCGCCGTCCGTATAGTTGATCTTTACCTCCATGCCTGTTCCCACAAAGGCAAAATCAGACGGCCGTGTGGGCGCAGTGACTGTTTCAATTCCCGCAATCTGCGCTTTTTTCATGGTAAGCGCAACGTCTAAATCCGAAGAATCCACATACCCGCTAATACTGCAGTGGAATACGTATTTTTCATTCGCATTCAGCCACATGGCATAGTCGCTGTTTGCTGCATTCATCACCTTATAGTCCGAATCCCGGTACGTTCTCTTCTCCTGTTTTTCTCCGCTGTAGTAAATCGTCTGGTATACTCCTGCCGTAAAATATTCGCCTTCTTTCTGGCTCTCTATCACAAGATGGTACCAGCCGCTTTCCTCCGGAGCAAATACATAGTATGACTTTTCATCTGTCGTCTGATGCAGCTTTTGTCCCTCCGTAAGCGTAATAAAAGACTCTTCAATCGGTGAGCCCGTAGCATCAGAAGCCTGCGGCTGCTGCAAAGCGGCTGCCGTATCCAAAGTATCTGTCTCATATGCCGCTGGCATCTCCCGTACAGACGCCTCATCCGCTGTCGGCTCTTCCTGAGATGATACCCTATCTTTTGCCGACATATCCGGATCTCCCTGAACGGGCGTCTCATCTTTCGCCGACGTATCCGAATCTCCCTGAGACGTCCCTTCATCTTTCGCCGACGTATCCGGATCTCCCTGAGACGTCCCTTCATCTTTCGTCGACATATCCGGATCTCCCTGAGCTTGCACCTCATCTTTTGCCGCCTGTACTTTTGAACCTGATGCCGCATCCACATCTTCTGTCGGCATATCTAAAGCTTCTGCGGTGTCCAAAATATTCCCGGCAAATACATTTCCCGGAATGGATCCGGCGCACATTGCAGCTGCCAGCACCAAGGCCAGCCCTTTTTTCCATACTTTCATTTCCTCTCTTCTCCTTTCTTCCTGTACACCATCTATATCAATAGCAAAGTCTCCCATATACTACAGGTTCATCTGCTCCACATGGCTCTTTTCCAACCGAAGTAACAATCTCTGATTTTCTTCTTTTTTCAGTTCCGGATCTTCTTCCAGCAGCTCCTTTACATCATCCGCCGCCCGTTTTAACACATCTGCGTCCTGGTAAATATCCGCCAGCGAAAACGCCAGATCCCCGCTCTGGCGGATACCGAAGAAATCCCCCGGCCCGCGCAGCTTCAAATCCTCTCCGGCAATAAAAAATCCGTCGTTGGAATGATTCAAAATATCCAGCCTCTTTTTCGAAGCCTTACTCTGTATATTGTCCACCATAATACAATAAGACTGCGCCGTTCCCCTTCCGACTCTGCCCCGAAGCTGATGAAGCTGCGCCAGGCCGAAACGTTCGGCGTTTTCAATCATCATAACAGTTGCATTGGGTACATTGACCCCGACTTCTACAACCGTCGTGGAAACCAGCAAGTCAGTCTCCCCATTGGCAAACGATTCCATAATACGGTTTTTCTCGGCAGGCTTCATCTTTCCGTTTAAACAGCCCACCTTAACTTCTCCCTGATAATATTCCATTAATTTTTTCGAGTAATCTGTAACGTTTTCTGCTTCAATCTCTTCACTCTCTTCAACCAGAGGACAAATCACATAGGCCTGATGCCCCTTCTTTATCTCCTTACGGATAAACTCATAAGCTGTATTCCGATAGGAAATACTGACCACACAGTTTTTGTTCGGCAGACGCTTTGCAGGAACCTCATCAATGACCGAAATATCCATATCTCCGTAAATAATAATGGCAAGCGTCCGTGGAATCGGTGTCGCGCTCATTACCAGAATATGCGGATGAATCCCCTTTTCTGCCAGTGTTTCTCTCTGGCGCACGCCAAACCGGTGCTGCTCGTCGGTGATAACCAGTCCCAGATTTGTAAACACAGCTTTTTCCTGAATCAGAGCCTGTGTTCCGATAATTATGGCATCCGGATACAGCTGCATATTTTCATACGCCCGGCGCTTTTCTCTGGCGGTAAGAGAACCTGTCAATAAGATCACTTTTCGTTCCAGTGAATAGCGCTCGCACATCTCCACAAACGTTTCATAATGCTGCCTTGCCAACACCTCTGTCGGAGCCATCAATGCCGACTGATATCCATTTTCTCCCATCAGTGCCATACAAAGAAATGCCACAATCGTCTTTCCGGAACCCACATCTCCCTGAACCAGACGCTGCATGGCAATTCCCTTTTTCATATCTCCTATGATTTCATCCAGGCACTTCTTCTGCGCCCGGGTAAGCTGATAAGAAAGATGGGAAATCACATATGGAATTACCGTTTCATTCTGTATCGGAAAATCATTCGGAATCTGCGCCCGTTTCTCCTTCTGCCGCTGTATGTTCAGTATAAACAGAAAAAACTCGTCAAAAACCAGACGTTTTCTGGCCATTGTCAGGGTTTCCATCGTGTCGGGAAAATGAATCTGCCGAAGCGCAAAATTATATTCACATATCCCTTCTTTTTTTCGGATCTTTTCCGGCAAAAATTCATAGGCAAGCGATACATTTTCCAATGCCTGACGAATGGCCTTTACAAGCATCGCATTGCTTAAGCCCTCTGTCCTTCCATATACCGGCTGCAGCGTTTTCATTTTCTCCTCGTATTGAAGAGGCGTATAAATTTGAGGCTGTTCCATTTGGAAGCCTCTGCCTTTTGTACGCGCTCTTCCATAAAATATGTACGTCTGCCCCGATTTTAACTGGCTTCGAATATAAGGCGCGTGAAACCAGACGCATTCGATATAGCCAGTACCATCCGCCAGCTTTGCCTGTACAAGCTCCATACGGCCTGTCTTTTTTAACAGCGGCGTACCTGCCACCTGTCCCATGACCGCATACATTCCCTCCTGGCAGATTTCCCCTGGCTTTATGGGTTCTTTGTACCGAATATAATCCCTGGGAAAATAAAGGAGTATATCCTTTATGGTATATACTC
Source organism: Eubacterium sp. (assembly GCA_022794015.1). Lineage (GTDB taxonomy): Bacteria > Bacillota > Clostridia > Lachnospirales > Lachnospiraceae > Roseburia_B. Next base: position 54,924 of record JAAWDZ010000025.1, on the reverse strand, counting down.
CTATGCGATTCATTAATTTTTCAGTTTTTGCCCCAATTCCTTTTAACTCTGTAACAGAAGATTCCAATTTCATAAATACACCTATTCCACAGAAACTACATAATAGTAAATCGGCTGATCGCCTGCATTTACTTCAACCTCTACATTAAGGTGCTTTTCCATAATCCGATCCGAAAGCTCTTCTGCCTCCTCTTTTGACGTATCCTTGCCATAATAAATGCTGACCAGGGAAGACTCCTCGCCGATCATCTGATCGACCATCTCAAGCGTAACCTCTTTACGGTCTGTCCCTACTGAAAGTATGGATTTATCGCCGATTCCCATATAATCGCCCTGGTGAATTTCCTTGTCGTCAATTTCTGTATCGCGAATCGCGTACGTCACCTGCCCGGTCTTAACAGAAGAAATTTCCTCGTTCATATGCGCTTCATTTGCCTCCGGCGACTGCTCCGGAATATAATTAACCAAGGCCGTAATTCCCTGCGGAATCGTCCTGGTCGGAATGACAATCAGTTTCTTATCCTCACAAAGAGATGCAGCCTGATTCGCTGCCAGGATAATGTTTTTATTATTCGGAAGAATAAATACCGTTTCGGCATTGACCTTCGAAACAGCCTGCAAAACATCCTCCGTACTCGGATTCATCGTCTGTCCGCCTTCTATAATATAATCTGCGCCAAGTCCATAAAAAATCTCATTCAAACCTTCTCCAATGGAAACCGTTACAAAACCCATTTCCTTCATCGGTTCCGATTCTTCTATCTCCATTGGTTCTTCTTTTTCGGTAAAAAGCTCTAAGGAAGCGTCCTGCATCTCCTTTTCTTTCAGAGCAGAGATTTTTTCGTCGCGCTCTAATTTCATATTTTCAATGATAATCGTGGTTAAGCTGCCATAGCTTAAACCCTTTTGCATCGCAAGGCCAGGATCGTTGGTATGTACGTGTACCTTTACGATCTCGTCATCCGAAACAACTACAATGGAATCTCCCATCTCTTCTAAATAAGTCTTAAACTCAATCTCTTTTTTAGAAGAAAACGGCTGATCTAACATAATCAGAAACTGCGTACAGTAAGTAAATTTGATCTCCTGGTTCGCCTGTGCTTCAATACCTGCACTTACCTTTGCCGTGGCTGCTGCAGGCTTTTGCTCTGATGAGGTTTTATAATCGACTTCCTTGCCCTGCATGGCAAGCAGTGCGCCTCTTAATACCTCCACCAGTCCCTGTCCGCCGGAATCCACAACACCTGCCTGCTTTAATACCGGCAGCATATCCGGTGTCTTAGCAAGTACACGGTCGGCCTCTTTTACTACGGCTTCTGCAAACACAATAAGATCGGTTGTCGTCTCCGCCAGTTCTGCCGCTTTTTGAGCTGCTCCTTTTGCAACAGTAAGGATTGTACCTTCCTTGGGCTTCATAACGGCCTTGTATGCGGTTTCTACGGCCTTCTCCATCGCGCGTGCCATCACGCCTGCCGTAACCGCGTCATACTCGGCAATTACCTTGGTAAACCCGCGGAACAACTGAGATAAAATCACTCCGGAATTTCCCCTCGCCCCACGCAGGGAACCGGATGAAATGGCTTTGGCCAGAGCTTTCATGTCCGGATTCTTAAGCGCTTCTACTTCTTTTGCCGCAGCCATAATGGTCATGCACATATTCGTACCGGTATCGCCGTCCGGCACCGGAAACACATTTAACTCGTTGATCCACTCTTTTTTTGCCTCTAAATTTGCTGCTCCGCTCAAAAACAGTCTCGCAAATTCGGCCGCATTTATCGAATTGATTTCCACTTTCAAACTCCTCCTTAATCGATGACTCTAACGCCTTCCACGTAAATGTTGATCTTCTCAATCTGCATCCCGGTGAATTCTTCTACCTTATATTTAACCGTATCGATTAAGTTATCAGAAACCGTACGGATACTGACGCCATACGAAACGATGACATGAAAATCAATCGTTATCTTATTTTCCTTATTCACTTCTACATTAATGCCATGGGTCAGGTAATCTTTCTTCAAAAGCCGCACCAGTCCGTCCTTCATATTTACCGCAGCCATCCCGACAATCCCGAAGCATTCCACCGCAACCGAGCCTGCATAGGTTGCAATGACCTCACTGTCGATCATAATTGTACCCAAAGGGGTTTGCATTTTTCCTCTCATATTTTGACCTCCATTGTATTCACCAGCCAAAAAATTACACTGTCATATTCATTATACCCAATTTTCCTAAAAAATCAAACCATATCGAAAATATATTGTAAAAATATAAAAATTTTCTTGCAATCTGAAATGCTATCTGCTAGAATAGGTCTTGTTATGAGTTTACCAATGATTGGAGTAAGCTTAGTAAATACAAGGAGGTGCAATGATGGCAAAGTGTTCAGTTTGTGGCAAAGGCGCTCATTTCGGTATCAAAGTGAGCCATTCTCATAGAAGATCGAATAAAATGTGGAAATCGAACATCAAGCGTGTAAGATGCAAAGTTAATGGCGCTTCTAAGAGATTATATGTATGTACTTCTTGTTTAAGGAGTGGAAAAGTAGAACGGGTATAGGAATATGGCCGAAGAATCCTGCGTAACAGACGGGCAGGATTCTTTTTTTTATATATAATTCAGATGGGCGGGAATTGTCTGGTGTGTGGACAGCCTTGTCAGCATCCGCAGCAAAACAGATAATATCCAAGTACCATACAACTGCATATAACCAGAAAACCGATAAAATCGCTTGGAATAATCCACATCAGAAGCATACCTACTCCAATGCAGAACAGAGAGTAACCGATCAATTTTTTCATCTTTATAAAACCCCGCAAAAAAGATGCATATATTGTAGTATATGCATCTCTGCGAAAAACATGTGTAAAATTTACCATTCATGTTTATCAAATCATTTATCCTTCACCGAATCCGACAAAATCTGTTCCATCTCTTCCTTTGCTTTCTCTTTTGCCTCCGGCTCCGAATCAATGGTCTTTTCCCCCTTGCCGGTAAATTTATTGACAAAATCCGGCACCATATCCAAAATCTTAGTAATGCCATCCTGGTTCTTGACATTGACAAGCTTTGTTGTTCCGTTTGAAATCACAAGCACTGCGCTTGGCATAATTTTGCCGCCCATGCCGCCGCCGCCGTTATTTTTGTCCTTTCCGGTAAATATGCCTGCCCCAACGCCAAACGAAACGTCCACCAATGGAAGTATAATCGTTTCGCCGATGTGAACGGCGTCCCCTACGACGGTTTTAGTTGTAATAAAGCTGTCCATCCCCTTAAATAAGGATTCTACTGTTGCATGAAAGGTATTGTCTGCCATTTGAAAACCTCCTGTTATCTGAATTTTTGAATTAATTTTATGGTATTTTCATCTCTTATGATACGTATCAGGCAAAGGACTGCGTGGTACAAAGACATTTTCCCTCCGAAAACGACTGTTCCCCGGATATAAGGATTGTCCGATGCAAAATCCGGACAAACACATACATCATACCGATACATAACCGGAAACAGGCTGAGCACTCCAGTCACCTGTCCTGTCAGCGCCGGATCACCTGTCGCAAAACAGATTGTCCCACTTGCATACTTTGGCTTTAAATGCGTAAAGATATACATAGCTTCCTGCCATAAATGCTTTATCGCCATATGGTTTTTCTCATCCGAAAGCTCTGCCCGAAACCGCAAATATCGCTTTTTCCATGTATCCAGCTGTATTTGCTTTTTGTGAAAAAACCTGCGTTTTGGTTTCGCTCCTGTCTTAGCGCGAATCCGCTTTTTACGCTTTCTGCTTCTTATATCTGTACCGCCCTCTTCTGTGCTCTGTGCTTTGTTCCAAGCAACTGCATCTGGCCTGATATCTTTCTCTTCTGTCAGAGCAGGCAATTTTACGTTGTCTGTCTCTGCCTTCTCACCGGCTTTTTTATCAGGAGAAGATGCTTCTGTCGGAGCAAATGCACCCTCGTCCCTTTGCGGCATGTCTTCTTTGCCAAAGCTCCTTTTCAGCCCGAAAATGCCAAATCTCATTTGGGGAGCCAAATCCCTGACGTCAAATTCGAACCATAGCAGACCAAACAGCCACCAGAAACGTCCACACAAAGCCAGTTCATCTTCGGATTCCCCTTTGATTTGGTAAGAAACGGGATAAAACAGACAAAATAACATCAATGTCAGAATGATCAGAAGTAAAATGCCTGTTACTGCTAAAATAATCAAAACAATTCTCATGTTTCCTGCTTTCCCTGATGCCGGATATAACTTCTCACGTCAAATCCTCCGGTTGCCCTGTACACGTCATTTATAATATTCCCGGCCAGCTCCAGCGCTTCATAATAACATCCGGCCAGTCCGACAATATAAAGTCCGTGTTTTGGATAATACTTCTGCATAAGCTCCCAGGATGGTATGATATCCAGCAGATTCTCCCTGTTGGAAGCTAAAGTGATTACATATACGCGAAGCTGTCCCGCATTATGCAGAATCTTCCATTTTACTTTCCTCTGTTTGTGCCGGACACTGCTTCCCAGATACAAATCCTCATGCCATTCCATGCAAACTCCTTATCGCTTTTGCCATCCTTTAGAAATACTTGTGGCTTCCCCATAAATTACTTTTCCTCAGATCCAGATATTCATTATAAGCTTTCTCCAAAATCTGCTTCTCATTCGCAAATTTCAGCAGATGATATGCTTCGTGAAATTTATAATAACCGGAATCTGCAAAATATTCTTCCCGCTGTGGTTTGCTGTAATAGCTGTCAGCCATCATCAGATACCAGTGCACTTCCTTCTCTACCGTATCTTCCGGCACAGTAAAGGAATATTGGCTCTTTCCTACGTACTTGATAATGGATGCTTTCGCCCCAGTTTCTTCCAACACTTCACGGGTGGCTGTTTCCTTGTATTCTTCACCCGGCTCTACCGTTCCCTTCGGCAGCACCCACCCTTCGTATTTATTCTTATAATTTTTGTAAAGTACCAGAATCTTACCACGAAATATTACCACACCACCACAGCTTGTTGCTTCTATCATTGCAATACCTCCTGATGTGGTTTTCAAACTTAAATCCTAGTATAACTCTTTTTGGGATTAGTTGCAAGAACTGTGTGCAAGTTATCTTTCCTAAAATTTTCATCTTAGTTACTTTTCATGGGGGTGGGGAAATAGGGTACAAAATTAAGGGGCTCTCATGAGCCCCACATCCTGTCGTCTATTTAAGCTGTCCCCGTGTCAGCAGACTCCGGCTCTTCCAGCTTTGGTTTGTCATCTAATTTACTGCTTTGGTCTATGACTTATTTGGCTGTTTTATTTTGTTTCATCAATTCTACTGTATTGAAAAAACATAAGGATTTCCCAAAAAATTTGCGTATTTATCTGCATAACTGGCAATTTTGTCTATTCGTTCCTGAACTCCCATTTTTTCTGAAAATCTGTTCCCCTATTTTTCCATCTTCCATCACATTACATTTTCCCTTACCTGAAATTATTGACAGATCTTTTATCCATCCATATTTTGTATCTTGATATATTCCCGGCAGTCCTTTGCCCCTGTTGCTTTGTTTTGTTTCTGTTCTCTCCTCGAAGCACTGATGCAATATACGCCGCATCATTTCTTTTTATAATGTTTATACTTTTTTCTAACAATGTATAACAAACAGTTGTCGGAATTCCCAATCCTGCATCCAAAAACACAAAATGTACTCTATCTTCCTTCCTCTCCGCAAATATATACCAATTTCTTTTCATCTTTAAAGCATTTTCACTTCTGTAAGCATGCTGACATGTATTTGTCATCAATTCTACAATCATTGGATAACGCTTTTTAGTTGATATCTTTGTACCCTCCTTCGTTTGAGCTGAAACAAAGTCGCATAATTCACCCGCTAACTCACCATCCGGCATTTCGCCTTGTAAAATTCGAAACCTCTCTTTGCTATGAGGATATAACTCTTTTAATCCTTCGACAAAAGAATAGAAACCAATATCTTCTATAAATCTTCTTGCCTCTGCATTCTGTGGCAAATTTCCGCTTATATATATTTAAATAATGTGATTCTCTTATAATTATTAACAAGTGCAATAACATACATTATTGCATAGTCAAAGAATTTCAAAGTTGTTTGATTCACATCATTCAATATACTCAGTTGCTTTTGTGATAGTTTCTTCATATAAATCTTTTATTCCAAATAAATATTATCTAAACCACTTATCTCATTGTGTTGTACAAAATTATATTAGTGTACTGACCACATTATATCGCCTAATCATATCTATAAAAAACTTGACACTGTCATCATCTGGTAAAGAATCGAGCACAGCATATGCTTCCTGCCGCAAAGTCATTTATTTCACCTCCAAATTTTTTCTCAATCATATTGAAATTTTTTCCATTTAGCAATCTACGAACTTTCAAAATCTTTCATATATATTATATCCAACGGCCCCTTCTTCTGCAATTATTTTCTATCAAATAAACTGTAATTAGAATCAATTTCTTTTTTATTTCGTCCTCCCTCTCACTCCCCAAAATACAAATCAAAAATCTGCTTCGCCGCCGGAACCGCATACGTGCTCCCGACTCCCGCCTCTTCCACAATTACCGCAACTGCAATATCCTCTTTTCCATCCCTGTGGGCATACCCGACAAACCACGCATGGCTGTCCCCTTTCGTCGTCCCATACTCCGCCGATCCGGTCTTTCCATAAGCCTGGTAATTCATTCCCTTTAGCCTGCTGCCTGTCCCGTCTTCCACCACTGCTTTCATATACCCCTGCAAGATCCCCGCCTCTTTTTCGCTGAGCAGTTCCCCATAAACAGAAGGGTCGTAGGTCTTTACAATTCCGCCTTCATAAGTCTGCGTAAAATCTACTACGTAAGGCTTCATCAGTACGCCGTCGTTTGCAACCGCCGATGCAATCAAAAGCATATGAAGCGGCGTCACAAGCGTCCTTCCCTGCCCGATCGCCGTTTCCATCACTTCGCTTTCCGCTGAACCGGAATTTAACACAAAACTGCTCTTTGTCGTTTCCAGCTTCTCCACCGGAAGAGCGCTGTTAAACAGCAGACTTTCACAGGTATCTGCAAAATGTTCTGCATCCAGGGAAAGCCCGATATTCGCAAAAGAGGTATTGCAGGATTTTACAAAGGAACGCTCCAAATCCACACTCCCGTGCACTTCTCCCGCAAAACAGCTCAGCCTGCTGTCTTCCTTTTGCATTGAGCCGACACAGTCGTAAACATAATTCTGGTAGCTGCCCGGATTTTCCCGCAGAAATTCCAGCGCCGTCACAATTTTAAACGTGGATCCAGGCGGATAAAGCCCCTGGGAAGCGCGGTTTAATAAAACAGACTCCGTATTCTCATCTGTGACAATCCATTCCCAGTCCTGCGAAATGGTATTCGGATTAAAGTCCGGTTTGGATACCATGGCCAGAATCTTCCCTGTCGCAGGCTCCATTACTGCAATCGCCCCGTTATAACTGCCAAGCGCTTCATAAGCTGCGCGCTGCAGGGAACAATCTAGCGTAGTCACAACATTATCTCCCACGCTTTTTCGGCCGGACAGCCTGTCTAATGCTTTTTCCAGAAAAAATACATTGGACCGCAGCAGATTAAAGTTCGCCCAGGCTTCTATGCCGGCTCTGCCATGATCTTGGGTGAAATATCCTACAATATGCGAAAACAGATTTCCATAGGGATATACGCGCGTTTCATTTCCCTCTGCGTCTGTCTGCGTTTCGGCCAGCACTTCTTTGTCTGCGGACAGGATTTTCCCGCGTACAACCGTTTCAGCAAAAGCTTCCTGGCGCGTATTATAGCTGTTATTGATAAAATCTTCACTTTTCACAATTTCAAAATACGCAAAGTATCCCATAATACACAAAAACAATCCGATAAAGCAGTAAGCAATCACTGCAAATTCCCGGTTATCTGTATTTGCTTTCGATTTTTCTTTTCTGTCCATCCCGCTTTCCTTTCGCTTTCTTTGTAGCGGCTTTTCTGTTACCTTTCCTTTAAAACCTTCCACTACAGGGGTTTTTTCGTTTCACGCAGAATATAAAATCCCTGTATGACAGCAAATATAATAATCGTACTAAACAGGGAACTTCCGCCATAGCTTACAAACGGCAGCGTGACACCGGTAGAGGGGATAAATTTAATCACGCCGCCAATGGTTAAAAATACCTGAAAACCGTACATTGTCCCCAGCCCCAGCGCCACCAGCTTATAAAATCCGTCTTTTAACTGCATGGCAATATTCAAAAGCATCAGAAAACAGCTCATGCAGACCATAATCAGACATATCGCAAAAATACCGCCCATTTCTTCGGAAATCGCAGAAAATACAAAGTCCTGTTCCACGACCGGAATCTTTTCCGGCATCCCTTTTGTCAGACCTACGCCAAACCAGCCGCCCGTTCCAATTGCAAACAGAGACTGGCAAATCTGGTAGCCTTCCTTATCAATGACGCTTAAAGGATCCTGCCATGCCACAACCCTGGTGCGGACATGGGAAAACAGCCGGTAAGCTATCACTGCCGCAAGTGAACCTGCCGCAAGCCCGCCCAGAAAGTAAAGCGGCCTTCCGGTTGCCACATACAGCATGGCAAGATAAACGACAAAGAAAATCAATGCGCCGCCCAGATCTCTGGAGCAGACCAAAATGATAACATGTGCCGCAGCGACAGCTGTCGTAACGGCGATCCGCCCAAATTCCACAGATGTATGCAGCATTCCGGCCACAAAAAATACAAATATAATCTTAACAAATTCTGACGGCTGTATGGAAATCCCTGCAACAGTAAAAGAAATCTTTGCACCGTAGCTGGTCTGTCCGAGTACAGCGACGGTAAGCAGCGCTCCCAGGCCAAACAGCGCATACAGCCAGGTTAATTTTCGAATAAAACGGATTTTTTTAATCAGATATGGAATACCCAGTGCAAAAATCATAGAGCCTGCCGCAATTGTAAACTGCCGGATCGCTTTTTCATAGGAAAGCCTGCTTAAAATCAGAAAACCAATCGCTATCAGCATACACATATTGTTGACCAGCAGCTGCGCCGACTGCTCGTAAATCAGACGGTAGCTGCTCATGATAATCAGGAAAAATACGACCTGTGCCGCATAAAACAGCATGATTTTGTAGTTCCCGGTACGGACAAGCAAAACCAGATATCCGTTTAAGTGCAGCAAAAACATCCACCGCTTCTGACGGCGGAACATGCGCCTTTGCTCTTCCTTCGTTTTTTTCCGAAGCACATAAAAACAACTCCAGGTATACAGTGCAAACAGCACAATCATCAGATATTTGGATACTTCACAAAAAATACTGCTCATATATTCCTCTATTCTACGCCCCTTTTGTAATGGCCGTATGTAAATTCTTTGGACAGCCCTTCCCGTATCTCTTCCACCCCTGTGCCCGTATCCAAAGCATGTCCTAAAAGCGCCAGAATCTGCTTAGCCTGCGCTCCTGATTCCACGGTAAAAGACAGCCGGACGCGCCGGATACCAACCCCTTTGAGCTCGCCGACGAATGGAAACAGACAAAGCGGCCTGGAATTGTAAATCACATTGTAACATTCATTACAGTGATTTTTTACCGGAAATATAACCCCATAACGATCGCATAATTCCTGCATTCCAGGTATATGGGTACAAGCTGCGGTATTGCGCCGGATGCACTGTGCGCTTATCATCAGAGGAAGATATCCGTAAATCAACATTTCACTGCCCAGATTCACACGCGCCCGAATCTCTTTCCGGTTTAACTCCAACGGCACGGTATCGCCTGCAATTCCCAGAGAGTAAAAAGCCCGTTTGCTTTCTGCAGACCAGGTATTTAAGTTAAAATCAATTCGTATCTGATGCGCCTGTATCCCATGTTCCAGCAGAAACCCCAGAGCGTCATAGCTTTTTGCCAGAAATCCGTCTGCAGCCAGATTTAGTTTTTGTAAAATGGATGCATAAAATACGGCTGTGTGATTGCGGAACACAAAAGGCAGAATATAATAAATTTGTTTTTCTGACTTTTTTGCCTTCTGATAAACTTCCTGCATGCCGGATAACATATCATTTCTTGAAAATACGCTGCTGTCAACATAAATTTCTGAAACCAGCGGCGTTTCCAGCAAAACAGAAATCTGCTCTTTTGTTTCGGCAGAGGCGGTCACCCGAACTGTTTTGTCCTTGTATTTCTTCAAATTCCCATCATAACGGACTTCCGGCGGACTGCCTGCCTTTCTCCTGTAACCGCTTAAAAATTGTTCCTGCAGCCTTCCGAACGCCTGCCGTCTCAGCTCATTCACCGCCCCCATCGGCAAAAAGAGCCCATCTTCTAATTCTATCTCAAGCGTGTCAAATGCAAACGGTGTATTTCCTGTCTTATTCAGCTTAGACATAAGCTCTGCATCCGTCACAGAACGCTTTGCCGCCGGTACCGCCGTTTCTCCTGTCACAGTCACCCTGCAGTCCTGATACTCCAGTGTCAATTCTACCGGCTTTTCCCGCTTCACCGACAGTATGCCCCGAACCAAAAGCTTTTCCCTGGCTTTTGCCGCTGCATCCACTTCTTTCCTGTCCGCAGACTCTCCTTTTTCATGGCCCGGTTTGTCAAACGTAATCATATCCGGTCCATTCCACTGTCCGAAATAGCCTTCCGTAAAACCGCTGCGGTTTCCAAAATTTAAAAGCTTTTTTTTATCTTCTTTGGAAACTGTATCACCTTCTCTGCCGGATGCCAGATATCTGTCCAGATATTTCCGGTAAACCGATACTACGCCTGCCGCATATTCTGCCTGCTTCATCCGGCCTTCGATTTTAAATGAAAAGACGCCTCTTTTAGCCAGCTGCGGCAGAAGCGAAACAGCACAGAGATCCCTGGGGCTTAACGGATAAGCCTGCTGCCTTTGCCCCAGCTGCGCTCCTTTTTCTCTGACCTGGTACGGAAGGCGGCAGGGCTGCGCACAACGTCCGCGGTTGCCGCTTCTGCCCCCTATCAAACTGCTGAACAGACACTGTCCGGAATAGCAGTAACAAAGGGCGCCATGCACAAAAACCTCCAGCTCCACCGGGACTGCCTGATGAATTGCGGCAATCTCCTCCAAAGACAGTTCCCTGCCCAGCACAATCCTTGACGCCCCTTCTTTTTCCAGAAACCGAACGCCTTCTGTTCCCAAAACCGTCATCTGCGTGCTCGCATGAATTGCAAGTCCTTTAAAATTCCTGCGGACAAACTGCATCACACCAAAATCCTGCACAATCACCGCATCCAATCCCTGCTCATAGCAGGGCAGAAGAAATTCATACAGTTGTTCTTCCAGTTCCCGTTCTTTCAGCAGAGTGTTGACGGTCAGATACACCTTTTTTCCATGTAAATGTGCAAAATCAATCGCCCATAACAGCTCTTCGTCATTAAAATTCTTTGCATACGCCCTTGCGCCAAACCTGTTTCCGCCGATATAAGCGGCATCCGCCCCTGCCAGAATGACTGATTTTAAAATCTGCGGCGTACCTGCCGGGGCTAAAAGCTCTAATTGCTGCGTCATAATCCCTCCACAAAATAATCGAAAAGGAGGACGAGCTGTCGTCCCCCCTGTTATTCTCTTATATCTGAATTGTTACTTATCGCCTGTAATGGAAGCTTCTGCCGTTTGCAAAGCCTCTTTATCAGAACCGTCGTCTGACAGCAAATCCTCAATATCAGATTCCAGCCTCGCGTTCTCAAGACGAAGCTCTTTGTTCTTCTCCTCCAGCTCCTTTGCCGCCTTTTCATTTGTCTCCGCTTTAATCTGTTCGGAAATCAATTCGTGTTTTAAATCATAAATCTCTTTCTCTTTTATTTCAAGATCCTGTTCTAATTTCTCAATACGTTCTTTTGCTTTAAAGAAATCATCTGCAATATTCAGTTCCACCAATGTCGCCTTCATATCCACCGGAAAACGGCGAACCTCTTCCATTTGGTTAAACTCATTTATCTTATTGTTGATATACACTGCTACGCGCTGTAAATATTCTTCTCCTTCGTATCCGCTCAGCGTATACACCTTACCGCCTATCAGTACTTCGGTGTCGGACTTCGATGACATACGTTTTCCTCCCATGCAATGGCTGTTTCGCCTGTTCTGTCTATTATAACGGCATTTTGTCTATCTTGCAAGCCCGAAATGGGCAAAAGCCAAATCTGTTGCCACCCTGCCCTTTGGCGTCCGGTTAATAAAACCGTTTTTCACCAGATACGGCTCATACACATCCTCTATCGTACCGGAATCCTCTCCGATTGCCGCCGCAAGCGTATCCAGCCCTACCGGTCCTCCGGCAAACTTCTGCATAATCGTCAGCAGAATATTCCTGTCATTCTGATCTAAGCCATACGCATCTACTTCCAGTAAATCCAGCGCAAAAGACGCCACTTCCTCTGTAATATGTCCGTCGTATTTTACCTGGGCAAAATCCCTTACACGCTTTAACAGACGGTTCGCAAGCCTTGGCGTCCCACGGCTGCGTTTTGCAAGCTCATGCGCCCCTTCCTCGTCGATCGCAACGGCAAGTTTTTTTGCAGAATGTAAGATAATCACTTTCAGCTCTTCTACCGTATAAAACTCCAGATGATGCACCACGCCAAATCGATCTCTGAGCGGCGCAGACAAAAGCCCGGCCCTCGTCGTCGCCCCGACCAGCGTAAACTTCGGCAAATCCAATCGAATCGAACGCGCCGTCGCTCCTTTTCCAATCATAATATCAATGACATAATCCTCCATCGCCGGATAAAGCACTTCTTCCACCTGCCGGTTCAAACGGTGTATCTCATCTACAAAGAGCAGATCCCCTTCCTGCAGGTTGCTTAAAATCGCCGCCATTTCCCCAGGCTTCCCAATCGCAGGCCCGCTGGTAATCTTCATATGCGTACCCATCTCATTGGCAATAATCCCGGCCAAGGTGGTCTTCCCAAGCCCCGGCGGACCGTAAAAAAGTACATGATCGAGCGCTTCTTCCCTCAGCCTGGCAGCCTGTATATAAACCTTTAAATTCTCCTTAGCCTTCTGCTGTCCAATATAATCATCTAAGGACTGCGGCCTTAAATTCGTTTCAATTTTAATATCCTCTTCCTGTACCTGGGTTGATATGACTCGCTTTTCCATCCCATGCTCCTTTATAAAAAGTAACTGCCAACGTCCGTTTCACAGATCGCAGACTACATAAATGCCATTTGCTTTAACGCTGCCTTCAAAATGGCTTCTACATCCGTATCCGCTGTTATCTCTACTTTAGAAACCACCGAAAGCGCTTCGGAAGAAGAGTACCCAAGGGCAACCAAAGCCTGCACCGCTTCATCCCTGGCCGTTTTATTTCCCGTCTCTGGCAAAGGCACGCCGATATCCTCTTTTTCACCCAAAACATCCGTCAGGTTCAGCTTATCCTGTAACTCTAAAATAATCCGCTGCGCCATCTTTGCACCGATACCGGGGGATTTTGCAATCGCTTTGGAATCTCCCGCCAGCACTGCAAACCGCAGCTCATCCGTCGTCATGGCAGACAAAACCGCCAGCGCCCCTTTTGGGCCTACGCCGTTTACACCCAAAAGCAGGCGAAAAACCGTCAAATCGTCCTTTGCCAGAAAGCCAAACAGTGCAAAAACGTCTTCTTTGACGTGCAGATAAGTATAGACCTTCACCTGCTTCCCGGCTGCGGGAAGGGATGACGTAACACGGGCGGGGACTAAAATGTTATAACCGATGCCATTATTGTCTATGACGATTTTCCCCTGCTGTATTTCTTCCAGTGTGCCTTTGATGTATGCGTACATAAAAACTCCTCTTCTATTTCATTCAATATCTTTCCAATTCTACCATAAATCCATAAGTCCGACAAGCGTTCAATTCGAATATGGATATTGCAGCGTAACCAACAGCGGAACAGGAAACAGAATCAGACGAAGCGGAGGAAGGAAAAATTTAATGGAAATGGATAGAAATATAAGTGCGATTGTGGTATTCTGCTAACAGATTAAATTATAACTTGCAAGGGAGGCAAAACTACATGACAAAACAATTAAAGAAAAGACCAATTGAAAAAGAACTGAAATTCTTAGCTGACTATGAACTATACGGCGTGTTAATGTTTGCAGGAATGTATTTCGCAGTAAAGTATATTGTCGATATGGATCTTGGAAAAAACGCGTTTCAGTTAAATTGGATTTCGTTTTATCCATTGCTGATATTTTCTGTCATAGTAACAGAGGGCAGCTTCTATTGGCGTAATAAGTTGAGAATGGTAAGAAGAAAAACGGCGTTAAATAATTTTCAAATTGGCAGGATTTACAGTAAATTAAGATGGATAAATGTAATTTTATTAGCAGCCTATCTGCCAGTCATTATTATTGCAGTTCTTAAAAAAGAAGATTTATCTGGAATAATTATTGGAATTTTACTGTATTTTATGGCAGTAATAGAACAAATCAATTATTTTCATATCAGGCTTTCCTATGAAAGGGAAAATGGCGGGCTTTTCGTGATTGAGCCTTTAAAAAAACTTTTTGCTGGAACTGGAAAACGTTCACAATTGCGGAAGGATATTGATACTTATTTAAAAGCAGGCAAAAACCCTGTGGAGATGAAAGGACGGACGACAGAAACAGAGGAATGACTCTGGTGCAGGATACGGGCAATCTATTTGAAAATAATGGAAAAAGAAAAGATGTATGGACACAGGAAGATGATGCCTGTGTGGTTTATGGATATCAGAATCCTTTGTGATGAGGTGTATGAAATGGAAAATGGGAGTATCGCGCCGGCATAAAGGATGGCAGTTTGATCAGGGAAATACGAAATATGTATAATGTTATATTACATAGATTTTACTACCATATATGAAACGGATGATGAGCCGGGGAGTAAGCAGAAACCGGACATTGATTTTCAGGGTTCATGAGGACAGGGGAGAATGCAAAAAATTTATTGAGTTAAGGAAGTTTCCATGTTATAATACCCTTATCTATTAAAATCGTATAGAAATGAGGAGGTTGCGGATGGGAAAGAAAAAAATTATCCTGGCTATTGCATTTGTGTCGATTGCCATGGCAACAGGCGGTATGGTTTCCATTTATGAAATGAATAAAGGTTCCGTGGAAGTCAGGGGTGCGGCACAGATAGAAACTGCGGACACAGTACAGGCAGAGAATATGAAGCTGACGCGGGCAGAGGTTCAGGGAGCGATCCAGGCAGACAAAGTGACGTTTTCCTGCGGGGTATCGGGCTGCACACAAACGGATGAACACCAGCACGGTCTTTGCGGAATTGACGGCTGTACGCAGATTGGAGAACACAGCCACGGCATATGCGATATAGCAGGGTGTACGGAAACAGAAGCACATATGCACAACGGGAAATACTGTTATGCCCACAGTGCAGATGATGGGCATGCATACCATAACTGCTGCGTGCCAGGCTGTACAGAGATGGAGAGCCATACACACAATTCCTGCGGCGTGCCAGGCTGTACAGAGGTGGAGAGCCATACACACAATTCCTGCGGCGTGCCAGGCTGTACAGAAGTGGAGAGCCATACACACAATTCCTGCGGCGTGTCAGGCTGTACAGAGGTGGAGAGCCATACACACAATTCCTGCGGCGTGTCAGGCTGTACAGATATGGGAAGCCATACCCATAACTCTTGCGGGGTATCGGGCTGCACACAGACTGGAGAACACAGCCATGGAGAAAGAGGCAGGGGACATCACCGGTCTGGTCATGGAAATGGCCATCATTAGAAGTTGCATAAGGAACATTTAGAAATAGCAGGTGGACGGAACTCTATGTATTCACATCTGCCCCTGCATCCGCACAATCATCTCCTGCGCCAGTATCCCAATCAAAAGCCCGGTCAGAAATCCGGCAATCAAAAGTACCGGCATATAGTAAAACAGATTATAATTCCAAACCACTGCAGCCGCCACTGCCAGCTGGCCGATATTATGAAAAATTCCACCGGTTACACTGACAGAAACCACATGCAGCTTCTGTGTTTTCTTCAAAAGAAACATCGCAAAAAAGCTTAAAATCCCACCGCTTAAGCTGTAAAAAATACTGAACGGATTCCCAAACAAAAAACCGGACAGTACAATCCGCAGTACAGAAATAAGAAAGGCCTCTTTTGTTCCAACACAGTACAGCATGACGACTGTAATCAGATTTGCAAGCCCAAGCTTTATGCCCGGTATCCCAAAGTGGAATGGGATCAGCGCTTCCACGTAGCTTAAAATCAGCGCCAGCGCCAGGAACATTCCCATATATGCTGTTTTCTGCTTCATGGCATCATCCTTCCCTGCCGCTTTTTCGGCTGCATATGAAAAATCCACATCGTTACGTTACCGCGTCCAAATCTGCAGGCCTGCTGCCCTTGATCTCTGCCACAACCCTGTTTGGCAAACACACAATCGTTTCTCCGGTCCGGGAAATGGCTTTCTGATGTACACAGAGCTTATCCGGACAGCTTGCTTTCGTCATGTCCGCCATGCCGTTTTGTATGACCAGCGTATTCGTTTTGGTTTCTCCGACGATAATATCAACCGTCTGATTTTTGTCAAGCGCATAGCTTCCATACAGCTCTCCGTCTACTGTAATCTCCACCACAGCGCCGTCATCCCGTCCGAAAAAAGAATACCAGGCGGCTCCCGCAAGCAGTACCAAAAACAGCACCCCAAGAAATACGCCGTCCCTTTTCCCAAAGCACTTTTCCATCACGCTTACCTGGCCTTTCCGAAATAATAAAATCCTCTGCATTCTTCCAGATACACGTCTATGATTTTGCCAATCATATCCTCTGTTCCGGGAAAATGGACAATAGAATTGTTATCCATCCGCCCTGTTACAAGAGCTCCGTTGTGTTCGTTGATTTGCTCTACTAAAACCTTCTGCACCGTGCCCTCGTACTGCATAGCTTTCTTTGACGCGATTTCCTGCACTTTATACAGCAGACGGTCAAATCTCTCCTTCGCAGTTTCTTCAGGCACCTGTTCTTCCATTACCGCTGCCGGAGTCCCGGTTCGTTTGGAATAAAGGAACGTAAACGCACTGTCAAATCCCACCCTGCATACTACCTCCATCGTCTCATTAAAATCCTCTTCTGTTTCTCCGGGAAAGCCCACGATGATATCCGTTGTAATGGCAATATCCGGAATGGCGGCGCGCATTTTTTCAACCAGGCTCAAATACTGTTCTTTCGTATATTTGCGGTTCATAATCTTAAGCAGCCTCGTGCTGCCGGACTGCAGGGGCAAATGCAGATGATTGCAGATTTTATTGGACTGCGCCATAACCGCGATCAATTCGTCGGATAAGTCCTTGGGATGGGACGTCATAAAACGGATGCGTTCTATTCCGTCAATCTGAGCCACTTCACGCAGAAGCTGTGCAAACGTACAGGGTTTCTCTAAGTTTTTGCCGTAGGAATTGACGTTTTGGCCCAGCAGCATTACTTCTACCACGCCGTCCGCCGCCAGCGCTTCAATTTCCCGCAGAATATCCTTCGGCTCGCGGCTGCGCTCCCGCCCGCGCACATAAGGCACGATGCAGTAGCTGCAGAAATTGTTGCAGCCGAACATGATATTGACGCCGGATTTAAACGGGTACTTCCGTTCGTTCGGCAAATTTTCCACAATTTTATCCGTATCCTCCCAGATATCAATTGTCATGGAAGGACGGGTCAGGGAGGGAGCTGCAAATGTATTTTCAAAAGCTGTAACCAAAAGCTCTGCAAATTTATATAAATTATGCGTACCGAAAATCAGATTTACAAAACGGTAGCTCTGTTTGATTTTTTCCACCACGGCAGGTTCCTGCATCATACAGCCGCAGAGCCCAATCATCATGAAGGGATTTTTTTTCCGGAATCCGTTTAGATAACCCAGACGGCCGTATACCTTGTTGTTGGCATTTTCGCGCACGGTACAGGTATTGTAAAGAACGAAATCCGCTTCCTCGGAATCGTTTTTTTCGTATCCGATTTCTTCGAGTATCCCGGTCAGCTTTTCGGAGTCCCTCGCGTTCATCTGGCAGCCGAAGGTGGATACATGGAATGTTAACGGAAAGCCCTTGAAAGCGGACAGCCGCTGTACATAGATTTTGGCAATTTCCATAAAATAATACTGGCGCGCAGGTTCCTCTGTCGGAGGTGTGTCTGTGGGCAGGGTGATGTTGTTTAAGTGTATTGCATGATACATGTTCGATTTCTCCTTTGCTCGGTGTCATTTTTAATCCAGTAAATATCCGGCCCGATAGGAACATTCCAGATAATATCCGTTCCGTCTGTAAATAACCGTGGCCTATAGCCTGCTGTATCATCGTCTAAAGCGATTCGAGACGCAGAAAAAATTTGAGGTTCAGATGCGCCACAGGCATTCTCGACAAGCGCTGCCGTTCTTAATTCCCCCATAGAAACTGATTGATACAACGAATCATTGTTTTCGCTCCATACAAATTTTGCATTCGAGAAATCTGTCCTTATGTTTTGTCATGGCCTCACCTGACCCGCCCCATAAATCACATACTTCGTGCTGGTCAGCTCCGCAAGTCCCATCGGCCCCCTTGCATGGAGCTTTTGCGTACTGATGCCAATTTCCGCGCCGAACCCAAACTCAAACCCGTCCGTAAACCGTGTGCTGGCATTCACATAGACTGCCGCCGCATCCACTTCGTTCAAAAATTTCTCTGCATGGAAATAATCCTTTGTGATAATGGCATCCGAATGTCCTGTATTGTAGCGGTTGATATGTGCAATCGCTTCCTCTACGGAAGCCACGGTTTTCACCGAAACCTTATAATCCAGATATTCTGTCCCCCAGTCCGATTCCTCTGCAGGCACAACGTTTGCTCCGGGTACAGACGCCTTTAAAACAGCCTCATCCCCGCGGATTTCCACCTGCTTTTCGGCAAGCCGCTTTTCCAGTACAGGGACAAAATCCGCCGCTATTTTCTCATGAATTAAAAGAGATTCGCAGGCGTTGCAGACCCCGATCCGCTGTGTTTTCGCATTAAAAATAATCTCTGACGCCATATCAAAATCAGCGCTTTCGTCCACATAAATATGGCAGTTCCCCGTACCTGTTTCAATCACCGGAATGGTCGCGTATTCCACCACGGTCCGGATCAGGCCCGCGCCGCCCCTTGGAATCAGCACGTCTACATATCCGTTCATATGCATAAATTCCCGCGCCGTTTCATGGCTGGTATCCGTAATCAACGCAATCGCTTCCTTCGGCAGCCCCTGCTCCCCTAAAGCCTCCCGGATGCAGGAAACAATTGCCTGATTGGAATGGAGCGCATCCTTTCCGCCGCGCAGTATGACAACATTTCCCGTTTTAAAGCACAGGCCGAAGGCATCCGCCGTCACGTTCGGGCGGGATTCGTAAATGATCCCGATTACCCCAAGCGGCACGCGTTTTTTCCCGATCATCAGACCGTTCGGACGTTTTTTCATGGAAAGCACTTCGCCGATGGGATCCTCTAATCCCGCCACCTGCCGCAGTCCTTCGGCCATCTGTCCGATTCTGGCTTCTGACAGAAGGAGACGGTCTAAAAGCCCTTCCGGCATCTGGTTCTTCCTGCCGTTTTCCAAATCAATTACATTCGCTTCGATAAGCATTTCCCTGCATGCCACAAGCTTATCTGCAACCGCACAAAGCGCGTCGTTTTTCTGATTGGTGGAAAGCGCCGCAATCTGTTGCTTTACTTCCTTTGCCTGTTTACAGATTTCTAATAATTCCATCTTACATCCTCCCTGTCCATTCCATTTCTCTCGCATGTCTGTTCCCATATAAACAGCTCCCCATGTTTTTTCAAATCACAGACAATCACGCATCGCATCATCCAGATCAAATACAGATATGCCCCTTTCTGTCGCCAAAGCCTGCATCTTTATATCATGCCCTTCTGCAGGAATCCGTTCCTTTACCTGCATCTCATACGCAATTCCAATACGGTACAAATTCGAACAGCGCAAAAAATACCGATCATAATATCCCTTTCCATATCCATACCGATTTCCCATCCGGTCAAATACACTGCCCGGAACAAGGCACGCCGCCTCGCAAAGCCCTGCCAGCCGGCAGCCGACGGCCGGTTCATAGATTCCAAACGCCCCTTTTTCAAACTCCTCCATGGAAGCAATCCGATAAAACTCCATCGTATCGCCAGACACCCTGGGGAACGCTAACGGGATTTCCTCCCCAAGCAGCCATACATACAGCCGGATCAACGACACTTCCGCCCCAAACGGATAATATCCATATACGCCGCGCCGTTTCAAATCTTTTTTCTGCCCCGCAAAATATTCCTGCAGGTTTTTACAAATCTGCTCTGAATACTGGCTGCGCAAATTTAGTGCCATTCCTTTTCGCGCCGCAAGACACGATGCTCTAATTTGCTGTTTTGTTTCCATATTTTTCACCCAGATTGTAAATAGTACCATCCGGATTCTGCATGTCTATATTGTCAAGCTGCGTTTTTAAATTGTTTCTGACATTCGCCACAAACTCCTTACGCAGCAGGTCCTGCTCCGTACGCTCTGCTTCTGTCAGGCCCTCTGCTTTCGACTTACGGTACAGTTCGTTAATGCGATCTATTTTTTCCTGATTCATCCCTGATCCCTCTCTTTCCCTGTATGATTATACCCCATGAACAGATTTTTTTACAACCACAATTTACTCCTGGACGTGTAAATATTTAAAATACCTCCTCAATATAATCACTGATATAAAAATCTTCATCGTAGTTGGAGTGGAACAATGTCCCGATAAAATCCCCTTCGAAAATCTGATGTAAAATCCCCATATTCTTTGCATTCGCAATAATCATATCCGCCCCGGATTTTGTCGCGATTCTGGCTGCAGACAATTTCGTCGCCATACCGCCCGTGCCCACATCGCTCCCTGTCGATTCTTTTGCCATAAAAAGATACCGTTCGTCAATGGTATCCACCTCACGGATCAGGCTGGCATCCGGATTTTCACGCGGATCATCGGTGTACAGTCCGTCAATATCAGATAACAGAATCAGCAGATCAGCAGAAATGAGAGCTGCAACAATAGCAGAAAGTGTGTCATTGTCACCGAACTGCATTTCATAAGTTGAAATCGTATCATTCTCATTGACAATGGGAATGACACCCAGACGAAACAGCTCTTCAAATGTATTTTGCGCATTTTTCCGCGATACATTGTCTATCATTGTATTTTTGGTCATCAGTACCTGCCCTGCCATCTGATGGTACTCAGCAAACATCTTCTGGTAGGTCATCATAAGCCTGGCCTGGCCGACTGCTGCACATGCCTGTTTGCGGGCAATCGTATGCGGCCGTTTATCCATACCCATAAAGGTCCTTCCCACTGCAATTGCCCCAGAGCTGACCAGACATACGTCCATGCCGCTGTTTTTCAGATCGCAGAGCTCGCGTACCAGACGTTCCACCTTCAAAAAATTAAGTTTTCCGGTTTCCGGATGCTGTAAGGAAGAGGAGCCTACCTTTACTACAATCCGTTTTTTCTGTCCCAGAAATTTTCGTAAATTAATGTCCATGATTTCCTCCAAATAATTATGACGTACTCTGAAACTCCATCCGGTCAGAAATCAAACCTGTGCTCTGCCTGCTCCGCACCATTTCGTCGTTAAGATTTCCAGACGATGCCACCGCATCGCCGTCGAAATTTTGCCTGGCACTGGCGCGAACCATGCAAAACGCATGTCTGATTCCTGACCGGACAGAGTTCCGGCAAAATCAGGTACAAAGGGGGCCAAAAGTACATTATGGGGCTGTCAGAAAATAACATTGATCCACACAAACTGCCGGTTAAAACGATATATTATGGATGCCTGGCTTTTTCCTGACAGCCCCATCAGAGCGTTTTTGAAAATTACTTTCTGACACGCTCCAGTCCTCAGGGTTATTTTTTCAATACGGATATCAGCTTTTTATCCAAAATAAGAATCACTGCAATCTGTATCACGCACATGGCTGCTGTCTGATACAGCCTTGTCATAAACAAGGGCATATACGGGCTTCCATATAAAAATGAAATCCAGTATGTATTCAATACCTGACTTATCACTCCCTGCACAATCAGCACGGAAAAGACTACATTTAAAACAGACACATTTTTCCGGAAAAACCATCCGAATACTGCGCCTGTCAAAAATGCTGTCAGCGTAAAACCAGGGAAATAGGCTCCCACTGGAAACAAAACTGCAGATATCACATCACCGATTGCTCCGACCAATCCGCCCGCAATCGGCCCATAAAAAATAGCTGCCACAACAATTGGGACGAAGCTGAACCCGATTTTCAAATTCCATGTATGTATGGAAAAACGGGCCAGAATAATCTCCATGGCAACTAAAATTCCGACAGCGGAAACTGATTTTGCGCTCATCTTTGTATGCATGGCTTACCTCCTTTCTTCCGTAGCACGGATCTGTATTGTCGATCGTAAATGCTACCGCCAAAGGGGCAAACCACCTCTCTCTATTTCACAGCGGGATGCGGACCTGGTACCGCAAGACTGACAGACATCTGCCGGCTTTTCGTTCATATGGCAACTCCCCGTCCATATGACACTTAACGCACCAAATCCTACTCTGCTTTTATTTTCGACAGGAAGTATTGTACCATAACAACACGTATCCTGCAACCTGTTATTTTATTCTTTCACTCTGTTATAAATAAATGCTTCCATCTCATCCTTCGGAATTCCCATAACGACAGAAAGCTCGCCGTAAAGGCTTTCTTCTGCCAAATGCAGATATCTGGCATCACTGCTGGTCACTTTCTTGCCGGCAGCAAGCCTTTTCTCTTTCCGAAGATAAAGTGTTTTAATAATTTTAACTAACTCTTCACAATTGCAGGTGCGAATTGCATCTTTGTATATCTGCTCCCGGTTTTTCTCGTCTTTTACCCACAAAATATCAATTTCTTTAATCCGTCCGATCAGATCGTCCGCTTCCTGCTGGGTCAGTACGGGACGCATTTTTACTTTCTGGTTGTCTACAGGCGTGAATACCCGGCAGCCTTTTCGGTATACAGGCTCTAACGCATAATACAGTTTGTCATCTCTGGTTCCTGGTACCGGCATCTTTGTCACTTCTTCCACCCTGCACACACCGGTATTTCCGTAGACAATGTATTCTCCTATTTCAAACACAATTTCTCCTCCTCTCTATACAATTACGACTGTCTGTAAAAAAGTAAAATCCGCTGCACTCATGTGAGCGTAACGGATTTCACATAGTCCTTCTGTCGTATATATTTTACCACTTTTTCACTGTATTTGTCAGTAATTTTTTTGAAGAGGAAATAAATTTTGTGAAAATTCGCAAAATTAAGCAGGACATGTTTTGTGAATTTTGCACAAAAAACAAACAACTATTACAATTTCACATCTCCTGTTTTAAAGGATATTCCTTATCCTTCCAGTACCACCATTTCAGCTTCTCAGGTTCGTGCTCTTTGTGTTCTGCATAATATACTGCACAGCGATATACATACAGTACGCACATATCATCCCTGAAGCCTTTTTGAAGGCAATCTAACTGGTATAATTCCTCTGGATCCTTTCCTTTTAAATCTTCAATACATCGAATCCCAATATTATTCAGATGCTGCTCCATATTTTTACCGACTCCCGGTATCTTCTGTAAATCACCCATCACCGCCTGAATCTCCTTTTGCTTTTTTCGTGTTTTTATCATCCTCCGCTCATTCCGACAGGTTCCCAACTCTATATCTGTTACAGGCTCGTCCGCACCTGCTTCGGCTTATATTGCTCCTTTTCAAGGGCCTTTATAATCTGACGCTTGTGCTCCGTCCCAAAACATTCCATTGTAATCCGAAGCTCCACCGCCGTATTCCGGTTAATGCTGACAAACTGGTTATGCTCCAGCTTAATGACGTTTCCCTGCGTCTTCGCTATCGTATCCGCCACTTTTGACAGTTCGCCCGGCTTATCCGGTAAAAGCACAGATACTGTAAAAATTCTGTCACGCAGAATAAGCCCCTGCTGTACAACAGAAGACATTGTAATAATATCCATATTTCCGCCGCTTAAAATGGACACTACCCGTTTTCCCTTAACATTCAGGTGCTTCAGGGCCGCAACCGTCAAAAGCCCGGAATTTTCAATCACCATCTTATGATTTTCCACCATATCTAAAAAAGCCACGACCAGTTCATCGTCCTCAACCGTAATGATGTCGTCCAGATTCTCCCTGATATACGGAAAAATTTTCTCACCCGGCGTTTTCACTGCCGTACCGTCTGCAATCGTATTGACCTGTGTCAGGGTTGTGACCTCTCCCGCTTCAAAGGACGCTTTCATACAGCCTGCACCTGCCGGCTCCACGCCGATTACTTTAATATTTGGATTTAAAAACTTCGCCAGTACCGAAACTCCCGTCGCCAGTCCGCCTCCTCCAATCGGCACCAAAATATACTCGACTAACGGCAGTTCTTTAAAAATCTCCATCGCAATGGTGCCCTGTCCGGTTGCAACCGCAAGGTCATCAAACGGATGAATAAACGTATAGCCGTCCTTCTCTGCCAGCTCGTACGCATAGGCGCACGCCTCGTCATACACATCTCCGTATAAAACAACCTGGGCGCCATAGCTTTTCGTGCGGTTGACTTTAATCAAAGGCGTCGTCGTCGGCATCACAATTACAGCCTTTACACCATAACATTTCGCCGCATACGCCACACCCTGCGCATGATTGCCAGCAGATGCAGTAATCAGTCCCCGCGCACGTTCCTCTTCGGAAAGCGTACTGATCTTATAATATGCCCCACGTACCTTATAAGCTCCTGTAAACTGCATATTTTCCGGTTTCAAATACACCTTGTTTCCGGTATGACTGCTCAGATAATTGCTGTATACCAGTTTTGTCTCAAGCGTAACCTCGCTGACTTTCTCGCTGGCTTCTTCAAACTTGTCTAATGTTAACATCTGCATTTACTCCTTCTCGTCCTCTTTTTGAAACAACGCGTCCACAAATTCATCTGCATTAAATTTCTGCAAATCGTCAATTGTTTCTCCTACACCAATATATTTCACCGGAATATTCAGCTCAGACTGGATTGCCACCGCAATCCCCCCCTTTGCCGTTCCATCCATCTTGGTCAGAACAATTCCTGTAATATCTGCCACCTCGCCGAACTGCTTTGCCTGCGACAGTGCATTCTGCCCGGTCGTAGAATCCAGTACTACTAATGTTTCCCGATATGCGCCCGGATATTCCTTATCAATAATTCGGTTAATTTTACGCAGCTCCTCCATCAGATTTTTCTTGTTGTGCAGTCTTCCCGCTGTATCGCAGAGCAAAACGTCTGCGCCCTTAGACCTTGCAGACGCCGTGGCATCATAAATCACAGACGCCGGATCTGCACCCTCCTGGCCGCCAATCATCTCTACGCCGGCACGGTTTGCCCATTCCGCCAGCTGTTCTGCAGCCGCCGCACGAAAAGTATCTGCAGCCGCAATCACAACCTTCTTTCCCTGATCCTTTAACTTGCCCGCCAGCTTGCCGATTGTTGTTGTCTTGCCCACGCCATTTACTCCGATCACAAGCACAACCGACGTCTCCTGCTCAAAACGGTAAGCTGTTTCTTCCACCTGCATCTGTTCCTTAATACTGTCGATCAAAAGCTGTTTACAGGCAGCAGGCTCCTTTATCCTCTGCTCCTTTACCTTCGATTTCAGGCTTTCAATAATCTCCCCCGTTGCTTTCACGCCTAAATCTCCCATAATCAGAATTTCTTCGATTTCCTCATAAAAATCATCATCAATGCTGGAAAACCCGCTGAAAATCGAATCAATTCCAGATACTATATTGTCCCTCGTTTTTGTCAGGCCCGCTACCAGCCTGCTAAAAAAACCTTTTTTTTCCCCGGCCATTTTATGATCCTTCTTTCTTTGTATTTTGTTGGAATATACCGTTATCCGGTCTTATTTTACCAAATCCCCCTCTATCAAATCCACCGATACCATCGTAGAGACTCCTTTTTCCTGCATAGTAATCCCATACAGCCGATCTGCCGCCGCCATGGTTCCTCTCCTGTGTGTAATTACAATAAACTGCGTATCCTTCGTCAGCTTATGCAGATACTTTGCAAAACGCCCCACATTCGAATCGTCTAACGCTGCCTCAATCTCGTCTAACAGACAAAACGGCGACGGCTTCAGGTTCTGAATTGCAAACAACAGTGAAATCGCCGTCAAAGACTTTTCTCCGCCGGACAGCAATACCATATTCTGCAGCTTTTTTCCCGGCGGCTGGGCAATAATCCGAATCCCACATTCCAGGATATCCTCATCCTCTACCAACTCCAGCGTACCCTTTCCTCCGCCAAATAATTCTTTAAATGCCCGGTCAAATTCCTGCCGGATTTCTTCAAATTTTTCCGAAAACTGCCTGCGCATGCCCGCATCCAAATCGTCTATGATGTCCATCAATGCCGCTTCTGACTCTACCAAATCATCATGCTGCGTTTTCAAAAAAACAAAACGCTCTGAAACCTCTTTGTATTCGTCAATTGCATTGACATTGACATCTCCAAGGCTGCGGATTTCTTCCTTCAGCTGTACCGTCAGTTTTTTCAGCTCATTTAAATTATCGTATGCACTGTTCCAAAGCTCTTTTGCCGCGTGAAAGGTCAGCTCATATTCCTCCCACATATAGTTTACCTGGCGTTCTCTTTCCTCATCAAGCTTCTCTTTCTGACCGCCCAGCCGCAAAAGCTCCTTGTCCAAATCGTGCATACGCCCGGAAATTTCCTCGCGTTTCGTAAAAAAGCTCTTTTGTTCATCGGCCATCTGCTTATTCTGTACAAGCTTTTCCTGTAACACTGTCTCTAAACGAACGATTTCCTCTCCGGATGCGTCAAGCGTCTTTTTCATTTCTTCCATGCGGCCCTTTTTCTGCTGTGCAGCCTCCCTGGCTGCTGCGGCTTCTTTCGCAAGCTCTGCTATCTGTTGATTTAGCTTTTCTGTCTCTTCTGTAACACGCCGGATATTTTCTCTGGTAAATTCTGCTCTCTGGCGGATATTGGCTTCTTCCATCTGCACCTCGGAAAAAGCTTTATGGACGCTGCCCTCCAAAAGCGCTTTTTCATCCAACTCCTTCTGATAGTTCTGGCTTTCTGCGGCAATCTCTGCTTCCCGCTGCGATGCCGCTTCGATTTCTTCGGACGCCTGCGCCTGTTTACGCTTAAGCTCTGCAAGCTGTTGTTCTAATTTAACCCGATCCTCCTGCAATTCCTTCCATTCATACGCGCCTTCTTCTTTTTGCCGGCGAATGCGATCTGCTTCTGATTTTGCCGTATTTTCAGATAAATACTGCTGCTGAAGCTGCTCCTTTTGTTTATCCAAATCCTCTGCCAGAAGCGCCTGCGCAGTCAAAATTTCATCTCTGCGCGCTTTTTGTGCCTCTAAGGCCTCTTTTATTTTTTTCACCTGCAAGGACAAATCTTCCATTTCCCGGTTTCTGCCCAACAGATTACTGCTGTTTTTAAAAGCTCCTCCTGTCATAGAACCGCCCGGACGCAGTGACTCTCCCTCTAAAGTAACAATAAACAATGTATAGTGATATTTCTGTGCAAGAACAATCGCGTGATCAATGGTATCTGCGACGACAACCCGTCCTAAAAGCTGCGCCATAATGCCATCGTAACGCCTGTCGTTTCGCACCAGTGTATGCGCCAGCCCTATCACGCCCTCCTCCTGTAAGGCTTCCGGCGTTTTGATGCCGCCCTTTCCTTTTACCGAGGTCAACGGCAAAAAAGTCGCCCGTCCAAAACGATTCTGTTTTAAATATGTAATCATCCGTTTGGCAGTCTGTTCATCTTCAGTGACGATATTCTGGATACTGCCGCCAAGGGCCGTTTCTATGGCTGTTTCATATTTTTTCTCTACTTTGATCAAATCAGAAACTACGCCCAATATCCCAGGCTCTTTGTCTTTTTGCTCCATCACGCGGCGTATGCTGTTGCCATAACCGTCATAACGCTCGGCGATATTGCGCAGCGATTCCAGGCGGGAAGCCGTTTTGTGGTATCCGGCCATTTGCTCCGAAACAGCCTGATCTGTTTCCCTTAGCTTTTGTTCCCATTCCGCCTGACGGCCTGTAAGCTTTTGTTCCTGCTGCAATAGCTCTGCAATCGCTTCCCGTATCTCTTTTAAAATACTTTCCTGTGCCTCTAACTGAACGTCTAAATCCGATTCTTCACTTTTTTGCTGCAAAAGACGTTGGTTTAACTGAGCTTTGCGGATATTGACCTGCTCAATCATAGTTTCGTACTTCTGCTGCTCTGCCTGCATACTGACTTTCTGATGCAGCAAATCCAACAGCTCATTCTGGCCTTTTTCTATTTCTTCATTGCAGCTGCGGATATCTTCCTGCAGTTTTGTCAACTTTTCTTCGGCTTTTTGCCTGCGTTCTTCTACCCGTAAAAGCTGTTCTGTCAGCCTGGCTTCCTGTGTTTCATATTCTGCCTTCTGCCGGCTTTTTTCCTGTGTATCCTGCTTAATTTCTGAGGTACGGTCCTTAAAATGTCCGTCCGAAAGCTCTGCAGCTTTGATCTGCTCGTTTAAAACATTCAGTTCTCCTTCCAGTCTGCCCTTTGAAATAACCGACTGGTTCAACTGCTCCCTCAACACTTCAATTTCTGTTTCCGCTTGTTCCATTACTGCTTCTATCTTTTCATATTCATCCTTTATCTGGCTGTAAACAGAAGAGGTTTCCTTTAACTGCGCGTCAGTAATTTTTTCATTCTCTTCTATTTCCTTCTTCTGTGTATCAATACGGCCGATTTCCAGCAGAAACATATTGACGTCAAAACGTTTTAATTCTTCTTTTTTCTTCAAATACTCCCTGGCTTTTTCGGACTGGCGTTTCAGCGGCCCTACCTGGCGTTCCAGCTCACTTAAAATGTCATCCAGCCGGATCAGGTTTTCCCGTTCTGTTTCCAGTTTCTTCTGTGCCGTAACTTTTCTTCTTTTGTATTTCACAATGCCTGCCGCCTCGTCAAACAGCTCCCTGCGTTCCTCTGGACGGCCGTTTAGAATTTTCTCAATCTGCCCCTGGCCAATGATGGAATACCCTTCCTTACCAATCCCGGTATCGTAAAACAGCTCATGTACATCCCTCAGACGGCACACGCCGCCATTCAGCAAATACTCGCTTTCGCCGGAACGGTACACCCTTCTCGCAACTGTCACCTCTTCAAAAGAGGTGTCCAGCATATGATCCGAATTGTCCATGGTAATAGCCACATAAGCATAGCTTAAAGGCTTACGGTTCTCTGTCCCGGAAAAAATAACGTCCTGCATACTCGATCCGCGCAGCTGCCTGGCGCTCTGCTCTCCTAAAACCCAACGTACCGCATCCGATACGTTGCTCTTACCGCTGCCATTGGGCCCTACAATCCCGGTAATCCCATTGTGAAAATCCAGCACAATTTTATTGGCAAAGGATTTAAACCCATGCATTTCGATACTCTTTAGATACATCCTTCCCCCTGCCCAGGTATCTGCTCTTTTAATTTCTCCGAATTAAACTTCAAAAGCGCCTGATATGCCGCTTGCTGTTCCGCTGCCTTTTTGGTATGGCCCTTTCCCATGCCAATCACTTCGTCCCCAATCCGTGCCTCTACCGTAAAACTCTTATCATGATCCGGCCCTGTCTCTTCTAAGACATTGTACTTTAAATTTCCGTCATAATTCCCCTGGACGTATTCCTGCAGGATAGTCTTGCTATCGTAAAAGAGCTTTTTATGCTCAATATCCGTCAGTACAAATTTCAGGATAAACTCTTTTGCATTAGTAAGACCACCATCTAAATAAATTGCACCGATCAATGCCTCCAAAGCATCCGACAAAATAGATTTGCGCTTACGCCCGCCAGTGCGATCCTCTCCTCTTCCCAAAAGTATAAAATCCCCAAGCCGTATCTGCGGCGCGCAGTCAGCCAGTGTCGGCTCGCAAACCAGACTTGCGCGGAATTTCGTCAAATCTCCCTCGGAAAGCTCTGGATAATGTAAAAACAGATATTCGCTGGTAACTACTTCAAGCACAGCGTCACCCAAAAACTCCATCCGTTCATTGTCCAAATGTTTCTTAATATGCTTTTCATTCGCAAAAGAGCTATGTGTCAGCGCCTGCCTCAAAAGTTTGTCATCATTAAAATGGTATCCAATAATATTCTGAAAATCCTCCTGCTTGCTCATGCTCATTTCCTCCTTTTTGTTTTTCTGTTAAAATAAAGAGTCTGGTCTGCCAGACTCCCGCGCCAGAGCGTGTCTGAAAATTGCTTTTCGCCAGATGTACGACCCAGACCCTGCGCATCCCCCAGAGGGTTTTTACAATATAATAAAAATAGACAAA
This sequence comes from Eubacterium sp., assembly GCA_022794015.1. Lineage (GTDB taxonomy): Bacteria > Bacillota > Clostridia > Lachnospirales > Lachnospiraceae > Roseburia_B. The sequence goes on along the minus strand of JAAWDZ010000025.1, from coordinate 24,508 downwards.
GCCCCGCCTTTAGGGCTTTATCTATTTTTAAACTATGAATTTGATTAGTTCATAGCCGCTTTGATCTTCTCAGCCGCATCTGCAACCGTTACAATCTGCTCTGCTTCTTCATTCTGGATTTCAATATCAAATTCCTCTTCGATTCCCATGATGATCTGGAAAATATCCAGAGAATCCGCACCAAGGTCATCTACAAACGTCGTATCCATCGTGATTTCGTCTGCATCTACATTTAATACCTCTGCAATGATCTGTTTTAGTTTTTCAAATTCCATAAAATGCTTCCTTTCTACTCATCCCCTCCGGTAGAGTCCGTAATGTTCTTTTTTATTTTACCATTGATGTCCTGTTCTTTGAAGGTGACACACTGAATAATAGAATTTTTTACTTCACTGGCCTTTGAACTGCCATGTGTCTTGACAACCAGTCCATTTAATCCCAACAGCGGAGCTCCCCCATAAGCGGATGCATCAAATGATTTCATAGTTTCTTTTAACGCCGGTTTAATCAGCAGCGCTCCGATTTTACTGCGAAGGGAACTCATCATCCCTTTTTTTACAATCTTTAAAAATGTACTGCCAACACCCTCATACAATTTTAAAATGACATTTCCTGTAAATGCCTCGCAGACAATCACATCCGCAGCCCCGTGAGGAATCTCACGCGCTTCAATGCTGCCGGTAAAATGAATGTCTTTACACTCTTTTAACAATGGGAATGTCTCTTTGACCAAAGCATTGCCCTTCTCTTCCTCTGCCCCGATATTGACAATCGCGACCTTCGGCTCCTCGATCCCTACGACATGCCGCATATAAATCGATCCCATCCGGGCAAACTGCACCAGGTGCGAGGGTCTTGCATCTACATTCGCACCACAGTCAATTAACAGGGCTACACCTTTTTCCGTCGGAATAAGTGGCGCAAGCGGCGGACGCTCCACACCCTTGATCCTTCCTACAATTACCTGACCGCCTACCAGAATTGCACCGGAGCTGCCGGCAGATACAAAGGCATCCGCCTCCTTTTGTTTCACCATATTCATGCCAATAACGATTGATGACTGCTTTTTCTTGCGGATCGCCATGACCGGAGGTTCTGCTGTTTCGATCACTTCCTCTGCATGGACTACGGTAATCTGTTCCGGGAGATAAGTATATTTTTTTAACTCCTGTTCCACCGCCTCCTTACGCCCCACAAGAAAAATGTGGATATCTTTACGCAAACTTACCGCTTCTACAGCGCCCTTTACAATCTCCTGCGGCGCATTGTCTCCGCCCATAGCATCTACGGCTATCTTTATACCATCCTGCATTCCATGTTCCTCCTTGCATCCCACTTAAGGTACACCATCCGGGTATCCCATATGACACACTCTTCGAGTGGTCGTCTAAGGTATGCCTATCTAGAAATATACTATAACTCCATTCAGAAATCAAGAGGTGGATTACAATGCAAATGGCTTCATCTTTTCGTTTTCACGCTCTTTGCCTTCGACCAGTCAGAATAAATCCTCACTCCATCTACTTTTTTATAAGTCCGTATCCGTACATAATATTTCTTCTTCGCCTTCAGCTTTACAACTGTCGCTTTTGTAACGCCTTCATACGTCTTTACCTTTGCACCCTTAAAGTTTTTATTCGCTGCATACTGAATCTGATATCCGGTCGTCTGATTTTTATTCTTTTTCCAGGTTACCGTGAACCCTTTGGAGACAGACTTTAATTTAAGAATGGTCGTCCCTTTTGTCCGGATTGCAAATGTTCTCGTTACGATTCCGCTGTAATTTCCCTGGAAGACCACCCGAACCACAGCCGTCCCCACATTTTTATTTTTACTGTAGGATACGGTATAGGACTCTGGTGAAATCACATTTCCTTTTCTGTCATAAACCGTAACAGACGGCTTTTTCGCTTTTCCGTTGTAAGTACAGGTTACATATGACAGAGTAACAGTTTGAGGGCAGAATATGGCTTGTGTTTCTGCTACACTGCCGCAGACCGTACATTTTCTGTAAGATGAGCCATCCCGCTCGGTTGTTGCCGATGTCGTAATGATTTCATACAGATGCGAAATCTTTGGCGTATTTATGATGCCTGTTTCCGTTGCTTCCTGTTCTCCCTGTGCATCCAAAAATATCTTTCTGCATGCCAGACATGTATAGTATTCCACGTTTCCAGTCTCTGTACAGGTCGCCTCTTTGGCCTCTGTCTTTTTCATGCTGTGACCTGCTGCAGGAATAACTTTCACGTCTGTTTCCCCACAGCTTTTACAACTCCTGGACTGGCTTCCGCTTGTCGTACAGGTAGCGGGGACATCTATTCCGTAATACTCTTCCCAGTCATGACCGTCTGCCGCTATGTATCCTGTATCCACATAATCGCACATACTGCAGACTCTGTGACGGGTTCCAGGCTGTGTACAGGTCTGCGGCGAATCAATTATCCATTCACCATACTTGTGCCCGGTTGCGGGAATCTCAAACGCTTCCTGTTCGGCTGCATTTTTTCCTTCTTCATCTTCAAATACCTGGCCGCAGTTTTTACAGCTGAAATATGCCCGGTTCCCGGCTTCTGTACAGGTTGGCTCTTTCGCCTGTATTGCCTCTATTTCATGCCGCGCCCCGATTTCCCTTGTTTCTTCATATCCGCAGGTACCGCATGCCCTTGCTTCCTGTCCCGGTTCTGTACAGCTTCCCTCTTTCTTTACTGTCCAGTCTCCATATTCATGCGCTTCTGTTTCCGTTGCTTTCTGACACACTTCACATATTTTCCAGTGGCCCGTCTCATCCGATTCATACGATTCGCCATATTCATGATCATGCGGAAGCGGCTTTTCTATTGTTTCTTCCCGTCCCCGGTATCCGCATACGCTACATTCTTCATGCCTGGTTCCCTCTGTCGTTTCTGTCGGCTCTATGTCTACAATCCACCGGAATGTATGCTCCTCTGCCCCTGTTTTTTCATTACATGTTTTGCAGATATGGTAGTGCCCGGTTTCATCACTGCCCCATTCTGTACCATAATCGTGCCCGGTTGCGGGAATCTCAAACGCTTCCTGTTCGGCTGCATTTTTTCCTTCTTCATCTTCAAATACCTGGCCGCAGTTTTTACAGCTGAAATATGCCTGGTTCCCGGCTTCTGTACAGGTTGGCTCTTTCGCCTGTATTGCCTCTATTTCATGCCGCGCCCCGATTTCCCTTGTTTCTTCATATCCGCAGGTACCGCATGTCCTTGCTTCCTGCCCTGGTTCTGTACAGCTTCCCTCTTTCTTTACTGTCCAGTCTCCATATTCATGCGCTTCTGTTTCCGTCGCGCTCTGGCACGCTTCGCATATTTTCCAGTGGCCTGTCTCATCCGATTCATAAACCTCACTGTATGTATGCTCATGAGGAAGCGGATCGATGGTTTCCTGCCTTCCCTGGCGTCCGCATACGCTACATTCTTCATGCCTGGTTCCTGCGGTTGTTTCAGTCGGTTCCGTATCCGTTACCCATTCAAAAACATGTTCCGCTTCGTCTGCTCTGTCCTGACACCGGCTGCACACATGGTAATGCGTATCTGCGCTGCTATCCCATTCTGTACCATAGTTATGTCCAAGAGCCGGCGCCACTGTATCCTCCACACGGATTTCTCCTGTTCCATCCGCGCTGCTATACACCTTCTGGCATGCCTGGCAGATGTAATACGCAATATTCCCATCCTCCGTACAGGATGCCGGACGCTCTGCCACCGAGTCCAGGTGATGATTTGGACAATTATCTTCATGGGACGGATCATATACATAATCTGTGTCAGAAATATTCAGAACATCCCCGTACATTTCAGGATGCCCATTATCATATTCATAACGGATGGTAACATTGCCGCCAGGAATGGATACTGCATATCCGCCTGACACACCGCCGGACGCCCCTGCCAAAAACAAATGGTCCGGTGCGCCGATCGTATCTGTATCGCAGTTCGTCACATCCACAATATAGTTTTTCCCATTGCCCATTGTAGCAATGTTCCACATATGTCCTCCGGCTCCCGTTCCTCCGTTCATTATTCCGGTAACCGTATAGCATGCAACGCTGCTGTTGTTAAAATCAGACAGATCGCACAGATACTGAAATGCTTTGGAATATCCCTCACATACTACGCCAGTATCCGGATTTCCGTCAAACACCCATATCAGCTGCCAGGGATTTCCATATGCGGCATTTGTATCCACAGCCTGATGGTTATAGGAAACCAGCTCGCATATCTTGTCCTTATAGGCCGTCAGCTTTTGAAAATCATTTAAGCCGGCATTTTCTCTTACAATCTGCTTTGCGTTTTCTGCGGCAGTCTTTGCCGACTGAACCAAATCAGTATTTACTGAATACAGGTTTTCTGAGGAAGCCCTGTATTCTGCCGCAACCGGGAAATCATAAGTAAACCCTGTAAAATCCTCTGGCAGGTACAACAGCCAGGTTCCATCTGTGTTAGTAGCCTTGACTGACATACCACTGCTTGAACCGGTAGGAGCTGTCTTATCATACCAATACAAATCCCAGGGACAATCCACGAGCAAATAGTTTAAAACCGTCCTCAAATCGGGGGAAATCAGTTTGCTCAGGGCATTGACTGCCTCCTGCGTAATGGCTTTGTCTGTTACAATCGACGCTACCCCAAGCTCTTCTGCTGTCCATTCTCTCTTCGTAATCCCAAGCTCTTCCAAAGTTATTGTAATCTGGGAACTTGCTGCTTCTCCCATTGCAATTTGATGGATTTTTTCCTTTAAATGCCGGTATGCCTCTAAATTGAGCCCCTCAAGCTTCTGCGCTCCAAAATCCCCGTATACCGATACAGATGGATTCCCAAAAAATAATCCGTCCACATACATCTGGAACAATTCGCCGTTACCCGGCAGGTTTCCCAAAAGATCCTCTGTTTCCTGCGCGGGTTCCACATATACAATCTCCTGGTTTCTGCCAATTTCCCCGTTTGCATCCGTCGGCGCCGCGGTAGCAGAGACCGGCAGTCCTGCCACTGTCAGAACCGCTGACAAAACAAATGCCATACATCGTTTGATTTTCATCTGATATTCCTCCTCTTTTTGCTATGTACTCTCGGAATCTCCCTTACACCTGTTTTTGTGACGAATCAGATATCAGAAGATTCCAGGAGTATTTTATTTTATCATACTTTTACCTTACCCTCAATAAACTCCTGAAACTCTTCGTAATTTCCCACTGCAAATCCTGTGGGACTTAGTAAAATGCCATTCCTTTTACCAAACATCAGCACGCAGACATATTTCAGATAATAAATACGTTCAATCTGGGAATACTCCACTGTAAAGACACATTTGCCCTCTTCCATCGTAATGCTCTCTCCAAACCGTACAATCGTTTCACAATTCTGTCCATTGTGAAGTTTCATTCCGCTGTCCTTAATCTGTCTTACGGCAACCGGGCCAATCAGCAGCAGACTGCCCGCCAGAATCAGAAAGCATACGGCATAAACTGCCATAAAAACCGGGTTTTTATCCAAACAGGAAAGAACAAACATCATCATCGAAAGCAAACAAATTACGCCTCCCATCCGCTTTGTGCTACGAAAAAGCGCCTGATTTACATACTCTTTGATCATATTATCATCTATAAGATATCTGTTTTCAAAATAAATTTCCCTTTCTTCTGTCATATGCTCACCTTCTTTCCAAAAGCTCTGTTGTCTTCCACTTCCATATCTCCTTAGAAGAAACCAATACCGCCGCCGCTGACATCCCCACCAATACCAGAAACACCCCTGACAACATTTCTGGTGTTAAAACATAAGACAGCGCATCTCCTTTTACAGGCAGCATATTCACTTCTATTCCAGAGCCAAATCCATCTGTAATCACCTCATATCCCCGTGTATTGGCTGCCGAAAACAGCAATGTCCACAGCCCGTTCCCCAGAAATCCAGAAAGCGGCCCGGCCAGAAATGCTGCTGCCGGAAACGCTGCTGCCGCCATACAGCAACACTCCAAAATGAACTGTAAAAGCATATCTTTCCTTTTTATCCCGTTCAAAAAAAGGATACCTGTTTCCCGTTTACGGCTCCTCGTCCATACCATCAGACATTTCAAAAGGAATAGAAATGCTAAAAAAATTACAGCTGCAATCAGCACATCCGAAAATTTTATCATCATCAAAAGCGGTGCGGCCGCCGTCTGATAATCCTTATCGTAAACCCTGGTATCATAATATTCCCAGTCAATCGAATCTATTTGAAGCAGCTGTTCTTTTACAGAATCCAAAAGAGCGGGATCTTCCACAAATAAAACCATTGTTTCCAGATGATGTTCCGATTCCAGTGCAGTAATTTCTTTCTCAAAATAAACCTGTTCTTCATGTGTGTACCAGTCTGACATATCCGTAGTACAAAAAATCACATTTGCTAAAAGCTGCGGCTCTTTTGTATATTCTCCTACCGGCTGCTCAAAATTCATATGGAATATCCCTGCAATCTCTGCTTCATAAATACTTCCATACCATGCGCAATCCACTTCTTCTATGCATTGAATTTTCAGATGATCACCGATGACAAAACCGTTTTTCTCTGCCAACTGATCTGATATGACAGCTTTTTTTCTATCCTTTAAACCGACATGCTGTCCCTTTACAAGTTCAACTGCTCCATTGACAAACGCAGGATGCCACTGGCTGTCATACACCCCAACTACACTGACCATATGTGCACCAATTCTGGAATATTCCTGATACTCTTCTAAAAGCTCCCGTTGTCCGGGATACTCTTCCGAAGCTCTGCCTTCCAGAATATCAAGCGCCTGACTGTCGACGCCCGGCACCAGTGTATGCTCTGTATACGCTTTTTTACTTTCCAAATCACTGAAAAAGCCGCTGATGCCATCTACCGCAAGCAGTTCTTCTATCCGATTTTCCGTAACCAGAGGAAGCTTATGCAAAAATACCGTTTCCCCCTTTTCATTGGTACTGATATCAAACATTTTATAAGGATCCATCGGCTTGCAAATCAGTGTCAGTCCCGCAGCCAGGGAGCTTCTGATTTTTCCGGCTTCCTCTGCGGCCCCTCTGCGTACCGAAAGCCCTGTCAGAAGAAGTATGCCTGTCAGAAAGAATATCAGAAACAGCTTTATACTCCGCGTTTTTTTACGCTTGATATAAAGGTATGCCCGTTTCCAGATGCCCATCTAAAGCTCCTCCTTCCTCTATCTATGGCATATACACATAATTCACACGATATACTCCGCTTTTTGCCCCTGATTCATCTACCGACACCACAGACAGCACCTGGTTACCCGGCAGCATAGCAAGCGGACCTGTATACTTTGCAGAATGTTCCGTTGGATCGCTGCCGTCCCATGTATAATAGGCGCTGCAGCCTTCCGGCACGGATACCGTGATCTGCTGCGCATCATAATAAGTTCCGCCGGATGGCAATACCGACGGCATATCCAGCTTTTCAAAGCGAATGGTATAAGAAGCCCTGGCTATCTCACTGCAAATCCCCATCCGGTTGCGTGCGACGGCAAAAAATACAGTTGTGCCCTCATCCTCCAATCGTATCTCATTTTCATAAAGCTTTCCATGCAGCGCCGGATTTTCTCCGTCCGTCGTGTATAAAATATCACAATCCTCTCCTGCCATTATGGAAACGGCAAGCTCCTGTCCGTATGTCCCCGGCGCAATGCCAAACTCCGGCAAATCTACCAGATAATCTCCAAACAAAAGCGGCATTTCCCTCCCGTTCACTGCATCGCAAAGCTCAGAAATTTTGTCATATTCTCCATTCCTGTCATACAGTTCAATCAGCATTTGAAGCGACTCGGTATCTTCCTGACCGGCTTTTACCAATTCCTCTAACGTCTGTTTTGCTTCCTCATCCTCTTCCTGTTCCATATATATCCCGGCCAGCCCCTTAGCCGCCGCCGGATCCTGAGCCCGCAATATAAGAGCCTGTCGATAACATGCAGCGGCCCTGTTATAATCGCCCTCTCCTAAATATTCCTGCGCTTTTCCAAACTGATAATCATAGCTTCCCGCACGCCTTTTTTCCGTTTCCTGATACAAAAAAAACGAAGTCAGTACAGCAACCAGAAGCGCTGCCGCAACAGCGCCTCCGATTAGCATTTTTTTCCTTCGCAATTTCTCTATGAGCTCTGTATTTAATACAGTGTCCTCACTGCTGTCCTTTGCTTCATTCTGGATAATATCCCCTAACAAATCTTCATCAAGCAGGTTATAATCCGGTACTAACTGCACCGCATTCCCGCATTTGCTGCAATATACATAACCCGCTTTTAACTCATTGCCGCATTTTTCACATTTCATGCCGTATTACTCCTGCTTATCTGGCCATCGCTTCCACACAATTGTGCATCAACATGGCGATTGTCATCGGGCCGACGCCGCCCGGAACCGGTGTAATCATAGAAGCGATTTCTTCTGCCTCATCATATTTCACGTCACCGGAAAGCTTATTGTTCTCATCCCTGTGGATGCCGACATCAATCACTACTGCGCCCGGTTTGATATAATCTCCTGTAATAAATTCCTTTTTGCCGATAGCTACGATCAGTATATCGGCATTCTTACAAATGTCCTTTAAATCCTTTGTGTGGGAATGCGTAACCGTAACCGTCGCATTTTCCCGAAGCATCAAAAAAGCCATCGGCTTACCTACAATATTGCTCCTGCCCACAATCACACAGTTTGCTCCATCCATTTTCACCTTTGAACGCCGCAGCAATTCGATAATCCCTGCCGGAGTACACGACACAAATCCCGGCTGCCCAATCATAAGAGATCCTACGCTCTCCGGATGAAAACCATCCACATCCTTCAGTGGAGAAATTGCATTGATAATCGTCTTTTCATCAATATGCGCCGGAACCGGAAGCTGCACCAGAATGCCGTTTACCGCTTCGTCTTCATTCAACTTTTCAATCAAATCCAAAAGCTCCTTCTGCGTCGTTTCCTCTGGCAGTTCAAATGTCTTTGAATGAATCCCGATATATTCACATGCTTTTTTCTTATTGCGCACATATACGCTGGACGCCGGATCGTTCCCCACCTGAATAACCGCCAGAGCGCCTTCCACTCCTGCCAGCTTTAACTGTGCAACCTGCTCCTTTAACTCTTCTTTGATTTCAGCTGAAATCTTCTTTCCATCAATAATTTTAGCCATAGTTCCTCCTGATTCTCGTTTCTAATCTGTTTGTCATTTCATATCCTGTACTGCTAACAATAATATCTGATTTCTCCAAACTGTTCGCGCCATCTGTCAAGGATCATCTCACTGTTCGCCTCAATTTGGCGCATAATATTTTTTAACACCTTGTCTGGAATTCTGGAATTATTATTACATATAAGAGCTTTTCCCGAATTTGTAATCCAGATTTTAGTCGAGCTGGCAAATGCCCGTCCCTCCGATACATGCACATGAATCGGTTCCACAGGATTATTTTTATTAGACCAAAAATAAACTACATACGAACCAACTCTAAAAATTTGAGGCATTTATAATACCCCCTTCTTGCGAAAACTCTATAATCAGATGTGCATTATTCCGTATCATTTTTTTTAAATATTCCATCTCCACGTCCGAATACGCAAAAATATCCTCCCACCTGTATTCCGGCAGCCAACAAGTAGCATGGCGAAAACAAACCTGCTCATCCGGCGTTTCAATATAAACCTATACTCTCCCGTCCTGTTTCATTTCTGAATGTGTAATCTCCGTATCATCATTCAGCGTCATATATAGATACATCATAAAACCTGCCTCCCTTACTCACCAAAAATCCGGTCTTTTACCACTGCCGCTTTCACATAACAACCTAAAATAACCCCGTAATGCGCCCGTTCTCATCTACGTCAATCCCATTCGCAGCCGGAACCTTCGGCAGACCCGGCATCGTCATAATTGCACCCAGAATCACAACGACAAAACCTGCCCCTGCAGAAACATAAACTTCTCTTACATTTACAGTAAATCTCTCCGGCCTGCCCAGTTTATTGGGATCATCCGATAAGGAATACTGTGTCTTCGCCAGACATACCGGGAAATCTCCCATTCCAAGCTTCGTAATACGCGCCAGTTCTTTTTCGGCTGCCGGAGCGTACGTCACACCGTCCGCGCCGTAAATTTCCCTGGCAATACATGCAATCTTCTCCTTTAATTCCAGATCGTCCGGATAAAGCACTTTAAAATGGCTTTCCTTCTCATCCAAAGTCTTTAATACCTTCCCTGCCAGTTCAAGACCGCCTTCGCCACCCAGTTCCCATACTCTTGAACGGGCAAACTCACAGCCCCGCTCCTTGCAGAACTGCTCTACAAAATCTGTCTCTGACTGCGTATCTGTCACAAAGGAATTTAATGTCACAACAATGGGCACCTGGTATTTCTGCAGATTTTCAATATGCTTCTCCAGATTTACAATTCCTCTCTTTAACGCCTCCAAATCTTCTTTGGGAAGATCTGCCTTCGACACGCCTCCATTGTATTTTAACGCGCGCACCGTTGCAACCAGCACAACGCAATCCGGGTGCAGCCCTGCTTTGCGGCATTTGATATCGAAAAACTTTTCCGCGCCCAAATCCGCGCCAAACCCGGCTTCGGTTACAACAATATCCGCTAACTTAAGCCCTGCCTTCGTCGCCCGGACACTGTTGCAGCCATGGGCAATATTGGCAAACGGCCCGCCGTGGACAATCGCCGGTGTATGCTCTAAGGTCTGAATCAGATTCGGTTTCATGGCGTCTTTTAACAATGCCGTCATAGCCCCCGCCGCGTTCAAATCACCTGCCGTTACCGGTTCCCCGTCAAAAGTATAAGCCACAATAATTTTAGAAAGCCGTTTTTTCAGATCCTGTATATCATCCGCCAGACAGAGAATCGCCATAATTTCCGAAGCTACGGTAATGACAAAATGATCCTCCCGCACCATACCGTCCATTTTGCTGCCTAATCCCACTACAACATTCCGCAGCACACGGTCATTCATATCCATACAGCGTTTCTGTACAATCTGCCGCGGGTCTATCTGCAGCTTATTGCCCTGCTGAATGTGATTGTCCAGTAAAGCTGCCAGCAGATTGTTGGCGGATGTAATCGCGTGGAAATCCCCTGTAAAGTGCAGGTTCAAATCCTCCATCGGAACTACCTGGGCATATCCTCCGCCCGCCGCCCCGCCCTTGATGCCAAAGCAGGGGCCAAGAGACGGTTCTCTCAATGCCAGGACAGCCTTTTTACCAAGTCGTCCCAACGCCTGCCCTAAGCCAATACTGGTCGTTGTCTTTCCTTCTCCGGCAGGTGTAGGGTTAATCGCCGTGACAAGCACCAGCTTCCCGTCCTGGTTTGCAATCGTCCGCTGCAGTAACTCATCAGACAGCTTTGCCTTATACTTTCCATACAGTTCCAAATCATCTTCCGGGATTGCAAGCTTTGCCGCCACCTCCCGAATGGGTTCTAATTTTGCCTCCTGTGCAATCTCAATATCCGTCTTCATTCCGCAAACCTCCTGTTTTTAAAGCTGCTCGAACTCTTCGAGTGTCATCAGTATCTTCCTTGCCTTTGTTCCTTCCTCCGGCCCGACCAGACCGGCCTCGGCCAACTGATCCATAATACGCGCCGCACGGTTAAATCCTACTTTAAACCGGCGCTGGATGGAACCGATAGAACCTTTTTCACTTTCTATTAAAAATTTGCCAACCTCATAAAAAAGCACATCCCTGCCGTTATCTGCCTTCGCCCCGTCCGAAACAGACGCTGAAATATTTTCAGACTGTTCCATGCGCTCCTGTATGGCAGGATTATATTCTCCCAGACCATTTTCTTTTTTGATAAACGCCACGACGTCCGACACTTCATCATCAGATACAAATGCACCCTGCACACGCAGCGGCTTCTGGAAATTCTGCGGGAAAAAAAGCATATCGCCTTTTCCAAGCAATTTCTCTGCGCCGACCATATCCAGAATCGTCCGCGAATCCACGCCGCTCGTCACGGCAAACGCCACACGCGAAGGCATATTTGCCTTGATTAACCCGGTAATGACATTAACAGACGGTCTTTGCGTCGCAATAATCAAATGCAGCCCCGCGGCTCTTGCAAGCTGTGCCAGGCGGCAAATTGCAGTCTCCACTTCATGAGACGCCACCATCATCAAATCCGCAAGCTCATCTACGATAATCACGATCTGCGGCAGCTTCTGCGGCGCATCATCGCCTTCAATATGAGAAAGCGACTCAATTCTGGCATTATACCCATTCAAATCGCGGACCCCACATTCCGCAAACTTCTGATAGCGATCTTCCATCTCTGCAACCGCCCAGTTTAATGCGCCGGCCGCTTTCTTCGGATCCGTTACAACCGGAATCATCAAATGCGGTATCCCGTTGTAAACACTCAGTTCCACAACCTTGGGATCTACCATAATCAATTTCACATCATCCGGATGCGCTTTAAAGAGAATACTCATAATAATCGTATTGATACAGACAGACTTTCCGGATCCGGTCGCCCCTGCAATCAAAAGATGCGGCATTTTGGCAATATCCGTTACAATTACCTGCCCCGCTATATCTTTTCCAGCTGCAAACGCTATTTTTGAAGTATTCTGCACAAACTCCGCCGATTCAATCAGTTCCCGGAACATAACCGTTACGTTTTCTTTATTTGGAATTTCAATTCCAATCGCAGCTTTTCCTGGAATCGGCGCTTCCATACGAATATCTGCCGCCGCCAGGTTTAACTTAATATCATCAGTCAGATTTACAATTTTGCTGACTTTTACCCCCATCTCCGGCTGGATTTCATACCGTGTAACCGAAGGCCCGCTGCTGATATTCGTAACCGTAACATTCACTCCGAAATTCTTTAAAGTCTGCTGCAGCTTGTTCGCCGTCGCCCTAAGATACGCCTTCGAATCTCCGATTGCTTTTACCTTACTTTTCTTTAACAGAGAAACCGGTGGAAACACATATGGCGCAGGCTCTGTAATTCCGGTCATCGCGCTCACATCAGACAGAAGCCCTTCCAGAAACTTTGCGTCTTTATACTCATAGCTGCTGTTTCCTGCTTCTTCCTTTGTCTTTTCCGGTTCCATGTCATTTTGCTGTTCTTTTGTATTCTCCTCTAAGATATCTCCTATAAAAATCTCCGGAAGTATCGTATCTCCCTGTGCAACAGGCTTTACACGGACGCTCTTTTTCTTCTTTACCTCCGGTAAGTCCGTTATATCCTCCGGCGTAATCTCGTTTACCTCGTCACTGTCCGGTTTCTTCTCTGCTTTTAACAAAATATCCGCAGAAACGCCTCTTACCTTTTTATCCATACGGCGTTCCTTACGCTCCTGCTGTCGTCTGGGCCGGCTTTCGCGATAATTTCTCGCTTCTTTTCTGGCCGTTTTATACACCTTCTGCCCGCCGCGCTTCATTCCCCTGAAAAGGGATCGTTCCGTAAGCAAAACCATAGAAATAATCATCACTACTACAGCAATTACAAATGCCCCGAATGTACCGAAATTTGGTACGCACAGCCAGACCAGAAGTCCGCCGAGTACACCGCCGCCTTTTTTATATGATGATGAATAAGTATATGCCTCCTTCAAGATATGAATCGTAATCCGGTTCTTGTCCTGTACAATCAGTTGTAAAAACATGCAAAACGACAAAAACAACAATATACCCGCAACAAATTTAAAAACCGCCAGATGATTGCGTTTATTGGAAATCAGAAAACATGCCCCGATAAACAGAACAATCGGAAAAATATAAGCCATTAACCCAAACAGCCCGAAAATCAATGCACTTGCAAAGCTCCCCACCTTGCCGCCAATTCCAAAATTGCTGACAAACAGCAGGACAGACACTGCCAGCAAAATCCAAAGCATTACCTCACTCTCAAACGCCAGTTTCTGTGGCTTTGCACGCTTAGAAGCCTTTTTCCTACCAGTTGCCATAAATTCCTCCAAACTTTTTGTTCTATAAACTATTTAAACTGCAAAAAAATAACCGCCAATAGAAACAAGCCCTACAAGCAGGCAGTACGCCGCAAAAAAAGTAAACTTCCTTTTGCGCACTATAACTAACATTGTTCTGATGCAGACATATCCCACAACAGCCGCACACAAAATACCCGCCGCATAACAGCCTGCGTCAGCTGCCGTAACTTTGAGCTCCCCAAAATCGGTAAGCTTTAATACAACCGCACCCAAAATAGCAGGTATGGACATAATAAACGAATATTTTACTGCAAACTTACGGTTAAAACCGCTCAACAGACATGCCGTAATCGTCGTGCCGGAACGCGACAGTCCCGGCAGTGTCGCATAGCCCTGGCAAATCCCAATAAAAAAAGCATTGGAATAAGTCACATTTTTAGGCGTCTTAATGCCATCTGCCATCCGGTCAGATAAAAACAGCAATACTGACGTCACTATCAGGCAAATACCTGGAACAAGCAAAACCTCAGATGCCGCTTCCACAACATCAGCTGCCTTATAGCCAATAATCCCGGTCGGTATCGTCGATACAATTACCAGCATAACAAACTTCCGGTAACTGTTATTCACCAACCTGTAATACGGTTCATCCCTTCTTAAAAAAACATTTCCCAAAAAAATCCGTATATCGCAAAAGAGATCCCCCAGCATAGCAAAGGCCTCCTCAACCATACGGAAAATATCCCGGTAAAATGCAATGAAAATTGCAATCAGAGTTCCCAGATGCAAGAGCACGTCAAACAGCATACCGGTGTCTGTTTCTATATCAAACAATATTTTGAATATTGCAAGATGCCCGGAACTGCTGACTGGCAGAAACTCTGTAACGCCCTGTATAACCCCCATGAGTATTGCTTCTAATAAAGACATATCCGCCCTCCTCGTCTGTGTTAATATATATTTTTTCACAGTTTACCATACTTTCCGAAAAATGTCATTAAGGAAGTATGAATTATACAGAGCAAACGCATAATTTTAGAACAATTTGAGAATATCAGATAACATAATTTCTTTTTCTTCCGCGTCTATTACAGTTTGAGGAGCATCCATATCATAAGAACTCTGATCTGCATTCAATAAACTTGGATAGGTATCTTCATACGTTTTAGCAACAAATAAATATTTTTTTCCCTTTGCAATTTCAGATGCATTCTCCACAATATATTCATCACTGCCAAAAATTCCGCCAACACGCCTGACTATGATTGTGGACGACTCAATACTTCCTTTGTATACTTTGTCCACATCAATAGTATAAAGCGTATACGGCATCTCCTCATCATCTACGAATCCGGTATCTTCATCTGGTTCTTTGTCTGTACTTACATCAATCATTTGGTATTCAATATTTTTGACTGTGCCAGTAAAAACTAAATTCGAATATTCCACTAATTCTTCGGCTGTATTATATTTCGGATAGTCTGCTTGTAAAACAGTTACAGTTTTCTCTGCTTCTAAAAGTTTGTCTCCTGTCACGCCAAGTTTAGCATTACTTTCGCCTGCGTCATATGTTTTAGCAGTGTCTATAACTTCTCTGCGGGAATAATCGCTTAAATCTTCGGCTTCAATTCCAAGCGAAGTTAAGAATGTTACTGCTGCATTATACTGGAATGCCTCAATAGCAAACGCCGTGACAGGTACAGAAATAACCAGTATAATCGCCGCAGCAACCGCAGCTCTTATTATTGAAAAGTGCCGTTTGGTTGGTTGCATTTTCTCCTTCGGGGAGGCTTCGTCAATAAATCTATCTTCAATTCCTCCTATGCTATTAAACAGTTTTCGAGAATTCATAAAAAAAACCCCTCCATTCCTAAATGTTTCTTCAGACGCTTTCTTAAACGAAAGAGTATGGATTTTACCTTACTTTCACTTATATTGTACTGTTCTGCAATTTCAGATATGGAACTTACATACCAATATCTGCGAACAAAAATAATCCGGTTAAGAGATGGCAGAGATGACAGAAACGAGTTAATACTTTCAATCAAAGCAGCATAATCTATACTGTCTTCCATACTGCTATGGGAAGCTATGCATTCCTCCAGTTCAGACAAGACGATATCCATATATCCGCCGCCTCTTTTTGCAGCTTGATACTTTTCTTGCTTTTTTATGGAAATATTCCGTGTCAGCTTTCCTAAAAAAGTTTTTAGATTTTGCGGTTTTTAGGCGGAATTGTTTTCCATGCAGCAAAATAAGCATCATTTACACATTCTTCAGCATCTTCCTTACTACGGAGAATGTTTTGGGATATGTAGCTGCAATAGTTCCCGTATTTCAATGCTGTCTCGGAAATGGCATCCTCTGACCGTGAAAAATACAATTTTACGATTTCTTCATCCTTCATGACTTCTCCTTTCTTAGATTCTATCGAAAGCTGCTTTCACCTATATACACCGATTTTGGGTCTAAAAGTTGCATTTTGCTTTATATTTTATATCGTAACAAGGGATTTTCAATTTTGCAAATGTAAGATTTTATTTCTATATAAGAAAGCCAGCGTAAAAAGCATTTCCGCCTTTTGCGCTGGTTTTTGGCTTTGCTATCGCCCACGGGTTATTTTTGTTGATGTTTTCAAATTATCTCCTTATATGGTGACAGCCTTGGGTGTAAAGCCTTTATTTATGCGGCTCGCGGACATCCTGGAAGATATTTTTCCACAATAAATACCACATTTTTATATATAAAGCCCCTTATGACTGCTGCCAGTCATAGTGATTGCACTTTTGTCAACAGGGCATCCTGCAATACTTTTGAAAAGTGGATGCTTTTTTTCACAAAGAGTATTCAGCCACCTGGGAATGCTTAAAGTCTTTTTTACTGCCTTGTCGCTGTGCTGTCTTGCGTATTCGGTCATATCCACCAGTACCGTATTGACGAAAGCATTATCCGCAGCGGATTCCATTTCAAAATACTTCAGGATGGCAGCCGGATTGATTTCGCATAATGCAGGGTGGCAAACAGATACAGACCACAGGCATCCCCCGCCTAATTGCGTATGGATATTTCCTCTTTTGCCAGTGGATGTACCATATAAAATGGATGATAAGTATTCTTTTTATGAAGCGAATAATTACAGGAGATAGAAAAAAGTTCGTAAAAAAACAAGTAAAGGAAATCATTCTTAACGATATTGAAGATACACTAATGATAGAAGATTATAATAATGTAACATTCAATATAAATTTACGGGTATTTGAAAACAAAGATAAAAAGCCAAAAATGAAACAGAAATTAAGGGTAGATTTGTATATAATGGAAACAAGCCAAAATTATACAGAGCAACATCATTTAATCCCAATGGCATACTCCGATAAATTTGAGGTGTCACTCGACGTAGAAGTAAGCATTGTTTCACTATGCAGTACCTGTCACAATCACATCCACTATGGTGTGTTTGATACAGGACGGCTGTTCTATTTTTTACACTCCCACAGGTAAACTGTTATTTCTCTTAACTTTCAGCTTATCTATAACATATCCAGCCAGTTCAATCGTTTTTTCTCTTCTCTACAAAATATTTTATACAAACATCTGCTGTAACAATCCCTTTTTGATTTCTTTCCAAGTCTCCAGCTTACCTTTCTTTATTTGGGTAACTTCATCATATGCAGTTAAACAATCAGCTATTTTTTTCTGCTCTTCTATACAAGGAAAAAGCATACTTAATTTGGAAAATTGATCTTTATTAAGTATTTCCATTCCACCACGTCCTGCATTTGCATGCAACATATTTTCATTGAAGCAAAGAAGATAATAAAGAAAATCCACATTATACTCATTGTTAGGTGTAATCGCATTTATCTGTTGGTTGCAACTTCCCATTTCTCGCAATATGGCATTTTTCCCAATGCTCGCTATGCATGTAACAAGAACGCTATTAGCTGGTATGATTCTACCTTTCTTTAAACCATCTTCAGATAATTTTTTTTGTGAATTTGAAATTTCTTTTCCCTCTATATCAGCAGGTGTAACCCATAAATATTTATCAGAATAATACTTTTCATTTTTTGTAGATGGTGTCGTTCCCGTAATAATTGCTCCGATATTAAATAGTTTCTTTTCTTTCCACTCAGGATACTCACTTTCATCATCCGCTTTAAATCTTACTTCACGATTAAACAGTTTCTGCATTATGCCCTTTTTCTGTTCTTCAAATACAGAAATTTCTTCTTCCTGTACTTTGATAATATCGTCTATGGAAGATAAAAAATCTGCTATTTTTTGTTGCTCTTTTTCTTTTGGAAAAGTGATTTCACATTTACCTATATCTCCCAAATTTATTTTTTTAGGAAAAGCGACATGAATAATTCTTCTGTGTAACTCATGCTTAAATCCGTTAGAGTTTATATTATATGCCAAAAAAACTGTATTTATATTTTCTTTTTTTCTTATAAGAGCCAAACTAACATAATATGCTAAAGGTTCATTTTTCGAAACCATAGCTGTATCTCCAATAATTCCCGCAATTCTTGTCATTAATATATCATCTTTCTGTGGCTTTATTTTATACTTATCATATGCTTCCTCTGAAATAAACTTATCAGTGTTATAAATATCGTGTATATTTTCCACACTAACAAATTTTACGCCTTTAGAAACATACTTTGGGGTTTGATGGGTTCCATCATATATATGTACTTTCTTCTCTAAAATCGTTTTTTCCCACTCACCCGTAAACTCCGGAAATCTCAATTTAGGTTTTGCCATAATTTCAGACCTCCTTATAATCCAAGCTCTGTAAAAAACTTATTAACTTTATCCAGCGCCGCTTTTTCTTTAGCTTCTAACTCGGCAAGTCTTTTCTTATTGGCGACTATATTAACAGGTTCTTCTTCCTCAAATGTATCTACATAACGAGGAATATTGAGATTATAGTCATTTTTTTTAATCTCTTCCAGATATGCCTTATGGCAATATTTATCTATATCTTCTCTCTGGGTATAGGCATTAACAATTTTATCAATATGCTCATCCGTGATATAGTTCATAGCTTTCCCAGGCACAAATTCTTTACTGGCATCAATAAAGAAAACATTATCCGCATTTCCGTTACGCTCCATTTTAAACACTAAACAACACACAGGAATACCTGTTCCCTGAAAACAATTTGCAGGAAGTCCTATAACTGCATCTAAGTAATTCAAGTCCTTAATAATATATTTTCTTATTGCTTGTTCGGCTGATCCGCGAAATAGTACGCCATGCGGAAGAAGTACAACTATCCTGCTATCTCCCTCATCCATGTGATAAATCATATGCTGTACAAAAGCAAAGTCTGCCTTAGAAGATGGCGCAAGTTTCCCATATGGAGAATATCTTTCATCTTCCATTAACTTAGGATCAGCACTCCATTTTGTTGAATATGGTGGATTGGCTACTTGTACAGTAAACTTCTCATCTTCAAACTCTCTATCATTCTCCAATGTATCAACATTTATAATATTAAAATTTTGATATGGAATATCATGCAAGATCATATTCATTCTGGCAAGATTATATGTACTGCTGACCTTTTCCTGTCCAAAATACTTACGCACCTTTGCAAACTGTCCTACCTGTAGTAGAAGCGATCCAGAGCCACAGGCACAGTCAAAAGCGGATAGGACATCCGTAAGTCCTACTGTGGCAAGTCTGGCAACGAGCTTACTCATATTCGTAGGGGTATAGAACTCCCCACCCTTTTTGCCTGCTGTTGAAGCAAAGTTACCGATAAGCGTAATATAAGCAGTTCCCAAAATATCGACATCAGTGCCGCCCATTTCAAAACTGATACTATCTATTTGTTTTAAAATCTTTCCAATTAGCTTTCCTCGTTGTTTCAATTCTCTGCCGAGCTTAGAAGATTTCAAGTCCATATCCTCGAACAATCCTTTAAAATCTTCCTCCGAGTCTCTGCCGATAGTGGAATCTGTAATGGATGCAATAATCTTTTCCATATAGTCAATCGTAAATGTATCACTGTTGACCATCTTGATTACATTTGGAAATAAATACTTTGGCTCCATCACAAATCCAAGACTCTCTAACATATCATCTGCAAGCTCTTCTCTTAATTCCTCATCTTCCCATGCTTCTTCATATGTTATTTCATCATGTTCAAAGGCTTCTATAAGAAATGCTTCTGTTTTATCTGATAAATGCTTATAGAAAATAAGCCCAAGTATATAGTTTTTAAACTCATACGCTTCCATTGTTCCTCTTAGATCATTCGCCATTGCCCATAGTTTTGCCGCCAGCTCACTGGCTAATTTCTTCTGTTCATTAATATCTGACATTTCAATTCTCCTGTTCTACTGATACTTATCACAGTTCTGTGTAATAAAGTCTATAATCTCCTGTATCAATGCTCTGCGTTCCCTAAATGGCAACGCCACAGGAATTTGCTCTTTAATCATATCTTTTGTAAGTGTATGAGAAAACTCATATTCGGATATAATCTGCTTTATCTTATCAGCATCAATATCCTTTTCCTTAGCAAAGGCTTCTATTTCCTCATTTCTCACTTTATCCTCAAAATCAACATAGGCTTCTTCAACTGATGCATCGTCAGGAAGTCCTACCAGAACATTACCGATAAAGCGTTTGATAAGCTCCACTTTCTTTTTAAGTTCTGGATTATCTGTTCTGTCCAATTCATCATAAATACGCTGAATATCCTTTTCACGCTGCTTTTTGTCTTTCCTCTCCATATTTTTAAGAAGATTCATTATGTATGTCACATTGATTTTGTCTGTTTGGATAATCTCAATACTAAAATCAATATCATCCAGAATAGATACCTTTTCGGCATCTCTGTTATTGTTCAGATTGTCATGTATTGTAAAATACCTGCTCTTGAAGTTCTCATATTCCTGCTGTGTCATAACTTGATCCAAGTCATCCCATGTAAAATCTACAAAGGTTTCAAGAACCAAAAGCATTTTAGATAATTCTCTAAAAGCAATAACAAACTTAGCCTGTTCTTCTTCCGACTGGATGTTATCAATATCTTCTGGACGTGATACCACCTTGTAAATCTCTGCAATTAGCTGTTTTGCCTTGTCCAAATAATAGTCATAGTTTTTGAGTAATATCTCTGAAATATCACCGCCGCCAGAGAACAGGCGCAGGGCATCATCTGTCTTTTTCTTCAAATTCCTGTAACATACAATATTCCCAAACTGTTTCGTTTCCTTTTCCACTCTGTTCGTTCTGGAAAAGGCTTGTAAAAGAGTATGCCACTCTAAATTCTTATCTACATATAAAGTATTTAACGGTCTGGCGTCAAATCCTGTCAAATACATATTGACCACTATTAGAATATCAATCTCAGGAATTTTCTTTATTTGCATTCGCTTTGAAATATCCCTGTTATATCCATCATATGTATCCGTTGAGAAATTTGTATCAAACATTTTATTATAGTCATCCATGATACTTGCAAGGTGGTCTTTGCTGTGCTTGTCTGCCCCGTCAAGCTCATCATTTGCTCCATAGGAAAAGACTGCAGCAATCTTGAAATTATGCTTTATCTTCTTAAATTCGTTGTAATATCTGACAAGCATAGAAATACTGGAAACAGCAAAAATAGCTGTATACTTATTGCCCTTTATCCTTGTCTTTCCTGTGTGATGGCTTATGATATGATTCGCGACCAAAGCCACTCTATCATCTGATTCCAAAACTTCTTTCCTGTCTATATCCTCCACCATTGTCTCGTCTGTTTCGTCATACTGCCCCTTATAGGTGCTTATATACTCAACATTGAATCCCAATACATTCTTATCAAAGATAGCTTCTTTAATCAGATACTGGTGCAAACAGTCTCCAAAAACATCCGCTGTTGTTCTGCTGTCCTGAGACTGGTTCTCCTTAAAGCGTGGTGTACCTGTAAAGCCGAAATACTGCCCTCTCTTAAAAAACTTCTTTATCTTGCTGTGCATCTTCCCGAACTGACTCCTATGGCACTCGTCAAAGATAAAGATTACCTTTTCATCGCTGTACTGCTCCATAATCGCCTGATATTTAGGTTTCTTAATGGCATTGGTCATCTTCTGAATAGTGGTAATTATGAGCTTCTTATTCCTGTCTTGCACCTGTTCTACCAGCTTATAGGTGTGCTCCGTCATATCCACGCAATCGGCTTCATAAGAATTAAAATCATCAATCGTTTTCGTGTCCAAATCGTTTCTATCTACAAGAAAGAATATCTTTTTGATTCTATCTTCCTGTGATAATAATTGGGCGCACTTCCATGAGGTCAAAGTCTTTCCTGATCCTGTCGTATGGAAGATAAATCCGCCTGCATTAGTATCAAGTGCTTTTCTTACCAGTGTTTCTGTTGCATATATCTGATATGGGCGCATAACCATAAGTATCTGCTCTATGTCACTTAAGACCATGTATTTATTAAGCATCTTTGATAATCTGGACTGGTTGAAAAACACCGCTGAAAAGTCATTGAGATTGTTTGTCCTCTCATTGATTTCATTCGTCCAATAAAACGTGAGTGATTTTAATATCTTTAATGAATCTGTATTTGCAAAGTATCTTGTTTCCACCGCATTGGATACAACAAATATCTGAACGAAATGAAATAACCCTTTATAACTGTGAATCCTGTACCTGTCGATCTGATTGATTGCTTCTTTTATGTCAATCCCTGCCCTTTTAAGCTCAACCTGTACAACCGGCAGTCCATTACAAAGAATTGTTACATCATATCTATTTTTATAACTGCCGACATCAGTTACTTGGTTGGTAGCCTGATAATGGTTATTCTCTGGATATTTGCTCATAAATTCCAGATAGATTCTGCTCCCGTCATCCCTGTCCAAAACAATCTTATCTCTAAGAATTTTGGCGCACTGGTAGACTGTCTTTCCTGTAAGTTCTACCATGACACGATTAAACTCAGCGTCTGACATATCTCTATTTTCAAGAGCATCTTTATTGAAAAGATTTAACTCTTCTCGGAAGTTTTCCACCAGTTCATCATAGTCTTTTATTTTTACAAACTCATAACCCAAAGTGACGAGCTTTTTAATAAGCTGCTCTTCAAGCTGTGCTTCTGATTGATAACCCACTTATTCTATCTCTCCTATCTTATTTTCAAGTTTTTCCATATCTTTTATTATGATAATTGCCTTTTCCGTAAGCTCATACTTTCCTCTTTTCCCCTCAATCGGAAGCAACAAATTATCATCTCTAAGCTGTTTAAATATCTTGTTTATGGTTATAGCGCTTACGCCGATCAAAGAAGCCATCTCCGCTTGGGAGAGTGGAATATATTTTGTACCATCCGGTAGCTTAATCTGACAGGAATACATATACTTCAAAACTTTATATGCATTATTCGTCATCTTGTCAATTATAGATTCCATATGCTTGCCCTTTCGTAATATTTCATTTTACTTATATAATAGATATAAATATTTTTATATCTATTATATTTCAAACTTGGCTTTTAGACAACCTCTTTTTATAAAAAATTGTAAAAATAAATATGATTTATACCCTTGTTATTATTTTAAAATTTTCCTGCTTTAGAAAAAAATAAGGATTTTGCGTACGAAAAGCTGACTGCATGTATAATGATGGACTTTTTAGATTGCCAAGCATAAGAACAGCCGTCCATTCAGGGATGGTAATACCCGTTGTAAGCTGTCCTACAGATAAAGTCTATCCTTTTTTCTATTGCTATAAGTTCACCTGTAGCAGCATCATACCTTGAAGCAATAAAAGGCGCTTCTCCACAAGTTATTTCTAATCGTCTGGAATCTACATATTGCTTCCAGGTCTTGTCCTCAGGAAACACAATTTTCTCAGTTATTGATTCCCATGATTTTTCTTTTTCAATATTAAACACATCTTTTCTGCCAAACCATTCTTCATCACAATAATTATTCATCTGATTGCATATCCAAGATGGCGTGAATACTTCTGCACGATTTTTTGTGCGTTCTTGTTGTGATCCATCGCCTTCATAATACGAGGCTGTATCATAATAGAATTAAGCCCTGTTATTATACTTTTCAAAGCATCATAAAGCAATACATAACAAGCATATGCAATAAAAACACTTTCAACATCTTACTTATCACAAATTATTGATAGAACCTATTCCGTTTTATCATCCCTGTAACAGGGGTTGAACGCCAGTTGGTTTTATGCTATACTCTGCTCATATCAATTAGACAAAAAGAAAGGATACCCTCAGTGGACAAAGGAATATACGCCCCTTGTTCACTGAAGTGAATTATTGGTAAAGTGGGTTTTGCAACAAACAAGAGGAAAAAGCTGGTGTGCAGGTGGTTCTTATAAAATGAATGTGGTACAATTTTATAAAAAATGAGGTAAAGATGGAAAAACTGGTTTATATCACAGAGGAAGAACGGGCAAAGTGCCAAAAGGTGGCTGATGCGTTTGCAGAGCTGTACAAAATGGAGAATATTGTGGTGCTTGATGCGGGTAGATACGGTTTTGTTGAACTGAAATATTACAAGCCGCCACAAGGGTTTGAGGA
>JAAWDZ010000024.1 GCA_022794015.1 Eubacterium sp. | reverse complement strand
CCGCATCCCTTTCTGTATCCCGGCATTTTCCCGTTCCTGGAATATCACCTGCAGTCTGGGCTCCATCATCTCCATCAATGTTTCATACATGCTCTCATCTCCTATCAATTCTTCCATCGCCCCGCGGTTCGCACCTATGCTTACCTCCAGTACTGAATCCGCCATTTCCTTCTCCTCTTTCCCCTTCAGCCCCCTGATCCGCCCCAGCAGCTCTTCCAGATCCTGCTTCCTTAAGCGTTTTGACAGGGATCCAAGCCAGATGTGCTCCCGCCTGTCCAGTTCCCCTGTTACTACGATCTGCGTCTTAAACGGCACATGGCCTGTTATATAGTAGATCCCCTTTTGGGTATTCGTTATGTTTTCCCCATGTCCCTCCAGGTACTGCAAAAGCCCCCTCGGCTTTGATTCCCGCAGAAACGATACCGTGATGTCGTCTGCTTTCCTCTCATCCAGCGTCCTCCCATACGATTTATACAATCCTGCATACGACATCACCTTATAAAACGTATCAATATCCAGCTCATCCCCAGGCGCCTTATACTCCATCAGGTTGTGCCCCAGAAAGTGTTTTCCGATTTCATTTGTAATCTGTACCCCAGGATCCTTTTTTATGACTAACAGATCCACTTCCAGCGGTTTTGTGTTCAGGTTATATTCTTTTTCGTATTCCAGGTCTTTCCGGTTTGCGGCAAATTCCAAATCCATTGCCGCCACAAAGCCCGGATGCCATTGTATCTTTTCTCTCTCTGTCATGGCAGATCTCTGTATTCCTTCCAAAATTCTATGCTTTAGAGTAACAGTTCAATCTGCAACTGCGCAGTACGCAGCCAGTAAAGCAGATAAGCCAAGAATCCGTCCCCTTTGCCATAGGCAAACTTCAAGTGGGGCGGATTCTGTAACAGTGAAGCCTTAGGCTGAACTGTTAAAAATAGATTCCCGGCACCTCATTATATCTTGAAGAATAAGAACCATTAATGGTATTATATATGTTTTTTCGCAAAAGGATTCTGCACTTTTTATGGACACTGTTACAATATATAGATTATTTTACTTCTTTTTTGCCACAAGCGCAATACGACCGTTAAAAAACAAGAGATTATATAGTAAATAAAATGCTGGCATTTATATCCCAATGCCAGCATTCACAACTTTTTTCTACCTTATTAAAATCTTTTTATCTTCCTCGCCGCTGTCTTTTCAAATTCTGTTTCACGAACCTTCAAAGAAACGACTTTTTTATAAGCTACAGCTTTTTTATTATAAGCGTCCACAATCTCCTGCAGCCCGTTCTTTACATCTGATATTCCCGCTTTCGCCGCATATTCCAAATCCGGGAAAATTTCTGCTTCTATGACTCCGTCTGATTCCCGTACCAGTACCTCCTGCACCAGACGATTCTCACTTAACACATTCTCAATCTCTTCTGGAGAAACGTTCTCGCCGTTTGGCGTGATAATCAGATTTTTCTTCCTTCCGGTCAGGAAGATGAAATGATCTTCATCCACATAACCGAGATCTCCGGTACGCAGCCAGCCATCCTCTGTCAGCGTTTCCTTTGTCTCCTCTGGCATCTTGTAATATCCCTGCATTACACTGCTGCCCTTTACCCATAGTTCCTCATCAACTACTTTCGCAATGCAGTTCGGCATCAGCCTGCCAACAGAACCATGTTTTCTGTTCCAGTCTAAATTGGTGCTGATTACCGGCGCACACTCGGTCATGCCGTAGCCCTGCAGAATAGTAATTCCATACTTATCAAACAACGTAATCCAGGCCGGGTTCAGATACGCGCCGCCGCTGCAGATGGTATGCAGACGATCGCCAAATACCTGCTTTTTGACAAGCTCAGGAGGCAGCTCGGAAACGTCTTCTAATTTTTTAGCAAATGTTTCAATCATCATCGGCACCATCAATATCATATCCGGTCCAAACAGATGGATATTTTTGGCTATACGCATCGGCGAATCGTTGATGCAGATAATGCTGCCCAGCGAAATGCCTTTTAAGATATCCATACTCAAACAGTACGCATGGTGAATCGGAAGCACTGACAAAATCACTGTGCGCGAAGGAATTTTCATATCCAGGCAGGTCGCGTTTTCCGCCAGGTTGCGCTGCGTAAGCATAACGCCCTTGCTCTTTCCGGTTGTGCCGGAGGTAAACATAATTGTACAAAGCTCCTCCGGATTGGCCCAGGCGTCAAAGCCTTCTTCACTTTCTGTCAGAAGCTTTTTCATGGAGAGAATATCTCCTTCTGGCTCCTCTTTCTGCATGGAAATGATTTTAGAGAGCGCCGGGCAGGCTTTCTTTGCCATTGCCGCCACATCAGCACGGATTTCATCATATACCAGCACCGAAACATCGGCGCGGTTAATTAATTCGCAAATCTCCTGCGGCGGAAGCGCCACATCTAACGGTACGGCCACACTGCTGCAGTTGACCGTTCCCAGATAAGCTACGATCCATTCATAAGAAGTGGCTCCTATGATAGCTACATGTTTACCCTGCATCTCCATTGCCTTTAACGCACCGGAAAACCGCTCACTGTCCTGACGCAGCTGGCTGTAGGTCTTTGCCTCTGTTTTATCCTTTCCCACCTTGTAGCGAACAGCGTCCTTATCGCCAAATTTCGCTTCTGTCTGTAATAATATCTCCCGAATTGTATTGCAAGCCATACTTTCCTCCTTAAGCTGTAAGCTTTTCCAGATAATCCACTGCTTCCTGTACGGTGCGGATATCCGCTGCCTTCTGCTGATCAATTTCGATGTCAAACGCATCCTCAATTTCACCCAGCATACTCATAAAATCAAAGGACGTAAATCCCAAATCCTCCATAAAACGGGCTTCTGGTTTCACTGCCTCCGAATCAATTTCCACATAATTTAAAATAATCTCTTTTAACTGCTCTAACATATCCATCTTCCTTTCCCCAATAACTTTATACCAGCTTCATAATATCGCCAATTGACAGGCCCGGATTTTCAATTCCCTTAAACATAATTTTACACAAATAATAATACAGAAATTCGAGCTGTTCTTTACTTACTGCCTTTACCTGATGTTCAAAGTTGAAATCCAATCCGTTATCCTCCGGACGGTGCATTACAGTCAGATACATAGCCTGCGAGGTGGCTCCGTTTGGATACCACTTTGTTTTATATCGGATATCCCCCAGTTTCTCCAATCCCTTCTCTTTTAACGTCATAGGCTGATAAGTCAGAGCCATCGGCTCATACGTCTGTCCGGGCTGATTTTTATAGAGCCTGCCGCGGTATGCAAAATAAGCGACCGGATCAAAATTGGCATGGCGGAACATTTCATTCTGCAAATCCCGGATTTCCCGCAGACCTTCCATAAAAGTCTTATCCTCCGGAATAATCGTACGGAATGGGAAAGAATGAATCCTGGTACCGCCGCATCGTTTTTCTTTTAAAGTCGCACGCCTTGCAATTGCCGTATTAATGGAAACATCGTCATTTCCGTTTTGCTTCTGAAAATAAGTACGAAGGCCCATAATCAGAAGGCAGGTCAGGGAAATATGCTCTTTTTCACAGAAATCCATCAGGCGGGCCGTCGGCTCTCCCTCCAAATGGAAAACTGTCAGATCGGAATCTACCGAATCAGACACGTTAATGGCAGACCTCTGATTTGGATTTCCGGTTTTTTCACGCTCAAGATCCAGTTTTTTTGTACCGTCAATCCCGTTGTAAATCGGCTCAGAGGATTCAATCAGTTTGTGGAAATACGCTTCATCCCGCTCTTTTGCCTTCGATCCCGCTTCATAGGCCAGATCCTTTTTCAACTGTTCGATATAAGATGCCATCTCCTTCGGATACGGCACGGCATCGTAAACCCGGTGGCTGTATATTTCAATAATATCACGCAGAAAACAGATCAGAGACTGTGCATCCATAATCACATGATCCGCCAGCAGATATACGCCTGAAAAGCCGTCCGGCATTTTAATCATCACTATGCGGCTCATCAGAGAATCCTGCCGCTCCATCGGAATCTGCGTCCATTCCCGCATGGTTTTTTCCGCCTCTTCCATTGTTTTATCTGAAAAATCCACAAACGGGATTTCTGGCTCCGCTTTGTCTACGACATACTGATACCAGGTGCCGTCCTTATCTTTTACAAACATCAGACGCATAGATTCGCTGCGATTATACGCCTCCAAAATACACTCACGCAGGATGTCAAAATCCAGCTCTGTTTCAATCGTCAGGCTGGTGCCGATATTGACAACGGCTTTTTTCACACAGGCATCCAGATAAAAAAAATGGAATTTCTGTGCTACGGTCAACGGATAAACGGTGTACCCTTTTCTTGTTTTCATCATATCATTTCCTCTTTCTGCTGCAACACACTGTTACATACCATGACAGCCTGCGCCAAAGTACCGGCTCCGGGAAGGCATATCGGCTTACATGTCGACTGCTTTTAACAGAGTATCCAGCGCTTTTTCATAATTTTGGGGTTCTTTATAGTAACTTTCCGCATGTGCCGCTCCTTTTACAGTAAGCATCCACTTATTCGCCGCACAACTCCGGTAAAGCTTCTCACACATACGATACGGTACAAACGTATCCGCATCTCCATGAATAAACAGCGTCGGTGTAACCGATTTTGCCACCTCACGCGCCGCATTGCACTCATCCATGCCATAACCGGCCAACTTTTGATTCATTCGATTCGCAAGCCGGATAATCGGAAACGCCGGCATATGGTACATTGAATGAAGTACATGGGTAAATACCTCTTTGGGAGAAGTAAACCCGCAGTCCGCCACAATCCCCTTCACCTGCTCCGGCAGCTCAAGCCCGCTTGCCATCAGTACCGTTGCCGCACCCATTGACGTCCCATGCAAAATCACCTTTGCATCTTCGCCGCAGGTCTGCCGTACGAAATCCAGCCATTTTAAAACGTCCCACCGATCCAGACAGCCAAAACCAACGTACTTTCCCTCGCTCTTCCCATGAGCCCGCAAATCTACTAACAGCATAGCAAATCCACGCTTTAAATAATAATCCGACAGGGCGATATAATCCTTCATACCCTCGCTGGTGTACCCATGGAAGCAAATAACAACACGCTTATTGTCCCTGTTTTCAAACAGTGTCCCATGCAGCTTAAGCCCATCCTCCGATGAAATCCAGACATCCTCATGCGGCCAGTCCAAAAAACGTTTTTTACGCTCTCCGATAAAATCTGCATACTGGCTCCAGTCTGTCCCGGCCATCTTCATCGTCCGTTCTACCTTGGCCTCGCTTCTGACCATTGTTCTCCGGTAAAAATATGCCGATATCAAAAACTCTGCAAAACCTGCGGCGCCTGCCGCTGCCAAAATATATCTTTTCTTCATAAAAGATTCCTCTTTCAGATTATTTCTTTTTCTTTTTGCTGTCTATGATTCCCTTTAACTTCAGGGCTTTGTCAATACTGCCTTCTACTTTTAATTTGCCCAGTGTAAATGCTGCCACCGGATCCAGTTTGCCCTCCGCAATTTTACGCAAAGTCTTGGCTTCACATATAAACATCGCATCTCTGTCGTAATATTCATACGGCTCTACCGACAGTACGCCGTCTTTTACTTCTACATAGAAGATTCCTTCGCCTTCTCCGGTGATGTTAAACTGATACGCCAGATGCTCCGTAATATCGCTGGTATCCGCTTCCATAAATTTTGACTTTACTTCTTCAAAAAACTCTGCATATGTCATGTTTTGTTTCCTCCATTTTGTTTTTCCAATTTGACCGTCGGTCATATCTTCTTTTCTATGACAATACCACTAATTTGACCAATGGTCAAGTCTAAATTATTTTTTTCTATTGGATATTGAAGAGATATTTTTCATATGCTATACTCGTATAGTAATTATCACGAAATATCATTGCCAGATGTCAGGGATTTCATTCGTATTTGACATGGTAACCTGCCGTTTGGATAAATTTTTATCGTAACTACGAATCAGACTGTTTGAGCGCGCCCAAAATTTATTCATTGCTCTGCGCGCTTCGGAAAGGCGACTCTACATGCAAATTCAGGATAAACACAATCTCATCTTAGACGCACTGATGACCCTGTTAGAAAACAAAAACATCAAATCCATTTCCGTCAGCGACATTGCACAAACCGCCGGAATTGCGAAAGGAAGTATTTACTATTACTTTCCTTCCAAAGATGCGATCATTGAGGCGCTGGTCGAACGCAGCTACGCCTCCTCCATCGAAACAGCCAAACAGCTTGCCAAAAAGACGGATATCCCGCCCTTTACCCGCATGGCACTGATTTTTCAGGCATGCCGGAATTCTTCATTGGAATTTCTGCGGCAGAAAAGTGTTTCGGAAAATACCAATTTGGAAGAAAAATCCATGCTTCACCACAAATACCTCAGCTATATTATTGCCGAACTCAAGCCTGTGCTTTCAGAAATTATCTGCCAGGGAATTGAAAATGAGGAATTATCATTTGATTATCCGGTAGCTCTGGCAGAAATTGTACTGCTTGTGCTCACGGTGAAATTAGACAATACGCTGATTCCCTCGTCTGCAGAGGAAATTGAGCAGACGATTCTGGGATTAATCGCGTTGTTGGAAAAAGGGACGGACAATCCGAAAGGATCATTGAATTTTTTGACGCTGCCAATGGAATAAGATAAAAACAGCCCCCATAAATGGGGGCTGCATTTTTCTGAAATGGAAACATTTTAGCTTATGGGCTTTGATATTTTGTTAATCCCAATCTGGTGGTGGTACTTCACCTTCGCCAAGACCACTGGTGGCGATTACATCCTGGGCATCAAAATAAATTACATCCATATCAGGCGTTTCATATTTTCTCACGAATATTCCACCTCCTTCCAAGACTACGACCGCTACTTATTTACTTAACAGATTATTATAACTGTCACAGTCAATTATGGAATATGCTACTTTCTGATCTGGGCTTCCAGGCTCCGTATAAACCACATATCCTCTTGCATAAATATTCCTGCTCCAGTATGTTGAATTCGCTCCAACATCTATCGTCAGGATATTTGTCCTGTTTTCATTTGCAAATACATATTTTTTCACTTTCGTGTTAGAACTTCCTACGATCATAGCAGTCGGATCGCTTCCCGCCGCATCGTTTGTGCTGTAAAGGATACCTGACTCCACAACCGTACATGTCTCCGGAACGTCAACCGTAGCAACAAATGATATCTTGTGTACGCCAGTTGCTTCTGCTGTGCCCGTTGCATATTTATCTGTCATGGCAACCGTTGGCGCCGCATCTTTTTTATCTTCCTCGTTTGCCACAAATACCGCTTTAATATTCTTAGCGGTCTCTGAAGTGATAAACGTGCTGTATACTGCATTTGTGCTCAGTACCACAATCGCATCGTCTGCATTGACTTCTGCCCAGTAAGAGAATACAAGGTCAGTTACCTCCTCTGCCGTGATATCCACACGGGAGCCAACATTTCCTTCTTTTTCAGTATTTGCCTGGCCTTCAATTGGCGTCAGGGTTATTGTTTCGCCTGTTTTTGTTTCTTTCACATACTCAGCTATGATTTTTCCTTTTGCTACTTTTTCTGCATAAACCGGATAAACAATAACGTCCGCAAGTGGTTTGCCAGTATTATTTGTTGCAATCTTTGCTGCAATATCTGCCGCAATATTTGTTGCTTCTGCTGTGCTGTTCTCTACAAGGCTCCATCCTTCAAACGTATAACCGGAACGGTTTGGCCCTTCCGGAACCTTCGCTGCGATATCGTCTGCTGCTGTTCCAACTGCAAACCGCTCTGTAGCAAAATCTGCGCCGGCAGCATTTTTAAAGATGACTTTTACCTGGTCTGCAAGCGTTTTACCGCAGAACTTACATTTTGTCGGATCTTCATCACCCGCTACATGATCTCCCATCGGTACGGTAACAGGTACGTCGCCGTGATATACAGTATTTGTAAATTCAGGTGTTCCTAAGCCCTCTGGCAGGGTTGCGGTAACCATATAGTAATCCAGGCCTTCATGGCGTTCCGCTTCCGGAGCATCCACGCATGTCGCCTCTATTTCTGTATAATTGACAGGGTCACCGTTTGCTGTTTTATCTACTTCTGCCACAAATGTCCTTGTATGGCCTTCAAAGCTTTCCTGGCATCCTGCACGGTTACAGGTAAAGCGTGCGCTTACTTTTTCACCGTCTACATTCCAGAAATAAGTCGGGTTTCCATAACGATGGCCTAATGGCGCTTCGACATCGTCTGTATACTCATTGTTACCGGATACATCGCTATACTTCTTATGGCATTTCTGACATTCATAATAAGCGCTGTGGCCGGCTTCTACGCAATTGCCTTCTACTGCAGCAACACGTATCATTTTGCCATGGCTGGCTTCTGCTGTATGTTCATACACTTTCTTGTCTCCGTCAGCAAGCGTATAAATTGCCGCGTCCGCCTCACTCATGCTTAAATTATACGTAATTTCATAATCGTCTACACAGCATATTTTCTCTACGTCTGTAAGTTTTGCAACTGCTGTAACCGGTACATCCTTTGTATGGCTCTTGTCTGTCGTATTATCAAGCGTACATGCAGCTTTGGCCGTCACTGTATAAGTTACTGTGTCTGCCTCTTTATCTACTGTACCGCCCTCTAACGGCTTTGACCAGTCGATAACTGCTGGGGCAAAATTATGTGCATCCTTATCAATGTTATTATCTGCTTTGGAATACGTACCAATTGCTTCGTATACTTTATTATTGTCTGTCGAATCATTTACGCTAAAAGTACCTGTTACTAATTCCTTTGCCCCGCTTACGCATGTTGCATCTGCAGAATCCTCACTCGTTACTGTTAAAGGAACATTCTCTTGTGTAAACGTATGTTCTTCATTATCTTTACATGTTGCTATAACTTTTACTGTCTTTGCAGTCGGATCCCAGTCTTCTAATGTCCATTTATAGTCATGGCGATCTTTCTTCAAATGGATGACACGCTTGGTATCGCTGTAGATATCATTTGCATCATCTGTAAACTTCGTCTGTGCTGTATAACTAAACACATCCGTTATCGTACAATGAATTTTTCCATTATTATCAATGAAATTTACGCCGCCTGTTCCGTATGTGGTATCAACCTTAATTTCTTTTTTACAATTCGCGCAAATCTTTGTAGCTGTTGCTGCTGTGTACTTGAGGATTTCCTCACCCTCTGTCACTGCACTTTCCAATTTTTCAACTGGTTCCCCATTCTCACCTTTTACCTGAACTTTCCAGCTCCATTCCACTTCATAATTGTGACCTGTTGCCGGATAAACGTGTATACCTGGGAGCGCACATTCTTCTACATCCGTTTCCGTTCCATCTGAGCCCACCTTAACTAATTTCGCCCAATAGAGAGTCGAACCAGGTGACGTACAGGTATATGGATCTGTTGTTCCGAGTGTAACTTTAACTTTATAACCATCCGAATTTGCCTCGCCAGTAAACGCTTCTTTGCCTCCGCTGCAGATTGTACACTGACGGGACGCATTAATTGTATAAACAGGAACAGAGATTGTCTTTTCATCGTCGCCTGTTCCAACTGTTACGTTTGTAGTCTCCTCCGTTTTGGTCCATTCACCCCATACATATTCGCCCCAGACGTGGTCGCCAAGAGCTTCTACTACTTCATTTATGATAGCAGGCTGACTATCCCCACCGGAGATAGAAGCCGTATGTGTTCTTCCGTCTGATGCATTAGTACAATCTGTAATTTCCTCTGCTGTCACTGTTGCAAGTATTTTCTTAACCCTTACGCTGGTTTCAGTTCCGTCTAAACCTTCCTCTGTTTCAACGTCATACTGAATGTCGTCTGTGTCGGTTTCATCCTCTGCCTCTACCCCATCGCAAGTAGTATTCTGGCATTTATAAACAGCGTATACTTTTCCGTCCGGATTGGTAACAACAATACTGTCTTTAGCGCCGTCTGCGCCTGGAGTTACTGTACCATAATCGCTCCAATCCCACTCTGGATTACCAGAATAATCATGTCCTAATGCCGCAGTAGCCTTTTCCAGAACTACCTTTTTCAGGACTGTATTTCCGTCTTCATCTACTTCTTCCATTTGATCAACCGCAACTGTTCCTGAGTCTTCTGTTACATCTACCGATACCGTCCAGATATCAGTACCGCCCTGCGTACAGCTTGCTGCTACATAGCCTAACGCTTCATCCGTGGATGATGTTATATTGATTCCCGAAGTAAACTCCTGTGTTTCAAAGCGATTCTCTATGCTGGTATCATCCGTACATACTGCACATTTTACTTTCAAAGATGCAACCGTCGGCGTGGCAGCAGAGTAATCCGGCTCCGCCATATCAAATATCACATATCTATGGCCTTTGGGATCTGTCTCATTCTCTACATCTGCCTCTTTATTGTATTTTGTATTCGCGGTACCGTCATTTGTATCTACGTTTACTGTAACAGGATAAAAATCCTTACCGCCATTCTGGCAGTCTGCAGCTACATACTCTTCATTCTCTGTATTAAGCTCTCCAATTGTCACCGTACCAACGGCTGCCGGAGTATCTCCTGTAGTTCCATCTGAAACCACATGATTCGTACCTTCTTTACTGCTGTCAAGTACGACTGCTTTATTACAAACACCGCAGTTCAGAGTAACGGTTATACCAGCTTCCGGATCGTACTCTACTGAACTGCTATCCACCAATGTCTTCCACGTGTATGTCGGTATAAATTGGTGCTTTAGAACCTCTGTTCTTGTCAATGTACCCGGATAATCAGCCGGACTATAATTTTCATTATCTACGTCCTCATAGTATTCACCATTTTCGCCTGGCACGAACATATCCATATCAAATTCTACACTGGCAGGATATACAACATCAGCCTCCTGACCGCAGGTTACACCAGAAGGTACCGTTGGGTCAGTAAAGTCAGCCGATGCCGTCTTCGTATATTTCACATCGCAGTCAGACCTTGTACAGGAGAATGTTGCTTTTACAACCGGTGCTAAATCATTGGTTAAACTAAATACTGGTTTGCCTAACAGATGTCCCCGTGCAGCAACTTCGACGTCTTCCAGGTTAAGTTCCGTATCATCATCCAGAAACATCTTCTCGCAGAAAGAACACTCATAATGACCTAATGTCCCCGTTGTCGTACATGTTGCCGACGTACCCTCTATCCACTGCAGGTCATGAAAACCTTTCGGAAGTGCAAGGACTTTTGTTTCCGTTTCAGTGGTTGTATCCGGGTCTGTGCCAAAGCTTGCGCTTGCTGTAAATTCAACTTCCCGGTCTTCATCACATCTAAGCAAAACAGGCATTGTCATTCCAGTTTCTGTTAATGTTACGGTAGCGTTTGTTGGATCTACATCTTTCCCGTTCCCACAAATGGCGCACACATACTTTACAGTTACCGGATTCGTGCCATTATCAATTTTTAACTGTCCTGTGGTGTCGCATGATAACAGCTGGCTCGTTTCCGGCCATGTAAAATCATAGATATCGATATGATCTTTAACCAGAACTTTCTGTGTAGCCGTTTCTTGCATGCTGGCGCCTGTCTCTGTGGGCTGGCCATCTTCATCTTCAAAAACAGCTGTTGCGGTAAATGTGACATTTGGATCCGTTGCGTCCGGGTTTACCGCAGAGCAATCAAAACCCTCATCTAAACCTGTTATCTCAACCGTAACACTCTTAGCCGTCTGCGTGTATCCATTCTCTGTTGGGCAATTCTCTCTGACACAAGTACGACTTGCAGTTACGTTATACTCTTTTGCAGCAAATTTATCTACTGAAAAGTCATTCCACTCAAACTGGCAAGCAGAAGAACCCTCTGCATCTACATAAGAATGGCCAAGAGCCTCTTCTGCAAAATAATCATCTTCTTTATTATGTCCGTCTGTGCTTGCGCCATCTGTATCATTCATCAGAGCTGTTGGATCTGCATACTGGCGCTCACAGTTGACACATTCGTAATACTCTGAATGGCCAGCTGTTGTACAATTTGCAGGCGCTTCGGGAATTCTTGTTGGCTTATGATCCTTCTTGGCAATTGCCAAAGTGCTTAATTCAACAGGATTCCTCTCTGCCGCCGCATCTGATCTTGTCCGATAGATCTTATTACAAGCAGAACACGTATAATATGCAAGATGTCCCTCCTCAAAACAGGTGGAATCTTCACGGCCTACTGCCTCAATTACGTGGTTTGCACATGACGTATCAGTGATCTCAGCGGGCGTATCTGAAGGCGTATTGTCTCCTATCACCTCGTCAGCAGAAGTGTTGTTTTCGTCAGGATTTGTCTGCTCTGAGTCATCTGCAATCGGCGCCACTTCATTTTTCGTCTCTGTACAGCCTTCCACCATACACGCGTAACGCTCAATGCCTTTGAGTTCTTCCACTAACTGCCACTGATGCTCATGTTCTGTTGGTTCCTGAATCTGACTTTCCTCAGCAGGCGCTGTCGGGTCTGCTGCTATCTCAGCTGCAAACCCGGTCATATTGGATGACAGGATCATGGTTGCTGACAGCACTACGCTCAACAAGCGTTTCATTTTCTTAAAATTCATACTGTAGAAAACTCCTTTCGTATTTATGTTTTGCAGCCAAACAGCTAAAATTCCAGGCTTATCATATCGCCCGGATGTATTCCCATTTTTTGCGTGACAGAATGAAAAACGATTTTCCGTCGGTTGTAGGGCTTTTATGTTCATACTATTCTGCAGGCGTTTCACGGACATGCACATGATTCTGCGAACGATTTCTTATGCATCCTGCAATAATCCACAAAAAATTTCCTGAATCTGCTCTGCAAACCATTCCGCATACGATTCATGTCTGACCATCAATCACAATCCTCCGTAAAATTCCGAACGGAACAATCCATGCAATAGACGCTACTTCCTTAAGTAATTAAAATGCCGTCCGAACATTCTCAGGACAGGCCTCTCTTTTTGCAAGCCTCGCCTCGCAAAAACATGTAAAACTCAGCGTAAAATACACTTTACCATGAATTGCCACAACCTGTTACAGACACCTCTATCCTCCTTTCACCCGTATCTGTGATACTTATTTTCATTTGCTGTTGGCTACGATTACTTTGCTGCTTCTGCAGCAAACGCATCAAAAGATTTAAGTTCTTTTGATTCGCTTGCCGCAGAAACATGGAGTTTTCTTGAAAACCAGTATTACTGGCAGTATTTGTCAAGGTACAATATATTTCCTGAATTTCTCAGAGAAAATAATCGTTTTTATTAATAAGTGAAAAAAGTCGCAAAAAAGCAACAACTCACCTATTTTTCTTATCATATACGTTTCCAATTAATTTGTCAAGCGTTTGTCCGATTAGTTAAAATCTACCATGGATACTTCCATCTTTATGATTTATGAATGGTTATGGTATGCCTGACTAATTATATTATCGGCATATTTGTCGGTAAAGATAAGGAGCAAATAAAAAAGCACCCGATTAAGTGCCTTATAAATCTTTCATAGCAGTCAAAATCATCAACTCATCTCCCTCAAACATATGGGAATACCGTTTCAAAATCGTTTGCTGCGTATCGCCTGACGCTTTTTCTATCACAGGAAGAGGAACCCCTTTCCGGATCAGGTTTGATATAAAGGTATGCCGGAAATCATGGCATGTGTATTTGGGAAAGTCCAAAGCGTTGCAGGCTTTTTTGAGAACTGCATCGCACAGGCCATAACCCCAGGTAAATATTTTGTCTTCCAGGCTTCCGCCTTTTTCCAAATGACTTTCTTTTATTTCTATAAAAAGGCGTTCTGGCGCGGGAGAGAGGGGAATACTCCGTTTCTTGTAATTTTTGGGTTCTTTAGTCAGATTCATTCCACTCACAAAGGATTTGTCAATTTTTACCCGTGTTCCCTGAACAGGCTTTTCTTGGGTATTCTGGTTTGGCGAATCGGCTTCTAAGAGGACTTCATTCTTTGGCTGATAATAAATAAATCCTTCGAAATCCACGTAAGTCAGAGCAATGCACTCTCCAATCCTCAGTCCTGTATAATATAGGATATTAAACATCAGCCGGTATTTGGGGTAGTTATTGACCCCCATCCTCCAAAAGTCATTTTCTTTGAAATATTTGTCTATTTCGCAAAATTCTTCTTTACTGATTGTTTTGTAGTCCTCTTTTTTCTTTGTCTTAATATTGTCGGCATAATTTAAAATGTTCTCTTTAATTAATTTTTTCTTGTATGCAAGATTAATCATTTTTCTGAATGTAGCATTAATCGAATGAATCGTTTCCTCCGAATAACCATATTTTCTGATATCGCTGCAAAATTTATAGTATACTTCTTCATCTATATCTTTCAGCTTCGTTGTGGCCGGAACAAACCGATATACCATGCGTATCTGCTGACGGGTATTTTTTATGGAAACAGGACTAAAGTTCTGGCCTTCGGCTTTGATGAGCCACAGGTCATAGGCGCCTTGTAATGTGATATCCTTATCCCCGGATCGGCCTCCCCCGGTCTGCAGTTTTGCCAGTTCTGCTTTTGCCTCCGTTATCGTATTAAGATTGTAAATCCATTTTGAGCGATACTTATTTTTTCCGGTTTTTACATCATATTCTTTGAAATTGTATTTCACATCATATTTTTTTGTACTCTCATTGTAATAGATGCTTTTGTAGTTAGTCGTCTTTCTCTTCACTTTTTTGTCCATGGAAAGTTCCTCTTTCGTAATTCATAGGCCAATTATAGCATAGAAATACTACGAAATCTATACGAATTTTGGATGCCTTATAAGATTGGAATCATTGATTTTACGCGGTTTTTAGATGTTTTACGTCAAATACCGAGGATATATCAACACTGGTTTTGAAAGGCCTAAAATTGTTTTTTTACGTTTTTTTGACAAAAAAATTCACCTATATAATATGTAATTTTGTGTTCGGCTTTGGGGTGGAATTTTGTTATTCTATTTAAATTATTGTATATTTTAGTATAAATTTGAGGAATTTGACTTTTAAAATGTTGATTTGATGCGGTATATATAATTTAAAGATGATTCACAGTATGAATCTTAAGAAATTTAAGCGCCTGGCATGCGCAGCGCTTTCGTTTAGCATGTTACTTTCAATGAATGTGCCTGTTTCTGCCATTGATCTCAAAACTGCAGAAAAAGCAGAAAACGGAAATGTTTCTGTATTG
>JAAWDZ010000023.1 GCA_022794015.1 Eubacterium sp. | reverse complement strand
TTACATTATTACTTGTATTGTTTGCGGCTCTGTCTTACATAGACAATCATAAAAAGAAATAAGCATCCCTACCGCCCAAGTTTGGATGCTTATTTCTTATAATCATTTTTACTGAGGGCAATCGGAGATTCAATTCCGATCACTTCTAAGTAGATTATACATGAGAGCTGCTTGATTTTCAAGTGGCTCTTTATTATTTATCAGAAATATATTGAAAGACGGGATTGTGGCTGATACAATCCGATGCCCGCTGCTGTTTTTGTGGACACTATTACAGGACAATTTTTCTGCACATCCTACGTCGTGTCTTTACTTTCCGAGAAAGAAAATAATTGAACCTGTCGGCTGTGAGAAGATCAACATATATAATCCCAACCGTATCGTCTTAAACACATACTTAATTTTTATCCTTATCTGGTTTCATTCTTGATTTAAGGAAAAATAAAGAACGGTTGTTTCGAATTTTATACAGAAAAATCATTCTTTTACTTGTTTAGGAGGAAAAAAAGGTTTATACTTTTTTTATAAGCGCGCAAAAAAATTTAAGAATAAGGGGATGTAAAGCATGAATGTATTAGTCATTAATTGCGGCAGTTCTTCATTAAAATATCAGGTAATCCATGCGGAGAGTGAAGAAGTGCTCGCAAAAGGGCTGTGCGAACGCATTGGGATTGATGGCAGGCTTGTTTATCAGCCTAAGGGTGCAGAGAAAGAGATTACAGAGGCTTCTATGCCGACGCATACGGAAGCTGTACGTATGGTACTGGATGCACTGGTGAATCCGGACACAGGCGTGTTAAAGAGTCTGGATGAAATTGATGCGGTTGGACACAGAGTCGTGCATGGCGGAGAGAAATTTGCGAATTCTACACTGATTACGGATGAAGTTATTGAAGCTGTAGAGGAATGTTCGGATCTCGCGCCTTTGCACAATCCGGCGAATCTGATTGGCGTGCGCGCATGCCAGGAAGTATTAAAGGGTGTTCCGATGGTAGCGGTATTTGATACGGCGTTTCATCAGACCATGCCGAAAGAAGCATATCTCTATGGTGTGCCTTATGAATATTACGAGAAGTATAAGGTGCGTAAATACGGGTTTCATGGTACCAGCCACAGCTACGTTTCAAAGCGCGCAGCAGAGATGCTTGGAAAGCCTTATGACAGTTTGAAGACGATTGTCTGTCATCTGGGCAATGGCGCAAGTATCTGCGCGGTGAAGAACGGCAAATCTGTGGATACGTCTATGGGACTTTCGCCATTGGAAGGACTGATTATGGGAACGCGCTCCGGCGATATCGATCCTTCTGCGGTGGAATTTCTGGCGAAGAAGGAGAATCTGGATCTGGAAGGAATTGTGAAGGTCTTGAATAAAGAGTCCGGCGTATACGGTTTGTCCGGCGTTTCCAGCGATTTCAGGGATCTGGATCAGGCCTCAGTGGATGGCAATGAACGCGCTAAGGCGGCTGTGGATGCATTTTGTTATCGGACAGCGAAATATATCGGCTCTTATGCGGCGGCTATGAATGGTGTGGATGTTATCTGTTTTACGGCAGGCGTTGGAGAGAACGATGGGAAAGTCCGTGCGAAGGTTTTAAGCTACCTGGGATATCTTGGCATTACATTGGATGAGGAAGCCAATCAAGCGCGCGGGAAGGAAGTACGGCTTTCTGCAGCGGATTCAAGGGTTACGGTACTTTTGGTGCCGACAAATGAGGAACTGGCTATCTGCCGGGAAACAGTGTCAATTATAAAATAAGGAGGAAAAAAGAGATGAAGTATTCAATAGAAGGCGAACCATTGCCAGTGGTAATTTGTGAATTAGACGCAAATGAAAAAATGATAACCGAGAAAGGGGCGATGTCCTGGATGTCTCCGAATATGAAGATGGAGACAGTCGGAGGCGGCGTCGGTAAGATGTTCGGCAGGATGTTCAGCGGAGAGAGTATGTTTGTAAATCACTATACTGCTGTGGGAGCACCGGGTATGATTGCATTTGCATCCAGTTTTCCGGGAGCCATCCGGGCGTTTGAGATTGAGCCGGGACAGGATATTGTCTGTCAGAAGACAGCATTTTTAGCTTCTTCATTTGGTGTGGAGCTTTCCGTATTTTTCCAGAAAAAAGCTTCAGCAGGCTTTTTCGGCGGCGAGGGATTTATTATGCAGAAATTGTCCGGCAAAGGCGTGGTATTTGTAGAGTTTGACGGTTATATTAAGGAATACCAGCTTACTGCAGGACAATCGCTTGTTATTGATACCGGATATCTGGCAGCAATGGATGCCACCTGTTCTCTTGAGATCCAGAAGGTGCCGGGAGTGAAGAATATGCTGTTTGGTGGTGAGGGTGTATTTAATACGGTTGTAACGGGACCTGGTAGAGTATGGCTGCAGTCTATGCCGATTGGCCAGATGGCAGGCTCTCTGATTCCGTATCTGCCGGCCGGGAAATAGAGTGCAAATCTTTACTTCGGGTTGGGGATGAATGTTGTATCCGCCGGGGAGATACTGCGGCGGCGAGGGCTGTTTCTTTGCCTGTGTGATTGGAGGTAAGCTTTTCTAAACGCCAATCACAAGAGTAAAGGAGCAGCCTTTTCCTGTCTTCCTAAAATCTCTCACAAAAATTCATTCCACTGGTTTTTGGAAAGAGCTTACAAAGGTTTTGATTGAATGAATGGCTGGATATATGGTATAGTTGAGATCAATAAAAACAGGTACAGGTAATACAGAGAAAAGGAGAACAGGATATGGCGCTGCAATTCGTATTTGGCAATTCCGGTTGCGGAAAAACGCATTTTATACAGGAGCGTATAGTCAGATATTCCTTAAAATCCCCCCAAAAAAATTTCTTAATCATCGTCCCTGAGCAGTTTACCATGCAGACGCAGCGGAAGCTGGTCGGGCTGCATCCGGGACACAGCATTTTAAATATAGATGTTTTAAGCTTCGCAAGGCTTGCCTACCGTGTGTTTGACGAGCTGGGAAGCTTCTGCCATCAGGTTCTGGAGGACACCGGAAAAAACCTGATTTTGCGCCGCGTAGCGCAGCAGAAGGCGGACACGCTTACTGTCCTTCGGAAAAATATGTCGAGGATGGGCTACATCGGAGAAATAAAATCCCTATTGTCTGAGATGGCGCAGTACAATATTTCGCCGTCCCAGTTAGCGGAAGTAATCGGGAAACTTCCGCAGGGCAGTTTTTCCTATAAGCTTTCGGATATCCTTACGATGTACGAAGGCTTTTTGGAAGCATTACAGGGACGGTTCGTAACGGCTGAGGAGATTTTGGAGCTGCTTTCGGATGTGGCGGGGGAATCGAAGATTTTACGTGGGAGCGTGATTGCGTTTGATGGCTTTACCGGATTTACGCCGATTCAAAACGAGCTTCTGAAAAAACTGCTGGGGATTGCGGAAACGGTTTATGTGACGGTCACGATCGATATCCGGGAGGATTTTTACCGCAGCGCGGGCAGTCATGAACTATTTGCCATGAGTAAAAAAATGATTCGTTCCCTGCGTGAAATGGCGGATGGGCTGCATGTTCCTGTGATGGATCCGGTTTTGCTGTCGCATACGGATCACAGCCGCTTTGCCGCTTCAGAGGCGCTTTTTTTCCTGGAACAGAACTTATTCCGTGGAGGGACAAAGCGTTTTCTGTTACAGCAGAAGGAATCCGATATTGCGGTATACAGCCTGAAAAATCCACGCAGGGAGCTGCATTTTACGGCCAGGGAAATTGAGCGTCTGGTGCGCGAAAACGGATATCGTTACCGGGAAATTGCGATTGTCTGCGGCGATTTGCCGCGGTATGCCAATTATGCCAGGGAAGTGTTTGAGGAGTATGGGATTCCGCTGTTTTTGGATCAGAAAAGTACGATTCTCTTCCATCCGTTTATTGAGTTTTTGCAGGCGGCTTTGGAAGTAATTGAGTATGATTTTTCCAGAGAAAGCATTTTTCGCTATCTGCGCAGCAGGCTGTCCGGGTTTTTGCCAGAGGAAGTAGATATACTGGAAAATTACTGCATTG
Source organism: Eubacterium sp. (assembly GCA_022794015.1). Lineage (GTDB taxonomy): Bacteria > Bacillota > Clostridia > Lachnospirales > Lachnospiraceae > Roseburia_B. The sequence goes on along the minus strand of JAAWDZ010000023.1, from coordinate 43,948 downwards.
CATCCGGGGTCAGAGGATACGGCAAATGGAAAGAAGCATTTTGCTATGTGCCGAAGGGTTATGAGGAAGAATCGCTATTGGAGATCAATGAAATCCGAAACCGGGTGGTTTTACAATTTACGGATTTGCGGGATACGTTAAAGCAAAAGAATGTTACAGTAGAACAGCAGACAAGAGCGTTTTACCGGTTTATCTGCAGTTTGGATATTGAGCGTAAGTTAAAGCAGAGAGAAAAAGAATACGAGGCAAAAAAGGATTTAAAAAGTGCGAAGGAATACGCGCAGATTTACCGGATTGTCATGGATTTACTGGATAAGCTGGTGGAGCTTTTGGGCGATGAGGTGATAAGCCTGGAGGAATACAGGCGTATTCTGGATGCGGGTTATGAGGAAGCGAAAATTGGGATTTTGCCGCCTGGCTATGACAGGATTGTATTTGGAGATATGGAGCGTACCCGTTTAGACCGGATTCGGGCGCTGTTTGTCGTAGGAGTCAATGACGGTGTGATTCCGGGAACGGGCCAGGCGGACGGTATTCTTTCCGAAGCGGAGCGCAGTCTTTTGGAAGAGATGAATTTGGAGCTTGCGCCGACGGTGCGGGAAAAGACCTTTATCCAACGGTTTTATCTTTACCTGAACTTGACGAAGCCTGCGCAGAAGCTCTATTTGTCCTATGCGCGCGTGGACGGGGAAGGTAAGGCGCTGCGTCCCTCCTATCTGATACGTGCGGTTTTAAGGCTGTATGACAATCTTGCTGTGCGGGAAATGGAAGAGGAAACCTGTAGAGAACGCATTGTTACGGCTAAAAATGCCAGAGAAGTTTTAATTGAGGGGCTTTTAAATGCGGCAGAATGGAAACAGAAGCAAAAGGAAGAAGATTTGAAATACTGGGCGGCGCTCTGCCGCTGGTACAAAGAAAAAGAAGAGTGGAAAAAGGAAACAGAAGGCCTGTTTGCGGCGGCAAGGCTGTCCTATCAGAAAACGCCGATTTCTGCCGCCGTAACAAAAGCGCTTTACGGCACGGTGTTGGAAAACAGCGTAACAAGGCTTGAAAAATTTGCTGCCTGCGCATTTTCACATTTTCTTACTTATGGCCTGGGATTACAGGAGCGTCAGGAAAGCGGTTTTTCTGTGATTGATATCGGAACGATTTTTCATGAGGTTTTGGAGTATTTTGCCGAAGGCATCAAAAAGAATCACTACAGTTGGTTTACGGTGACGGAAACAGAAAGTGAAGCGTTGCTCTCAGAGGCGCTGGAGCAGGCGCTCCTTAAGAATCACAATATGGCTCTTTATGCCAATGCCCGCAGCAGTTATGCAAAGGAGCGGATGTACCGGATTTTAAAACGTACTGTGGCTGCGCTTTTGTATCAGGTCAGACAGGGGCATTTTACGCCGGAAGGGTTTGAAGTGTCATTTTCTTATGCGGATCATTTGGACGCGGTGAATTTTAAACTCAGTGAAGAGGAAAAAATGCATCTGCGGGGGCGGATTGACCGGATGGATCTCTGTGAGGATGGGGATAAGCTGTATGTGAAGGTAATTGATTATAAATCGGGCAATACAAGTTTTCAGTTTCTGAATGTTTATTATGGCCTGCAGCTGCAGTTAGTCGTTTATATGAATGTGGCGCTGGAACTGGCAGGGAAGCGTTATCCTCAGAAAAAGCCCATCCCGGCGGGAATTTTTTATTACCGTGTCGACGATCCGATGGTAGAGGCGGATGAGGATATCGAAGAAGAAAAGCTGCGGGAAAAGATTTTTGGAGAGCTGAAATTAAACGGTATTGTAAATGAGGATCGTACGGTGTTAGAAAATCTGGATGTAGCGCTGGAGCATGGCGTTGGTATCAATTCGAATGTCATTCCGGTTGGATTGAATAAAGACGGCAGTTTAAAAAAAGCTTCTAAAACGTTAAAGATACAGGATTTTGCAGCGCTTTCTTCTTATGTCAACGAAACGATTCTGCAATTAGGGCAACGGATGATGCAGGGGGATATCGGCGTAGCGCCCTATGTACTGGAGGGAAAAAGCTCCTGCGATTACTGCGAGTATCGGGCAGTATGTCGGTTTGACGCAAAAATACCGGGGTTTTCGTACCGCAGGCTTACAGAACTCTCTAAGGAGGAGCTTTTAGCCAAAATGAGAGGGGAGGAAACACAGTGAGCATGGAATGGACGACAGAACAGCAGCAGGTCATTACTCTGCGCGGAAAAAATTTGCTGGTTTCCGCTGCGGCAGGTTCGGGAAAGACCGCCGTTTTGGTGGAACGTATCATTGGCAGGATTTTAGACGGAGCGCACCCGGTGGATATTGACCGTATGCTGATTGTAACCTTTACCTCGGCTGCTGCGGCAGAAATGCGCGAGAGGATAGGAAATGCCATTGAAGCAGCCCTGGAAAAAGATCCTGCAAACGCACATTTGATGAAGCAGGCTTCTTTGGTGCACCATGCGCAGATTACGACAATCCACAGCTTTTGCCTGTACCTGATCCGCAATTATTTTCACCGGGTAGATTTGGAACCCAATTTTCGGATTGCTGAAGAGGGGGAGTTAAATCTGCTTCGTGAGGATGTGATAGATGAGGTATTAAACCGCAATTATGAGCTTGCCAGTGAGGAATTTCTGCATTTTGCAGAGTGTTTTGCATCCGGGAAAAAAGACGACGGGTTAAAGGATCTGGTATTTCAAATGTATCGGTTTGCCACAAGCTTTCCATGGCCGAAGGAATGGCTTGCGGAGGCTGCCGGTAATTACCGGTTTGAGTCCTTTTGGCAGATAGAACAAATGCCCTGGATGAAATCGCTGCTGTTGTATTTACGGCGCGTCTGCAAAAGCCTGGTGCAGACTGCAAAAGAGAATGAAGCGTTGACTTTGGACGCAGACGGCCCCGTATATCTGAATGATGTGGCAGGCCGGGATTTGCTGCGGCTTTCGCACCTGGCAGAGGCGGAGGATTACAGGACGTTTGCTTCACAGCTTACAGCGTTTTCGTTTGATCGCCTGCCGGTAAACCGCAAATATGAGGGAAGCGAAGAGAAGCGTGAGCTGTTTAAGGCCAACCGGGAGAAATTAAAGTCTGCCGTAAAGAAGCTTGGGGCAGATTATGCGTTTGCCGGGGAAGAGGAGATTCTGAAACGGATGTCCGCAATGTCTGTGGCGGCAGGTGAACTGGTGCGGCTGGCGGAAGAATTCATAGATGCGTATGATGCGAAAAAAAGGAAGGAAAATATACTGGATTTTGATGATTTGGAGCATTTTGCGCTGAAGATACTGTTAGATGAAGAAACGAAGCGGCCGACAGAGGTTGCCATACAGTGCCGGAAGCTGTTTGAGGAGGTGATGGTGGATGAGTACCAGGACAGCAACCTGGTACAGGAAAGTCTGCTGTATGCAGTTTCCGGGGAAGAGAGCGGCAAATTCAACCGTTTTATGGTAGGAGATGTCAAGCAGAGCATCTACCGTTTCCGTCTGGCGCGGCCGGAGCTTTTTATGGAAAAATACGATACTTATACGGCAGACGGCGCGGAATGCAGGAAGATTGAGTTACATAAAAATTTCAGAAGCCGCAGAGAAGTGCTGGATGTGACAAACCATATTTTTTTTCAGATTATGAAAAAGGATCTGGGGAATGTAGCGTATGATGACGCGGCGGCGCTTTATCCGGGAGCGGTATATCAGGAAAGCAGCGATATGCAGGCAGAAGTGATTCTGGCAGATTGTACGGATGAAATTTTAACGGACGCCGGATTAAGCGATCCGATCCGGCTGGAAGCAGAGCTTGTGGCCGCTCGGATCCGTCAGATGATCCGGGCACAGAAGGTGACAGATAAAGGCAGTCTGCGCCCGGCGCGTTATTCAGATATTGTAATTTTACTGCGCAGCTTTACCGGCTACGCCGATACGTTTCTGGAGGTATTGGAGCAAAAAGGAATTCCGGCGTATGCGGCTTCTAAAACGGGTTATTTTCGGGCGCAGGAGGTAGCTTGTGTGCTTTCTGTGCTTCGTATTCTGGACAATCCGAGGCAGGATATTCCGTTAGCCGCAGTACTGCGTTCTCCAATAGGCGGATTTTCGGATGAAGAACTGGCTGTATTAAGGGCGGCAAAAACGGGGAAACCGTTTTATGGCTGTGTGCTGGAAGCAGAGGAGGAGACGCTGCCAGGAGGGCTTTACGAAAAGCTTTCGGCGTTTTTACAGGAGCTCTGCGATTGGCGTAATCTTGCGGCGGAGCTTTCCGTTTATGAGCTTTTGTACCGGATTTTACAGGATACCGGGTATATGGGCTATGCTGCGGCAATGCCGGGCGGGAACAGAAGAAGGGCGAATCTGGAGATGCTTTTGGAAAAGGCGGCTGCCTATGAAAAGAGCAGCTATCGGGGACTGTTTCATTTTATCCGTTATATGGATAAGCTGCAGAAATATGAAGTGGATTATGGAGAGGCGGAAATTGTGGGTGAAAATGCCGATGCGGTGCGGATTATGACGATCCACAAAAGCAAGGGACTGGAATTTCCGATTGTATTTGTGTGCGGGACAGCCAAAAAATTTAACCGGATGGATGTCAGAAGCCGAATGGTTATCCATCCGGATCTGGGAATTGGCATGGACTATATAGATCCTGCGCTTCGGGTACGCGGGACAACGCTCTGCAAAAAAGCCGTGGCAAAGCAGATTGAGCTGGAAAACCAGGGTGAGGAGCTTCGGGTGCTCTATGTTGCCCTTACCCGCGCCAAAGAAAAGCTGATTATAACAGGCGTGGAAAAAGGAATTGAGAAACGATTACAGCAAAAACCAGACGTATCTTTTCTGATGAGGGCGTCGGCCAATGCATTTCTGGACTGGATTGTCCCGGCGCTGCTTGCGTCCGGGGATTTTCATCTCATAAAGGTCTGGGACGCAAAGGATCTGGTGGAAGAAGAAGCCGAAAGCCAGATGACGCAGGCAGAAGGATTTGGGGAGCTTATGTACCAGGCTTCCTGCCCGGATGAACAGGCGGATGATTATGTCCACAGGCAGTTGTCTTATTGTTATCCGGATTTGGCAGAAACAAACCGCAAGACGAAATACGCGGTATCGGAGCTGAAATCCAGAACGAGAGAAGCATTGTTTGAAGAAACAGAATATATAGACGAAGCTGAAGAAGAATATACTGCGTACGTGCCGCGGTTTGCCGGCGGGGAAAATGAAATTAATCAGGGAGTGCTGCGTGGAAGCGCTATGCACCGGGCTGCAGCCTGTCTGCCAATCGGGCTTTTGGCAGGGGAAGAACTTTCGTCAGATGAGCTTTTGGCACAAATTGATAAGATTACCTCGGATGGGCGTCTGTCTGAAGAAATGCGCACGCTTCTGAACATAAAAAAGCTGTTGTCATTTTACCAATCGAAACTTGCGCTGCGGATGAAAAAAGCAGCCGTGCGGCATGAATTCTATGCGGAACAGCCTTTTGTGATGGGGTGTTCGGCAGATGAAACAGAAGGGGACGGCAGCGCTACAATGGTTTTAATTCAGGGAATTATAGATGCTTTTTTTATAGAAGACGGGGAGCTTGTACTGGTGGATTATAAAACGGATGCAGTGAAAAATGGAGAGGAGCTTGTCAGAAGATACCAAAGTCAGCTTGACTGGTATGCAAAGGCTTTGGAAGCAAATATGGGAAAGCGTGTGAAAGAGAAGGTTCTGTATTCCTTTTATCTGGATCGGATCATTGTATTGTAAGATAAGCATAAAAAAAGGAGGCGGATGAAATGGAACGAATCAGACGAATTCTGGCGGGATGGCTGATTTTCACACTGATGCTTTTGGCGCCCGCGGCAGCACAGGACATATCTGCAGCAAAAATACCGGGCTTTGGCGCGAAGGTGACAGAACAGAACGTTCTGAAAATATTAAACCGTTATGATAAGGACGGTGCGTATATTGTAAAAAAACAGATGGCGGCAGGAGATGATATTCTGGAATGGTTTACAACCGGGCGGATGATAGACGGCATTTCGATTGCCGTTCATGAGGAAACGCATGCATACAGTATTCGCAGGCTGGATGAAACGAATTATTTTGTCGGAAACAAAACGACAATCCCGGTTCGTCATACGGCAATATATCAGACCAGAAAGATGGCCAAATCCATACCGAAGCGTTTGAGGACTTTCCGGTATCCTACCTATGTGTCAAAGCCCATTGCAAACATGGCCTCCAATATTCAGGGGGCATATGGGCTGATGAATGAATTTATGGCATATCGGATGAGCATGAATAATACGGTTTGTCTGTATCCATATTATGTGGACAAGGATGCGGACTGGGATCAGTGGAAGGTTTACATCAATCTCTGTGAAAACGGCAGGCTGGCCTATGCAGAATTTAAATATTATATCCTGCACTATCTGTATTATGCAAAAAACCACTATCCAAAGGTATATCAGGGTATTGTAAAGAATAAGCCGTTTTGCAGGGTATACCGGACAATAGAAAAGAGCTATGCCAGGCTGAATGAGAAGTATGAAAAAGATTTGAAAAAGCTTAAGGGGATTTTTTTGAATAAAGGATACCAGATGACGGTAACGGATGCAGGGATTGAGCTTAGAATAGGCAGAAGCATTATGGGAATCGGACGGTTTACGGCAGATTATAAAAAGCTTGTAAAGGAAATGAAGAAAGGAAAATATCAGGCGGTGCATAAAAAATTGGTGGGGTGACTTTCCCCACCAGTTTTTATATTACAGAAAAGTTTATTTCATGCATGGATCGCTTTTTCGATAATCCCAAATCCGAGCGGATAAGGCCCTGTGTGTACGCCTATGGTAGCGCCGATTTGATAAAGCGGAATTTCTCTGATATCATATCCTTTTTCCTGCAGTACAGCCAGCGCATGATCCCGGAAGGCTTCGCCTTCCGCATAGTCGTAGCCGTATCCGACGGCGATACTGTAGCATTCGATGCCAAGGGAGCTTTCCTGCAGATAATCCAACAAAAGAGAAAGGGCTTTTTCCGTTGTGCGCTTCCTTCCGCGGTCAACTCCGGAGGGGAAGATTTCTCCCTGTTTTAAAGTAATGACCGGGCGGATGTTTAAGACGCTGCCTGCCACAGCGGCTACCTTGCCAATCCTTCCGCCGTGCTTTAAATATTCCATATTTCCCACGGTAAAGAAAATGCGTCCAGTATCTTTAATCTCTTCCAGGCGCGCAATGGTGTCTTCATAGCTGACGCCGCTATCCCTGAGCGTAACGGCTTCTAATACATACTGTCCCTGCAAAACAGTGTTGAAGGTTGCATCTATTACAGTGATATGGGCGTTTGGATATGTCTCCAGTATCAGTTCTTTGGCATTTAAGGCTGACTGCATGGAGCCGCTGAATTTGGTGGTAATGCAAATACAGATAACGGGTATGCCTTCTTTGGCAAAGGGCAGGAAAGCTTCCTCGTAATCGCGGATGGAAGGCATGGAAGATTTGGGGTATACGCCTTTTTGGTCTACCATCTGCTGATAAAAATCCCGGATTCCGATTTCTATATTTTCCTTTTGATAAAGCTCGTCATCAAATGAGACATAAAACGGTACGACAGTGAGGCTTTTCTCCTGTACAATGTCATTCGGCAGATCACAGGAGCCGTCACTGATAATATGAAATTGCTCGGTCATATGAAATATCCTTTCCTTACATGATTGATCGTGTGTTTTTGCTTTTATATAGGATACTACGTTTGGAAGGAAAATGCAATCGTATTTTGCGTTTTCCAAGTCTGTTTTTGGTGGTTGTGAATACTATGTACAGATGCAACGTGTATTTGCTTATGCATTTGCTTCATTTTTGGGTGGAGCGGGTCAGGTAAGGTGATATATTTTGCGGTTAATCCTTATGCTCTAAAGAGCTGCTTTTACGCAGCTTTTTCAGCCAGTCCATAACATATAAAAGAAGCAGTGTAACTACAAAAAGCATCACAATCCGCAGGGAAAGATCAATCATCCAGTTTACTTTTTCATAGCGGTACATATCCAGTACATAGTAAGGGGTCACATCATAATCCCCGGCCATCTGGTTTAACATGTTCTGCTCTTCCCAGGTAGCAGCGCGGACATAGCCGGCCGGGTAACGGCTGGAGCCCGTAAGCGCCAGATAGTCGTCAAAGTATACGCAGAGGTACGAGCCGTCCTCCAGCTGCAGCAGGTGATAGCGGTTATAATGGCCGCCGATCATCATCTGGCACATGTTCTGCCAGAACGGGACGGGATAACTCCAGGCAACGTATTCAGAAACGGAAACTTTTCTTCTGACGCCGCGTTTCCGGTAATAATGCGTACCGCTTACGCTGATATCACGCAGTCGTGCCAGAGGACAGGGAATTAGATTTGTGCCGGTTACTGTGGCAGGTGTCTTTGCAGAAAAGAAGGCTTCTATATCTTCTGTATTTTGAAGCTTCTGGACGCTGCCGTCTGGCTTTTGGCCCTGTTCGTTTCCGGTACCGCTCCACAGATCATATAACCAGCTGGTGGGCGCAGCCATCACCAGCCAGAGCGCCAGAAGTCCGTATAGTATGTTTTTGGTTATTGTTACAATGGATAAATGTTTTTTAGGCATAGATATCTCCTTTTTAGTCGTTTTTGGAACTGCTCCCTTTTAATGGATATTATAGTGCGTTTGAATGGATATTACAATCGGCAGTTTTCTATGCCAAATCCCCTCCCTGGCTATGGTATCAGACATCTGCCATACTGTCACGCTCATCACTTTGAAAATTGAAATAAAATATATTTTAACGGTTTTTAATTTAAAAGAATATGGTACAATTACTATTTGTATCAAACTTTTTTGTTAAGCAATAACAGAAGGGAGAAAGCATGGGAAATGCAAATAAAAATCAGGTGCGCAGGCGCATTATTTTTTATGGAAGAGTACAGGGAGTCGGGTTTCGTTACCGGGCCTGTTATGCGGCAAGGGAGTACGGGCTAGACGGCTGGGTGAGAAACCGTTATGACGGGACAGTTGAGATGGAAGCGCAGGGGGATGAAAGGAATATCGGCGCGCTGCTGGATTTTCTGCACAGGCAGAGTTATATACGGATTGATCACGCTGAATCAGAAGAAATTCCGCTGGAACAAAAAAGCCAAAAATTTCAGATATTATATTGAAGGCAGTGCTTGACAAATTTTTGTGAGAAGACTATCATTTTTTTGCAGGTAAAATCTGTATAACAGAATAAGGAAGAAAGAAGGATACATGCATGATCAAAATTGATATTATTTCCGGTTTTTTAGGAGCGGGAAAAACGACTTTTATTAAAAAAATGATTGATGAAGTATATACAGACGAGAAAATAGCACTGATTGAAAATGAGTTCGGTGAGGTTGGTATTGACGGAGGATTTTTAAAGGATGCAGGAATCAATATTACGGAGATGAATTCCGGCTGCATCTGTTGTTCTCTGGTTGGGGATTTTGGAAAGAACTTAAACGAAGTAATTCAGACATATCATCCGGACCGCATTATAATAGAACCTTCCGGCGTTGGTAAGCTGTCGGATGTTATGAAATCTGTCATTGATATTGAGAAAGAGCAGGATGTAAAACTCAATGCATTGGTCACAGTTGTAAATGCAAAAAAGGCATTGAAGCAGATGAAGGCATTTGGAGAGTTTTTCAATAATCAGATTGCGTTTGCTACTACAATTGTACTGAGCCGTACACAGAGTACGACGACAGAACAGTTAGAGCTTTGTGTAAAGCAGATGCAGGAACTCAATCAGAAAGCAGCTGTTATTACGACGCCCTGGGATGCTATATCAGGAGAACAGATTTTAAGAGTAATGGAAGGACAGGATTCTCTGGAAATGAAGGTACTCGCAGAAGAAGCACACCGCAGGGAAGAGCACCATCATGAACATGAACATCATCATGAGCATGGGCATAAAGAACATGAACATCATCATCATGAACATGAGCATGAAGAACACGAACATCATCATGAGCATGGACATGAAGAACACGAACATCACCATGAACATGAGCATGAAGAACACGAACATCATCATGAACATAAGCATGAAGAACACGAACACGGACATCACCGTGAACATGAGCACGAACATGCCCACCATCATCATCACGCGGATGATATTTTTACAAGCTGGGGGAAAGAAACTCCTCATAAATTTACAAAAGACAGCATTGAGCAGGCGTTAAAGGCGTTGTTGGAAAGTGATTCATACGGCGAAATATTAAGGGCCAAGGGCATGGTAGAGAATACGGAAGGCGGTTGGATATATTTTGATATGGTACCGGGTGAGTATGAGATTCGGGAGGGAGAACCGGATTATACCGGACGCTTCTGTGTTATTGGAACAGATATTGACGAGCGTAAATTAGAGGAACTGTTTGGAATTTCTTAAGTACAGCTAAAAATTGGAAAGGAAATGCAATCATGGAAGAGATACCTGTATATTTGTTTACCGGTTTTATGGACAGTGGCAAGACCAGCCTGATCCGTCAGACGCTTTTGGAAGATAATTTTGGCGAGGGCGCGAAGACGCTTTTAATTGCCTGTGAAGACGGTGATGAGGAATATGGTGAAGCAGAGATGAAAAGAGCCAATACCAGACTTCTTATGGTAGAAAACGAAGAAGATTTTACGGAAACACTTTTGAACAACATCAACCTGCAGTATCTGCCGGATCAGGTCTTTATTGAATATAATGGCACATGGGGACTGGATACGATTCTGGAAACTGCCTTGCCTGAGGGCTGGGTTATTGTACAGTCCTTAGCGACAGTAGATGCCACAACTTTTGATCTGTATTTGAATAATATGCGGGCGATGATTATGGAGCAGCTTTTTAAAGCAGATGTTGTCATCATAAACCGCTGCACACTCAATACGCCGAAAGGAAAATTCCGCCGTGCGATCAAAGCGGTAAACCGTCCGGCGCAGATTGTGTATGAGCGCGAGGACGGCATGATTGACGAAAGTGAGGAAGAGCTTCCGTTTGATATCAATCAGGATATTATTGAGATTACAGATGCCGATTATGCAATCTGGTATATGGATGCGCAGGAGAATTACAAAAAATATGACGGTAAAAAAATTGAATTTACAGGACTTGTCTACAATCCGGATAAGATGAAAAAAGGCGTTATGGTGCCGGGAAGATTTGCCATGACCTGTTGCATTGAAGATGTTACGTTTCTGGGGTTTAAATGTAAATATCCGGATTCTAAAAGTATTCCGCACAGATCGTGGATTCATATCATTGCAGAAATCCGTGTGGAGTTTGCCGTGGAATATAAGGGCAAAGGCCCGGTGTTATATGCAATCAGCATAGAGCCGGCGGAAAAACCGGAGGACGAGCTGGTATATTTTTCATGATGCAGGAAAATTTGACCTTTCGTTTTTCTTAAGAATTATTTCCAAATTCCGGGTATATTTTTCGAACAGGGTTATGTTATACTATATAGGCAGCTTTTGGGAAATAAAAATAAGACAGATGAGGATAAAAAATGAAATATATCAGAGAGAATAATGGCAGAAGCGAAATTGTTGAAAAGAGAAGGCACAGCCGTGCTTATGTGATACAGGCAGTGGTGAAATGGTCATTTTGTATTGGCGTATTGTTATTGACACTGTTGGTGTGCGGTTTTTTGGATAAGAAGCTAAACGACGGAAAATTAATGGAAAAGCTTACGAAGTCAGAAAATGAAAAACCTGTATCATTGGATACGGAGAGTTCAGAGCCGACAGAGGCTGATACGCAGGCCGAAACAGAAGAGAAGGCAGGACTTTCCGTCTGCATAGATCCCGGTCATGGCGGAATGGATCCTGGCTGCGATCATAATGGAAGGGTAGAGTCGGAAGATAACTGGAAGCTGGCGCTGGAAGTGAAGAAGGAAATGGAAGAAGTCGGAATTAAAGTTGTCATGACCAGAGAAGACAATAATACAAAGGTATTTTTAAAGGACAGGGTTGAAATTGCAAATGCATCCGATGCGGATTATTTTATTTCCCTGCACCGCAACAAAGGCGACGGGTATGGCGTCGAAACCTGGAAGACAGGAAGCGCCGGAGAAGCGACAGATACACTGACAGAAAATATACACAATGGAATTGTAGCGGCAGGGGTTCAAAGAGATCGCGGAGTTAAGACCGGTACGGAAACAGGCGAAGGCTCGGATTACTATGTCATTGGCAATACTAAAATGCCTGCGTGCCTGATTGAATTTGGATTCATCAACAGCGAAGAAGACAACCGTTTATTTGATGAAAAACTGTCAGCCTATGCCAAAGCCATTACCAAGGCAGTACAGGATACTTATGCGCAATTCGGAGAAACGAAGTCGCTTCCGACAGATGAACTGGACAAAAAGGACGTTTCTGCGGAAGATGCGGGCAAGAATGGTATCCGGCTTTCCTATCCGGCTATTGACAATGTAAGTGCGTTGAGCGGCGATACGCTTGACTGGGGACAGGGTACTAATGTTGATGAGCAGAACCGTCCGACAGGTTCTTTAAGCTATCAGGAAAAGTTTAAAGATTATACGGCGGATTTTATCATTCCGACCAACGAGAAGAAAATTTACCTGACTTTAGATGAAGGCTATGAATACGGATGTACACCGGATATTTTGAGTACCTTGAAGGAAAAAGGGGTAAAAGCCGTGTTTTTTGTGACACAGCCATACATCAATTCATCTCCGGAGCTGGTAAAGCAGATGATTGACGACGGGCATATTCTGGGGAATCATTCTCTGACGCATCCGGCTGCGGGTCTTCCAAGCCAGTCTCTGGAGGAGCAGGAAAAAGAGGTTATGGATGTTCATAATTTTATAAAAGAGAATTATAATTATGATATGTATCTGTTTCGGTTTCCGGCAGGCAAATTCAGCGAACAGTCGCTTGCGGTTTTAAATAACTGCGGTTACCGGGGTGTATTCTGGAGCTTTGCGTATCTGGATTATGACGTAGAGAATCAGCCGGATGAAGCGGAGTCTTTGCAGAAGATGTTAGACAGACTGCATCCGGGAGCGATTTATCTGCTGCATGCGGAGTCCTGGACGAATACGCATGTATTGGGAACGTTTATTGATAAGGCGCGGGAGGCCGGGTATGAATTTGCGGATTATTCGGAAGTAGTGCAGCAGACGCCGTAACCGTTTGCAATGCCGCCCCGCATGGTTATTTCACACAAAAGTAACAGTTCAGCCTTCCGGCTTCACTGTTACGGAATCCGCCCATTTAAAGTTTGCCATATGGCAAAGGGGCGGATTCTACTCCAGCCTTTACGCATTTTCACGGACTTTGCAGCAGGTGCAAAGTCCTGGGCCAAACTGTTACACTCAAAAATCTACAATTTTTTCATTGAATTTTAAACAGGGATCGAGTATGATAAAAAAGGCGGCATTTCACCGCCTTTAAACTTTTTTGGAAAATGTTGAGGAGGACAAAAATGTATCCAATTGTAAAAAGAAAAAAATTGGCAGACAAGATTTTTCTTATGGATGTCAAAGCCCCCAGAGTGGCAAAGACCTGTGAGCCAGGGCAGTTCGTAATAGTAAAAATCGATGATGAGGGAGAGCGTATTCCGCTTACCATCTGCGACTATGACAGGGAAGCGGGCACGATTACCATTGTATTTCAGACGGTAGGAGCTTCTACCATGCGCATGGAAGAGCTGCAGGAGGGGGATGCGTTTCAGGATTTTGCAGGACCGTTAGGCTGTGCTTCTGAGTTAATTGATATGGACATAGAAAAACTTAAGAAAAAGAAAATCGTATTTATTGCGGGCGGCGTAGGGACAGCGCCGGTGTATCCGCAGGTGAAATGGCTGCATGAGCACGGCGTGGACTGCGATGTCATTATGGGGTCGAAGACAAAGGATCTTCTGATTCTTGTGGATGAGATGGAAAAGGTTGCCAAAAACCTCTATGTTACGACAGACGACGGCAGCTACGGCTTTCATGGTATGGGCACAAACCAGCTCCAGGCGCTTGTAGATGAAGGTAAGGTTTATGATCACTGCGTAGCCATCGGGCCGATGATTATGATGAAATTCGTTTGTCTTCTGACGAAGAAATTACATATTCCGACAATTGTTTCTATGAATCCGATTATGGTAGACGGCACGGGAATGTGCGGCGCCTGCCGTCTGACAGTAGGAGAAGAAGTAAAATTTGCCTGTGTGGACGGACCGGAATTTGACGGTCACCTGGTGGATTTTGATCAGGCGATGAATCGTCAGCAGCTTTACAAAACAGACGAAGGAAGAGCCATATTGAAGCTGCAGGAGGGCGATACCCACCATGGCGGCTGCGGACATTGCGGAGGTGACGAATAATGGATGTATTAAAGAAAGTACCGGTAAGGGAGCAGGAACCGCAGGTTCGTGCAAAAAATTTTGACGAGGTATGTCTGGGATATAACGAAGAGGAAGCGGTAAAAGAAGCAGAACGCTGTTTGAACTGTAAAAACGCCCAGTGCATTAAGGGTTGCCCGGTAGCGATTGATATTCCCGGATTTATTTCCCGGATTAAGGACAAAGAGTTTGAAAAGGCATATGAGGTGCTCAGTGAATCTTCCGCGCTTCCAGCCGTGTGCGGACGTGTCTGTCCTCAGGAAAGTCAGTGCGAGGGCAAATGTATCCGCGGCTTTAAGGGAGATCCGGTTTCCATCGGAAAGCTGGAGCGTTTTACGGCAGATTGGGCAAGGAAGCACGGCGTTGTACCGAAGAGTCCGGAGAATGGAAACAGCCGCAGGGTAGCCGTGATCGGTTCCGGACCTGCAGGACTGACCTGCGCAGGGGATCTTGCCAGAATGGGCTATGATGTGACGATATTTGAGGCGCTGCACGAGCCGGGCGGCGTACTGATTTACGGTATTCCGGAATTCCGTCTTCCAAAGGAAGAGGTTGTGGCAAAGGAAGTGGCAAACGTAAAGGCTCTGGGGGTTAAAATTGAGACGAACGTCGTAATCGGCAAATCCACGACCATTGACGAATTGATGGAGGAAGAGGGCTTTGAGGCGGTATTTATCGGATCAGGGGCAGGTCTTCCCAGATTTATGGGGATTCCCGGAGAGCAGGCGAACGGCGTATTCTCCGCCAACGAGTTCCTGACCAGAAATAACCTGATGAAGGCATTCCGTGAAGATTTTGATACTCCGATTATGAAGGGGAAAAAGGTCGCTGTAGTCGGCGGCGGCAATGTAGCTATGGACGCTGCAAGGACGGCGCTGCGTTTGGGTGCCGAGGTACATATCGTATACCGCAGAAGCGAAGCAGAGCTGCCGGCACGTGTGGAGGAAGTACATCATGCCAGGGAAGAGGGCATTATTTTTAACCTCCTGACAAATCCGGTTGAAATTCTGGTAGATGAAAATGGCTGGGTGAAGGGTATGACCTGCATTAAAATGGAGCTTGGCGAGCCGGACGAATCCGGACGGAGATCTCCGGTAGAGGTTACGGGATCGGAGTTTGACATAGAGCTGGATACCGTGATCATGTCGCTTGGCACCTCTCCGAATCCGTTAATTTCTTCCACAACGGAAGGGCTTGAGATTAACCGCAGAAAATGTATCGTAGCGGAAGAGGAAAACGGCGCAACTTCAAAGCCCGGCGTATTCGCAGGCGGCGACGCCGTAACCGGAGCGGCAACGGTAATCCTGGCCATGGGCGCAGGAAAGGCGGCGGCAGCGGGTATTCATGAATATTTGTCAAATAAATAAAAAGGAAGTTATGCGAAAAGACTGGCGGCAAACGGCCAGTCTTTTTTTGGATTTTAGGATTAGATGGGATGATTGGCTGTATTTTAGATCAGATGTTATAAAATAATTATGAAAAACTGATATAAAATAATATAATTATGATCATTTTTATGATTTTTTAAATAAAAAACGTGGCATATTCTGCTGTTTTATTGTATAATTTAAACATGTTAAAAACTTCTGTCTCTTAATGGGGATGAAAGGTGAGTTTACGACATTGATATGGAGGTGTCCGGTTGACGGACATGAAATCCTGAAAACAAAATAGTTAGGAGGAAAGATTTTATGGCGAAAGAAATGATTGCAATGCTTCTTGCCGGCGGACAGGGCTCCCGCCTGTATGCACTCACGCAGAAGCTTGCAAAACCTGCAGTTCCTTTTGGCGGCAAATACAGGATAATTGATTTTCCGCTTTCGAACTGCGTAAATTCAGGGATTGATACAGTGGGGATTCTGACTCAATATCAGCCGCTGGTGCTCAATGAGTATATTGGCAATGGACAGCCCTGGGATTTAGACCGTTTGTATGGCGGCGTACATGTACTTCCACCTTATCAGAAAGCCAGCGGTTCTGACTGGTATAAAGGAACAGCCAATGCGATTTATCAGAATATCTCTTTCATTGATCGCTACGATCCGAAATATGTAATTATACTTTCAGGCGATCAGATCTGTAAGCAGGATTACAGTGACTTTTTGAAATTCCACAAAGAAAAGAACGCAGAATTCAGTGTTGCGGTTATGGAAGTACCATGGGACGAGGCTTCCCGTTTTGGACTGATGGTAACAGATGAAAACGATAAGATAACGGAGTTCCAGGAAAAACCGGAGAATCCGAAATCTAATCTGGCTTCTATGGGTATCTATATTTTTAACTGGGATATTCTAAAGAAATATCTGGAGGAGGACGAAAAAGACCCTGATTCCGAGAATGACTTTGGCAATAACATTATTCCGAACCTTTTAAGGGATGAGCGTAATATGTATGCATACCATTTCAGCGGATACTGGAAGGATGTAGGAACCATTTCCTCTCTCTGGGAGGCCAATATGGAGGTTTTAGATCCGGAACACAGCGGTATCAATCTTTTTGACAGCGGATGGAAGATTTACAGCCGCAACAGCGGTATGACGGCGCATAAGATCAGCGCGGGGGCTGTTGTGGAAAATTCCATGATTACAGACGGCTGCAGGATTAAAGGCGAGGTAAAACATTCTGTTCTTTTTGCCGGTGTTAAAGTAGAAAAGGGAGCTGTTGTAGAAGATGCTGTTATCATGGGCGGTACTGTAATTAAGGCAGGAGCAGTTGTGAGGCATTGTATTATAGCTGAGAATGTTACGATTGGAGAAAATGCCGTAGTAGGCGCAATGCCGTCCGGAGACGAGAACAAAGTTGCGACAATAGCTGCAGGCGTTGTGGTAGGAGACAGTGCAAAAATTGGTCCGGATGCAATGGTGGATAAAAATGTAGAAGGCGGTGAAGAGATATGTTAAATTCCAATAAAAAAATGCTCGGCATCATTTTTCCAAATTCCTATGACTCACTGGTTTCCGAGCTTGTCAATGTGCGTATGATGGCTTCGATTCCCTTTGCCAGCCGTTACCGCCTGATTGATTTTCTGTTGTCCAGTATGACGAACTGCGGTATTGACAATGTTTCTGTTCTGGCAAACAACAATTACCATTCCCTGATGGATCATTTAGAGTCCGGGCGTGCATGGGATCTGGTGAGGAAAAACGGCGGACTGCATATTTTTCCTCCTTTTGCTGAAAAGACCTCCAGGCCATATACCAACTGGGTAGGAGGACTGGCAAGCATCATAGGGTTTTTGCGGAGCCAGAAGGAAAAATATGTGGTACTGACAAATGCCAATATGGTGGTTAATTATGATTTTAAAGCGATGTTAGAAGCACATATTGAAAGCGGGGCAGACGTTACCATGGCTTATAATGAGCAGGAAGTTCCCGAAAGTGTTTTTGAAAATCTGGGAAATGATAAAGGATTTTTCTATACCTTTGAAATGGATGGAGGCAGGGTCAAAAAGCTTTATGTCAATCCAAGGGAAAAGGGCATTCAGAAATTCTGTATGCAGATTGCAATCATTGAACGGGAGCTTTTGATCAGGCTGGTAGAAGATGCGTCTGTTCATGGACTGGAGTTTTTAATCCGGGACGTAATCCTTCCACAGCTGGGCAAGCTGAATGTACAGGGTTATAAATATGATGGCTATGTGTCTTATATCCACAGTTTAAAGAGCTACTTTGATGAAAATATGCGTCTGCTGGATGATCACAATCTGGAAGCTCTGTTTTCGACATTCCCGGTTTATACAAAGATTCGGGATGATACGCCTACCCGATATATTGAAGGCTCTAAGGTACAGAATGTGATGGTTGCCGATGGCTGCGTCATTGAGGGCGAAGTAGAGGATAGCGTTGTTTTCCGCGGAGTTTCGATTGCAAAGGGTGCAAAAGTAAAAAATTGTATTCTGATGCAGGGAACTGTAGTTGAATCAGGCGCGAATATTGAATATCTGATTACAGATAAGAGCGTTACGGTAACAGCAGGAAAGGAAATGAAGGGAACAGATACTTTCCCGGTTTATATTGGAAAGAATCAGACTGTCTGAGTGAGGCTGTAAATGCAGGCTTACTGGGCATCACATAAAATATCCCCGCAGGAATCAGGGCTTTTTTGCCTTTGTGAATTCCTGCGGGGAATTTTAATCTCTATTCCAGGTTCAGCTTCTTCTTCGTAATAAAGTAACAAATCAGATAATAAATCACTGCATAGGCGATTTCTTCTATAATAATCAGACAAAAGAGCCAGTGGAAAAAGCTGCTGTCCGGCATCACAGAAAGCTGGCCAGATGCCTGCTGCAGAGCATTGATCTGCGCAATACCGAGGCTTCCGAGCGATAACAGTGAAATCACTTGCTGGATGATATAAAATACAACATATGCGCCAATGGCAGCCGAAATGCGGAACTGATTGAATAGCTGGCCAATGGCAAGGCTGGCGCATACCATCAGGACCAGACTGGCGCATACAGTGATAATCAGAACAGCTATTATAAGCAGAAGCACTTCCAGATGAAAACCTGTCTGGGCCAGGGTTTCATCCCGCAGGCGACTGAGTGTAATTGAATCAAAAGGGTTTTCGGAACAGCTTAAAATGAATAAGGAAAGTATGGCAATGGCAAAGGCAACAAGCATCCAGAACACAGCCGCCAGAAGCTTCACGTTCAAAACAGTTGTCGTGGATACCGGAAGCGTATGCGTCAGATAACCCTGGTTTCCATACATGGTTTTGTAAAAGCGTACGGTCAGATACACTGCAGTCAGGATAATCAGAGTAAAAATCGTCAGTGAATAAATGGCGATAATGAATATTGATAGCCCGGAAAAAGCCGTGTTGGAAATGATCATCAGTGCGTTCTGGGGATCGGCAGTTTTATACCCGAAATGCAATACTATATTCCCGATAATGGCGACCAGAATCAGAAAAAGGTTCAGCGGGCCGAGCAGTTTCCCGGTTGCCCGAAATTCATGTTTCAATAATTTTCCTAACATTTGAATACCTCCCGGAATAATGCATCCACCGATTTGCCCTGCTGTTCCCGAATATTGTCTACGGATGTATTTAAGACAATCTGGCCGTTTTTCAGGAAAATAACCTGATCAAGTATATTTTCAATATCGGAAATCAGGTGAGTGGAAATGAGAATGGTCGCATCCTCGTCATAGTTGTTTAAAATGGTTTCTAAAATGTAGTCTCTGGCAGCCGGATCGACGCCTGCGATCGGTTCGTCCAGAACATAAAGCTTCGCGCGCCGGCTCATAATCAGGATGAGCTGTACCTTTTCTTTTGTTCCCTTGGACATGGTTTTCAGTTTGTCACCCGGATTGATCTGAAGCTTTTTTAACATGTCATAAGCTCTGTCTTTTTCAAAATCCGCATAAAAATCCTCAAAATAACTGATAAGCTCTTTAATCCGCAGATTGTTATCCAGGTAAGTATGATCCGGCAGATAAGAAACTACGCTTTTGCTCTTTGGGCCAATGGGATTTTGGTCAATGTAAAGCTCACCTTCACTTGGCGTTAAAAGTCCGTTGATTAGCTTAATAAATGTAGTCTTGCCGCTGCCGTTTGGACCAAGCAGCCCTATAATGTGTCCGCCCTCCAGCGTCAGGCTGACTTGACTTAAAGCAGTGCGGCTGCCATAGGCTTTGCTTAAGTTTTTACATTCTAAAATAGCGCTCATGGCGTATCTCCTTTCATGGTTTCGAGTGTCTGATTTATTAGTGAGATGGTTTCTTCCTTATCAAATCCGAGGCTTTGCATGCTTTGTAAAAAAGATTTGATTTTTTCTCCGGCAAGTGTAGCTTTTACTCCTTCAATCCTATTGAGATCCTCCGTAATAAAACGGCCGCTGGTTCGTTTGGAATAGACCAGGCCGCTTCGTTCCAATTCTGAAAGCGCCTTCTGCATCGTATTGGGATTCACAGCTGCTTCGGTGGCAAGCTCCCGTACAGAAGGAAGTTTATCTCCCGGTGTATATTTGCCGGATACAATATTGAGCTGCATAATTTCAATAATCTGCGCAAATATCGGACGGTCAGATGTTAAGTTCCATGGCATTCAATCACCTCTCTTTCATATATTATTGTACTAACATACTAATACAATAATGCATAATCCAGTAAATGTCAAGAGGAAAGTATTTACTTACCGAAAAAAAAATGCTATGATGGATAGAGTTGCGTAAAGAAAAGCGAGGAAGTAAAATATACAATAGAAAGGATGTCGTTATGAGACAATTGATGTTGGGCAATAAAGCACTGGCAAGAGGATTGTATGAGGCGGGCTGCGGCGTGGTATCAAGTTATCCGGGTACGCCAAGTACGGAAGTAACAGAAGAAGCCGCAAAGTATGATGAAATCTACTGTGAGTGGGCACCGAATGAAAAAGTAGCTATGGAGGTGGCGTTTGGCGCATCTTTAGCAGGTAAGAGAAGCTTCTGTGGTATGAAGCATGTGGGATTAAATGTTGCGGCGGATCCTCTGTTTACCTGTTCCTATACGGGCGTGAATGCTGGTATGGTAATCTGTGTGGCAGACGATGCAGGGATGCATTCTTCCCAGAATGAACAGGATTCCCGTCATCATGCGATAGCGTCAAAGATTCCGATGCTGGAGCCGTCAGACTCCGGTGAAGCATATGAGTTTGCCAAAAAAGCATTTGCACTTTCTGAAGAATTTGATACACCGGTTATTATCAAGATGTGTACAAGAGTTGCACATTCTCAGAGTATCGTAGAAGAGGGTACAAGAGTAGTGCCTGATATCATTCCCTATGAAAAGAATATCGCTAAATACGTGATGATGCCAGGCAATGCTATCCGCCGTCATCCGATTGTGGAGGAGCGTACGAGAAAGCTCGTGCAATATGCGGAAAATTGTGAATTTAACCGCGTGGAGATGGGAGATACGAAGCTTGGAATCATTACTTCCTCCACCAGTTATCAGTATGTAAAGGAAGTGTTTGGTGAAAATGCATGCATTTTAAAGTTAGGGATGGTCAATCCGCTTCCTGAGAAACTGATTCTGGATTTTGCTGCTAAGGTGGATAAATTAGTAATTGTAGAAGAGTTGGATCCGATTATAGAAAACCATTGCAGGCAGCTTGGCCTTTCTGTTACCGGCAAGGATGTTTTGCCGTTAGAAGGAGAATATTCGCAGAATCTCATTGCGGAAAAACTGGGCGGGGAAATACCTGTATTCCAGAAGTTAGAAGAAACTATGCCGAACCGGCCTCCGGTGATGTGTGCCGGATGTCCGCACAGAGGGCTGTTTTACATATTGTCGAAAAATAAATGTACGGTGCTTGGCGATATCGGATGCTATACATTAGGTGCAGTTGCTCCGCTGAACGCTATGGAAATGACGCTTTGTATGGGAGCTTCCATAAGCTCTGTTCACGGCTTTAACAAAGCGCTTGGAGCAGAAAGCGAAGGGAAAACCGTTGCGGTGATCGGCGATTCTACCTTTATGCATTCCGGTATGACAGGTCTTGCCAATATCGCTTACAACCAGAGTAATTCCACTGTTATCATATTGGACAATTCCATTACGGGCATGACAGGGCATCAGCAGAATCCGACGACGGGCTACAATATCAAAGGAGATCCGGCAGGAAAAATCGATCTGGAAAGTCTGTGCCGTTCTATGGGATTTGGACGGGTCGCTGTTGTAGATCCTTATGATCTTGCGTCCTGCGACAGAGTATTAAAAGAAGAGCTTGCGGCAAACGAACCGTCTGTGATTATCAGCAGACGTCCCTGTGCTCTTTTAAAATATGTAAAGCACAATGCGCCGCTTACCGTAAAGGAAGATAAATGCGTCGGCTGCAAATCCTGTATGAAGTTAGGCTGTCCTGCCATCAGCATGAAAAATAATAAGGCAGCTATCGACAATACCTTATGCGTCGGCTGCGGGGTTTGTCAGCAGCTTTGTAAATTTGACGCGTTACAGACAGGGGAGGTGCAGTAATGACAAAGAATATTATGATTGTAGGTGTAGGCGGGCAGGGCTCTTTGCTGGCCAGTAAGCTGTTAGGACATCTGCTCCTGTCGGAAGGATATGATGTTAAGGTATCAGAAGTTCACGGTATGAGCCAGCGCGGCGGAAGCGTTGTGACATATGTACGTTTTGGAGAAAAAGTATATTCGCCAATCATCGATAAAGGAGAAGCAGATTTTATCGTATCTTTTGAAAAATTAGAAGCAGCGCGTTATGTGGATTATTTAAAAGAAGGCGGCAGGATTGTAACCAATACCCAGGAAATCGATCCGATGCCGGTCATTACCGGAGCAGCTTCCTATCCGGAGGATTTGATTGGAAAAATGCAGACGCTTGGCATTGCGGTTGACGCTATGGACTGCCTGTCTCTGGCAGAAGAAGCAGGCTCTTCCAAAGCGGTTAATATCGTACTGATGGGACGTCTGTCCAAATATTTTGATATTCCTGCCTCAAAATGGCAGAAGGCGATTAACGAATGTGTTCCGGCAAAATTTGCCGAATTAAACCAGAGGGCATTTATGCTTGGACGCGGAGAGGCATAGGGAGCAACGTAATTTACTGTTATCTGGAACCGGCAGAGGCATCGCCGGTTTGGAAATAAAAAACGATTGGAGAGGAAACATGAAGAATTATTATCAGCCAGAAATTGAAACCATGCCTCTGGAGCAGCTTTTGGCGCTTCAGAGTGAACGACTGGTAAAGCAGGTGCAATACGTTTATGACAACGTAAAATTTTATCATGACAGGATGGACGAAGCAGGTGTAAAGCCGGAGGATATTACCGGGATCGAGGATTTACATAAGCTGCCGTTTATCGACAAGGATGATCTCCGAGATCAGTATCCGTACGGGCTTTTGGCGGTGCCGCTTTCGGAATGTGTGCGGATTCAGTCTACCAGCGGAACTACAGGACGGCGAGTGGTTGCGTTTTATACGCAGGAAGATATTGATTTATGGGATGAATGCTGCGCAAGGGCGATTGTAGCGGCGGGCGGCACGAAGGACGACGTCTGCCATGTCTGCTATGGCTATGGCCTGTTTACCGGGGGACCGGGATTAAACGGCGGTTCGCATAAGGTGGGCTGCCTGACACTGCCAATGTCGTCCGGCAATACGGAGCGGCAGTTGCAGTTCATGGAGGATCTGGGATCGACGATTATCTGCTGTACGCCGTCGTATGCCGCAAACCTGGGCGAGTCGGTTACGGAACGGGGCTTAAAGGATAAGTTAAAGTTAAAGGCTGGCATTTTCGGCGCAGAGCCGTGGACGGAGGAGATGAGGCGAAATATTGAAGAAATGCTTGGCATTAAAGCGTATGACATTTATGGATTGACGGAAATTTCCGGCCCGGGCGTATCATTTGAATGTGAGGAGCAGGCCGGGATGCATATTCAGGAGGATCATTTCATTGCCGAGATCATCAACCCGAAGACCGGAGAGGTGCTTCCGGAAGGGGAAGTTGGCGAGCTGGTATTTACCTGTATTACCAAAAAGGCGTTTCCGCTTTTGCGTTACCGTACGCGTGACCTCTGCCGCTTAAGCCGCAAGAAATGTTCCTGCGGGCGTACGCATGTGCGTATGATGAAGCCGAAGGGCAGGAGCGACGACATGATGGTTGTAAAGGGCGTTAACGTATGGCCGTCCCAGATAGAGGCAGTGCTCTTAAAGCAGGGCTATCAGGCGAATTATCAGATTGTCGTAGACCGTATCGGCAATCACGATACGATTGAGGTACAGGTAGAGCTGACGCCGGAAATGGCGGAACATCCGACGCTTTCGATTGCAGAACGGGAGAAGAAGATTGTGACGGCGTTAAAATCCATGCTGGGTATCCGTGTGGATGTGAAAGTAGTTGAGCCGAAGTCAATTACCAGAAGCGAAGGCAAGGCGGTACGTGTGATTGATAAGAGGCATTTGTATCAGTGATTTCAGGATAGACAAGCAAGGCATCTTCCAGTGTTGGAGGATGCCTTTTTGGATGTGAGCTGCTATTGACTATTTAATCAGACGTGTTATTATAAAAAAATGGACAGTTCACCAGAAGACGGGTTTTCCGTTAACAGAGCTGCGCCAAATACGCAGGGGTCCATAAGGAGGCGGTTAAAATGTTAAAGATACGAAACGAAACAGAACAGGACTACAGGAAGGTAGAGGAGATTATCAGGAAAGCATTTTACAATCTGTATATGCCGGGATGCGTGGAACATTATCTGGTGCGCCTGATGCGTGAGCATGAGGATTTTATTCCGGAGCTGGATTTGGTGGCGGAGCTTGACGGGCAGGTGATCGGGAATATTATGTATACGCGGGCCAGGCTTTTGGATCAGGACGGGGAGGAGAAGCAGATTCTTACGTTTGGCCCGGTCTGTATTCTGCCGGAATATCAGAGGATGGGGTATGGAAGAAAACTGATGGAGCACTCTTTTGAGAAGGCCGTATCGCTTGGGTATGATGTGATTGTGATTTTCGGAAGTCCTGTGAATTATGTGGGGCGTGGGTTTAAGAGCTGTAAAAAGCATCACATCTGTATAGAAAACGGGAAGTATCCGGCGGCGATGCTGGTGAAAGAATTGCAGCCGGAAGCGTTGGACGGCAGAAGGTGGGTTTATTATGACAGCCCCGTGATGGCAGTGGATGAGGAGGAAGCCCTGCGGTATGACGATACTTTAGAACCGATGGAAAGAAGGCGCCAGGCGAGCCAGGAAGAATTTTATATTATGAGCCATTCTTTTGTGGAATAAGGATGGTGCGGATTTTTGTCAGCCAGGAGATTATATCTGGGAGTGTTATTTTGCGGGAACCGTGCTTTTATAGGAAATACGGCTTCTTGCACTGCTTTTTGAAAGGAGAGGAAGTATGCAGTTTATACTAAGAAAATGGCAAAAGGAAGATGCGCCTGATATTGCGGTGGCGGCCAATAATCCACGTATCGCTCAAAATCTGCGGAATTCGTTTCCATATCCCTACCGCCTTTCTGACGCAGAATGGTTTATAGAAGACTGTCTGCGCAGGGAAGGCAAAAACCAGATGACGCGCGTGATTGTGGTGGATGGGAAAGCGGCAGGCAGTATCGGGATTTTTCGGCAGGGAGATGTGTATGAAAAGTCGGCTGAATTAGGATACTGGCTTTCCGAGGAATACTGGAGGCGAGGCATCATGTCGCAGGCGGTGCGTATGATTTGCAGGGAAGCGTTTGCAGCGTTTGATTTGAGGCGTATTTATGCCGAACCGTTTGACTGCAATGCGGCTTCCAAAGGCGTGCTGGAAAAAGCGGGATTTACTCTGGAAGGGACGATGCGAGACAGCATTTACAAAGACGGCAGGGTTCTTTCTTCCTGTATGTATTCCCTTTTGCCCTGGGAGTTGGATATCTGAATTGGGCGCGGGGGTGCGATACTGTCATTGGTTGCTGCAGCTGTGTTTGATATAGTCAAAAACAGGAGGTGAAGAGAATATGGTATATGATTTTATAGAAGCGGCATTCCCGTGGATATGTATGGGTTTTTTTGTTGCAATCAGTTGTTCTCTTATGAGCAATAGAGAAAAACATACGGGAAAATAAACAGACATAGAAATAGAATGGAGAACAGACAATGGTTCGGAGGATGGAAGCGTCGGATTTGGATTTCGTCATGCAGATCTGGCTGGAAACCAATAAAAAGGCGCACAGTTTTATTCCACAGGAGTATTGGAAGAAAAATTTTGCATCTGTTAAAGAAATGATTCGGGAAGCGCAGGTATATGTGTATGAAGCGGAAAGCAGCGGAACAATCAAGGGTTTTATGGGACTGACAGACAATTATATTGCCGGGATTTTTGTATGTGGTCCGGCGCAGTCAAATGGGATTGGGAAACAGCTGCTTTGTCATGCCAAATCCCAAAAGAACAGCCTTTCACTGCATGTTTACCGAAAAAACGAGCGGGCGGTGCTGTTTTATCAGAGGGAAGGATTTTTGTGCCGGGACGAACGGACGGATTTGGAAACAGGGGAAGCAGAGCTTTTGATGGAATGGGAAAGAAATGGCAAAGTATCTTGAAAATTTTCATCTATTGGGATATTATGAAAGTGTCAGTTATTGGAAACAGAGGCGTTATAGCGCCTGCTCAGGAGAGAAAGAGAGGAAATTAAAATGGAACAGAAATTTTATATTTGCGAGCATTGCGGGAATATAGTTGCAATGGTAAAGGATGTAGGCGTCCCGGTGATGTGCTGCGGGCAGAAAATGAAGGAGATTATTCCGGGAACCGTAGATGCGGCGGTTGAAAAGCATGTTCCGGTTTACACGACAGAGGGAGGCAAAGTAAAAGTCTGCGTAGGAGCTGCAGAGCATCCGATGATGCCGGAGCATTCCATCGAATGGGTGTCTTTGCAGACCAGACAGGGTAATCAGCGGAAAATGCTGAGTCCGGGGGAAAAGCCGGAGGTTTGTTTTGCCATCTGCGACGGAGACGAGGTTGAGGCAGTATATGCGTACTGCAATCTGCACGGTCTATGGAAAGCTTAAAGTAAGTTAAAATTCAAAAAGGAACTGTCAGAAAATGACGTCTGCAAACAATATATCGCTGCTGACCGGGATGCCGGAGGATGCGTAATACTGTGGGCAGCCCGTTATTTACTGACAGTTTTTTGTCTTTTTGGATAAGTCGTATGGTTTCAAGTGATTTCTTCTGCATTTCATATGTTGCCGGACAAAAACATACCAAAAGAGGGAGGATGGTAAGTAAATACGATAAAGCAGGCAAACAGGGCGCACACAAGAATGCATAAAACGGCAGTATATGCCTGCATCCTGCAGGACAGTGTCAGTTGATACGCCAGAAAAAACGCAGTTATTGTACTGAAAAGAAAGATGGCGAGATCCAGGATAAAAATGCTTTTTTCGGCAGCAAATGTATAAGCATAGAAAAGAGTGGGAATACATACCGTTCCAGCCAGAATTCCAAAACAGAGTGCAGAAATTACGCAGGGATACCGATTTTTGAGTTTGCCGGCCATAAAAAGCGAAAACAGCAGCATAGGAAAAAAGAGCAGCTTCATGTGTTCCCATACGGATTCGCTGACAGGCGTAAAAAAGCCCATGATGAAGTTGCGGTTCGTCCATTCGTACAGAAAATGCGAAAGTGTTCCGACAGTCAGAACAAAAAATATGCCGGCCGCAGTATAGTGTTTCAGCTGTTTGTGTTCTTTCATGAAAAATCACCCCGGTAAAAGCATATGACTTTTCTGTAATTTTTATACGGAAACAGGGCGTGGCCAGGTTTCTGTGAACCCTTAGATTTCTGAAAATAAATCTATTATAAACCTGTATGAAAATCATCTGTTTTTTATGAAAGCGTGTCTGGAAATTGTACTCAGAGGCAGCCTTTCCAGACGACGTTTTACAAAATATATTTGTTGGATATAAATGGCAGATTATAGTTGACAGGTGGGAAGGATACCTTTTATAATATGTATAAAAAAGCTATTTCACTTATGGGAAAATCCCATATTGAGCCGTGTGATCAGGAGGGAACTTTGAAATGAAAAGCATTCGAACCAAAATTAATGTATGTCTTATTCTGACTGTCCTGATAGGATTAGTCGTATCCGGGACGTTAAGCATCGCGCTGAACTACAACAATACTATGTTGACGGTAGAGCAGATGATGAGCCAGACGGCGGTTTTAGCGGCGGGACGCGCACAGCAGGAGCTTAAGTCGTATAAGAATGTTGTTATGGAGGTTGGGTGTATTCCACAGCTTTCCGATTCGGATGTATCGTTGGAGGAGAAACGGGAGATTATTGACGGACGCGTTGCCATGCACGGGTTTCAGAGAGGAAATGTTGTGGGTGCGGACGGTATCAGTATTTTTGACGGAAAAGACTATTCCGATCGGGAATATGTACGTCAGGCCATGCAGGGAAATGTGTTTGTATCGGAACCGTTGATCAGTAAGATTACGGGAGAGCTGTCCATTATGGTGGCAGCGCCTTTGTATTTGGACGGAAAGGAAGGAGAAGCCATTGTCGGCGTAGTTTATTTTGTTCCGCAGGAAACCTTTTTGAACGACATTGTATCTGCCATTCAGGTAGGGGAAAACAGCAGGGCCTATATGATTAATAAATCCGGCGGTACGATTGCCGATATTACGCTGGATACAATTACAGTTCAAAATATAGAAGAGGAGGCACAGGAAGACGCTTCACTGCAGGAACTTGCGGCAATCCACGCTAAGATGCGCGAGGGAGAAAACGGATTCGGCAGCTACATAAGCGAAGGGCATAAAATGTTCGCAGCTTATGCCCCCGTTGCAGAAACGGACGGCTGGAGCATTGCAGTGACCGCGCCGCAAATCAATTATCTGGCGTCTACGCGTGATGCAATGGTGGTTAATATAGTAGTGATTTTGATCTCCATGGCGCTTTCCGTTGTGGTTGCCCTGGCACTGGCCCGTAATATCGGCAGGCCGATGAAGGCATGTGTCAATCGGATGAAGCTTCTGGTGGAGGGAGATCTGGAAACGCCGATGCCGCGTATTTCCAACCAGGATGAAACAGGCGTGCTTGTCCGGTCGACGGAGGCTTTGGTAGAGGGACTTCGCACCGTTATTGGCGATATCAGTTATCTGCTGAATGAGATGGCAAATCAGAACCTGGACGTCCATACAACGCATGAAGACGTCTATGTAGGCAGTTTTCAGGATATTTTACATTCCATGCGCAACATGCGGGTTAAGCTGAGCAGTGCGCTATGTCAGGTCAATCATTCTGCAGAGGGAGTGGCGAGCGCAAGCAATCAGTTATCTACAAGCGCACAGACATTAAGCCAGGGGACGACGGAACAGGCCAGCTCGGTACAGGAACTGGCAGCGCGGATCAGCGTGATCTCAGAAGAAGTGAAAAATACGGCGGGCGGCGCGTTAGAAGTCAGAAGCCAGACGCATCAGACCGGTGAAAAAGTGGTGCTGTGTAACCAGGAGATGCAGAATCTGGTAGACGCTATGGAGCGAATTCGGGTAAGCTCCGAGGAGATTGAAAAGATTCTTAAGACAATAGACGATATTGCGTTCCAGACAAATATACTTGCTTTGAATGCGGCTGTAGAAGCGGCCAGGGCCGGCGAGTCGGGGAAAGGGTTCGCCGTTGTTGCGGAGGAGGTTCGCGATTTGGCGGGTAAATCTGCGAAGGCGGCCAAAAGTACGTCGGAGCTGGTTGCCAATTCCACGGAAGCGGTACAAACGGGTACGGAAATTGTCCGAAATACGGCCGACGTTTTGCTCGGCGTTGTAGGGAGCATTCAGTCTGTGGTGGAAGCGATTGATCATATTGCGATTGTTTCGAATGAACAGTCGGAGTCGGTAGAGCAGGTTTCCGAAGGGATCAATCAGATTTCGGTTGTCGTGCAGAGTAACAGTGCGACAGCAGAGGAGGGCGCGGCTGCAAGTGAGCAGCTTTCAGCAGAGGCCGCATGCCTGAAGGATTTGGTAGGACAGTTTACACTTGCTTCAAAATGATGGTGATAAATTGAATATAGTTGTAAATGGGAGCGCTTTGGCGCTCCTGTTTTTGATGAAAGAATTTTAGCAAGTTCTTCTGTATAGCGGGGAATCATATTTTTATAGAAAAAAGTGTGTTCATGTGGTAATATACAAGGGAAAAGATGCAACAAATTTGTTTTTTGGGTATTATTCAAGGAGAAGAAAATGTTAAACCGCGTTGCTGAACGTACAAATAAATATATTGACAGTATGCCTAAAAAGGAACGCAAAAAATATGGTCAATTCTTTACAAGTAAAGATACGGCTCGTTATATGGCAGGATTATATAATATTCCAGTCAATCAGGCTAAAGTTAGTATTTTAGATGCAGGAGCCGGATCAGGGATATTGTCGTGCGCGCTGATTGAGAAATTAGAGAAGATGTAAATTATACTGATATTTGTATTCCGTTAGAAAAATTGTTACAGGTGTTTTTAGCTTTAATGAAAACTGGATATTTTGCATTTTCAAAGAAAAATCAGATATTAAAGCAGAACGGAGATATATTTGAAAATTATTGTTTACAAATACATAATTATTTAACGATTGACAATATGGTAAAATTATATTGTTTATATAAGAAAGCAGAGAGCGAGAGGATTCAATCAACTGACAAAAGAACGCCGATTCCTTACTATATTATTGGATTTTTGGGAGAACTAATTGGTGAAAAAAACACTGAAAATATTCAGGAAAAGTTAAATTATATTTTTGGGGATTCCAATGTATTTGCAGAAACATACAAATATTTAGTTATGATAACAAAAAGCTATAAACGAACGTATGAAAAAGATATTACTCCTGGAGATTATAATTCAATGATTAAAAAAGTTATAGATAAGAATGTTCTAAATTATGCAATAGGATTAGCGGATGATATGGGGGATTGGTTATATGTAAGAAATTGGAAAGGAATCAGTATCCCAACCTGAATGAAATCGGCATATGTAATATTGTATACGAAGATCGTTAAAATGAGTGCATTTTATAAAGGACTGTGATATACTGAATCTGGTTGAGAGATATATCATAATTCTTATAGTATCTATCTGGAAGGCTCCGGTATAGACGTCCCTTCTGTAAAAGAGGCTATCATGTTGAGTGAAAAATATCGCAGTTGGATTATAATGAATGCAAAAATAATTGTTCTATGATGGAGATTTTTCTAAAATGGTGAGAGGAAGTAGAAGGGGGATCGAGATATTCCATTTTTGGAAAGAAAAAATGATAGAACAAGCTGTTATTTGGGAGGAAAATATGAGTGTAAAAAATAAGTGGAAGAGTATTTTTTTTAAAAAGGCATTTTTTTTCATGATTATCTTTTCTGTTTCTGCGGGAATCCGTGTGCAGGCATCAGAAATCGAAACAAAGAAGATCCTGTTTGAGACGGAAACAGGAAACAGGAAAAAAGTCCAATCCATTGAAATGGAAGGCGCCCGTGCACAGTATACAATAGTGAACCAAGAAGAAATATCTGCCCCAGGAAATGCATACAGTGGGAAAGCTGTACCAAAACCAGATTCCCGTACCGCATTGGAAAATGTGGGAATTGAAGATTCTGAGAAAGACGCAGTGCAAAATACAGAGATAACGCTCTATGTTTTGGATGAGGATTACAGGCCGTATCTTTCTATCCCGGACGGATATTTGCAGTCATATAGTTTGTCCGGGCAGACATATGGCAGTATCAACGGGAGAAGTATTACAATTTCAAATGGAAGCATCATTCCCGCTGTCGAGATCTGGTATTACCACCAGGATCCGGATTCCGGCTATTGGGTTGGGCAGACAAACCCTTCCGGACAGGAAGGAGAGATCATAAAAAGACGATATATTTATGAAGATTCCGATGTGATAATAGGCGGAAAAAAAGTAACGTTTCATGTGTGTGATTATGCTCAGGTCTACAGTAAACAGGTTATGGATCAATATCTGGATGAGAACGTGCATTCAGGAATGACGGATTACGAGAAAGCGGAAAAATGCTGTAAGTTTGTTGCCGGTTATGATTATGGGACAGAAAGCACCAGTTATACGGGGTTAATTGTTATGGGATCCGGAGACTGCTGGGCCAGCACAAATACATTACTGTATATGTTTGAAAAACTGGGAATTGATGCGCAGTCCAGATCTGCATCGCATGATCCGGGGGCAGCGAGCGGCCATTATAATGTTTTGGCAATATTGGACGGATATTATTACATCGTGGATGCCGGATATACCGGAAAAGCGCCAAGACCTTATAGTATGAGGAAGCTCTCTTCGAGCGATGAATCCTGTATATACCAGGTCATATCGGAAGCGGAAAAGACCATCCGCATTACAGATTATCGCGATTTTGGTGAGAAAATAATCAATATTCCCGCAGAAATAAACGGTTATACGGTAACAGAAATCGCAGACAAAGCTTTTTATTCTACGGAAAAAGTAGAAAAAATAGTGATACCAAATACTGTAAAAAGTATTGGGAACAGTGCATTTGCATACTGTGAAAAACTAAAGGCGATAGAGATACCGGATTCTGTTGTCAGTTTAGGCTTATCTGTTTTTTATAACGACAGAAGTTTAACCTCCATTTATATACCGGCGTCTGTGGAAAAACTGACAGGGGGGATGTTTCAAAGCTGTGATTCTCTGAAAGAAATTGTTGTGGATCAAAAAAATGCATATTACTGCAGCAGGGATAATGTTTTGTTTGATAAAAATATGAAAACACTGATTGTATATCCGCCGGGAAAGTCAGATGAGGAATACCGTGTCCCGGAAGGCGTAGACACGATAGGGGAGTGGGCGTTTGTGTCGTGCGGATGCCTTCTTACAGAAGATTCTTCCGGTACGCTAATAGTTACAAATAATGGATTCCGTAAGCTGATATTGCCTGAAAGTTTGCGTAAGATAGGAGAGAAGGCATTTTATAGTATACATGTGGAGGAAGTACAGGTACAATCGGGAGTTGCAGTAATTCCTTCCTATAGTTTTCAAAGTGCGGACGTAGACAGGATAACGCTGCCGGATTCGGTGACGGAGATAGAATCCTACGCTTTTTACCGCGCTGGTTTGAAAGAAATTAAACTGTCAGAAAAGCTTGAGACAATTGGGGAGGCTGCATTCGCGGGAAATCTGAAGATGAAAACAACGCTTCCATCATCTGTTCAATATATCGGCTATGGGGCGTTTTGGCTGGATTACGGCTGGTCGAGTATGGGAGCGGAAACGGATAAGACGGATGGTTTTAACAATTACCATAATGGATATGTAGTGTGTAAAAATGGTGTAAATTCCGGGGTGGACGAAAAAGCTTTTTGCGGAGGTGTTTCGCTGGGAGTTATCGCGAATTCCCAGATGGAGTTTTATGCTGCGAAAAACGGCGTCTATTATGTATACGTGGATTCTGATTTCAGGTGTATGTTGAAACGGGAATGGTTTGACTTGAAAGGAACTGTTTTATCAGCAGATGCCAATCCGAAAATAAATTATAAAGGAACGCAGCAGGGGATGACGGCAGCGCCTTATAATATCAGGCGCGGAGAGGATTACACATTGTATTATAATGAAGAAAAGAATGTTGCCCGTGTTGCTGCCCATGTAACAGGCATTGGATATTTGAAAGGAGAAGTAACGGAGTATTGGGAACTGAGTATAAGCGGAGATATAGGGGAGACAAATAACGCTTTGGGGGCGCCGGTATTAGAATCCGTGACAGTTGTGAATGGAAAGACAACAATAACATGGAAGTGTGTCAAAGATGCAGAATTTTATCGGATCTATTACAGGGAAGAAGGACGATTTGGCAGTTATGATGGCTATTTCAGCAGAATAAATGCATTATCAAAGGAGAAGATGAGCTATGTTATCACAGATCGGAGTATGGTGGGCTATGAAGTTTGGGTAACGGCATGTAAGGGGGATATGGAAGGTGCGCCATCAGCCATTGTGAAGGCACAGATTGGCAGTGATTCAAATGTTAAACCAGATACAACAAACAATAATACAGATTACAAAAAGAAAAAAACGCAGATTAAGGCTAAAAAATTCCAGAAGGTCTGTAAAAGATCCGTTTTAAAGAAAAAGAATAAAACATATAAAATTCAATGTTCAACAAACAGTAAAGGCAAAGCCACATTTTCAAAAATTTCCGGAAACCGAAAGATTACATGTTCCAAATCCGGGAAAATAACCGTGAAAAAAGGGATAAAAAAAGGCCGTTACGTTGTGAAGGTGAGAGTGAAAGTTGCCGCTACGAGTAAATATAAGGCGGCGAAGAAGGATCTGAAACTTGTCATCCGTGTAGTATGACTTGTTTGCTATAATGTGGGACATAAGATACTGCAACCCGGACAGGCGATTTGATTATATCGCGAAACGTATAACAGGACAGCCTGTCCGAACTGTTACAGTGAATCAGAACAATCAAAAAGACAAAATAAAGAATAACTGGCGTAAGGAGAAAAGGAGGAGAAAAATGAAAAACAAATTAAAGGCGGCAATCAGGATATTATTTACAGTTCTGATATTAATCAGTTTAACAGGATCTGCAAAGAATGTGCATGCAGATATGATCTATACGAATTCTTATCAAAAAGTAAAGGTTAAAAAAACAGGATGGTATGAGCTGAAAAATAACGCCAAATCCGCAAAAGCCAATACAGATGTTAACATAGTGAAAACAAAAAAGGGTAAGGCGGTATATAGCGGGAAAATTGGCAAAAAGAAAAAAGATATGGTATATCTGAAGAAAGGAACCTATTTTATACGGCAGGAAATTGGAGAATATCAAAAAAAGAAGGTCAATAAGAATTTCCAGCTGAAGTATAAGGGTAAGAAATATGTGCCAAATCTAAACGCGAATACGGCTTTGAATATACAGGGAGATGTAGTAAAGAGCAGCGTATATGTAAAATTTAAGGCAGCAGAAACCGGAGAAATCGAAATAAAGCTGAGAAAATTATTGTCAAATTCTCAGCTTGCTTATCAAAAACAAAAAAATTACGCCAATATTACACTGTGTAACCAGAAAAAAAAGGCGATTACGGAAGACACGCAGACAAGAATAGAAGGTTTTTATTCTGGAGCTAAGGTGGAAAGCCAGAACTTTGCAGTAATCAAAGGGGGAACATATTATTTTAAAATCTCTGGCTTAACAACGGCGGCAGAATTGAAATATACTTATAAGAAAGTGACGCGGGGAATTAAAAGCGTAGGTTCTTATGGGAAGACGAAAGAAACAGCAGTGTCGCTGAATGGATGGAATGGAGGCGCTTATTTGGGGTATATTGGACTGAATGGTGCAGAAACCCACTGGTATACATATGTTACAAATAAAGATGTCGATCCTCTGTTTTTTGGCGAAAATTGTCTTGGATGGAATGTAAAAAACCGCAGAGATGGTTTTAAAATAGAAGTTTACAATCAATATGGCAGCTTAATTCCAACCAACAGCAGTGTAAGTTCGTCCAATGAACTGGATCAGTTCATTCCGGGAACTGAGGCAACATCCGGTACGCAGAACTTATATATAAAAATTAGCGTTCAGGAAAAGTGTCCGACATCTTATAGTATTTCTATATCAAACAGATAAGTATGAATCCGGTTGTCCATTTTGAATTTTTGATTGTTGGGATTTTACTTACTCCGCCTGGCCTGTCTGCCGACAAGCCAGGTGTTTTTCTTTATATGGCGATTTGGCACGGGCCTTCTGGTTACATTTTGTGCACAGTGCAGGTCTGAAAAATAACGCCGTCCGAGCTGTTCCGGGATATCTTATTTTTAAGCATTGACTTTCCAAAAGCGGCTGTATTATACTATGACCGACAGCTCAAATGTAACAGTTCAGGCAGGCTTCCCTGTTACACGTTTTGCGGGATAGAGAATGTCTGAACTGTTACGCTTAAATAACAGAAGAATCTATATAAAACAGGAGGGCGACATGGCCAGTATGGAATTGAAACCGGTAAAAGAAGGAAAAGTACGCGAGGTGTACGACGCAGGCGACTGCATGGTTATTGCAGCAACAGACAGAATCTCAGCATTTGACCATATTTTAAAAAATGAAATCACGAAGAAGGGCAGAATTTTAACACAAATGTCAAAGTTCTGGTTTGATTTTACAAAAGATATTGTGCCAAACCACATGCTTTCTGTAGATACGGTGGATATGCCCGAATTTTTCCGTCAGGATCGTTTCGATGGCAACAGCATGAAATGCAAAAAGCTTGCCATGCTTCCGATCGAATGTATCGTACGCGGTTATATTACAGGAAGCGGTTGGGAAAGCTATCAGAATAACGGTACTGTATGCGGTATCCGTCTGCCGGAAGGCTTAAAAGAATCCGAAAAGCTGCAGGAACCCATCTATACGCCTACAACAAAAGCAGAGCTTGGCCTTCATGACGAGCATATTACTTACGAGGAAAGCGTGGAAACGTTAGAAAAGCTTTATCCGGGCAAAGGCGCCGGATATGCGGCAAAGATCAAAGACTGCACGCTTGCGCTTTACAATAAGTGTGCCGAATATGCACTTGGTAAAGGAATTATCATTGCAGATACCAAATTTGAATTTGGCCTGGACGAAGCGGGCAATATTGTCCTGGGAGATGAAATGCTCACACCGGACAGCTCACGTTTCTGGCCATTAAAAGGGTATGAGGCAGGTAAAGCACAGCCTTCCTTTGACAAGCAGTTTGTCAGGGATTGGCTCAAAGCAAATCCGGACAGTGATTATCTGCTTCCGGATGAGATTGTGCAAAAGACGGTTGCAAAATACGAAGAGGCTTTTGAAATGCTGACAGGCAGGAAATTTTCGTAACAGCTTAAGTACGTCAGGGAGATGAAAAAATGGACAATAGAATAGCACAGAGCGGCCTGCATGAGGAGTGCGGGGTGTTTGGCATGTATGATCTTGGTGGAGGAGATGTGGCATCGACAGTTTACTATGGCCTGTTTGCACTGCAGCACAGGGGACAGGAAAGCTGCGGCATGGCAGTCAGTGATACCGACGGACCGAAGGGAAAGGTACATTCCTGCAAGGATATGGGGCTGGTAAACGAGGTTTTTACAGAGGAAACACTGGAGTGTATGAAGGGGAATATCGGCGTAGGGCATGTGCGGTACTCGACCGCAGGGGCCTCTACCAGAGAAAACGCACAGCCCCTGGTTTTAAACTATGTAAAAGGGACACTGGCTCTGGTACACAACGGCAATCTGATCAATGCAAATGAATTGCGGCACGATCTGGAATATACAGGTGCGATTTTCCAGACTACAATTGATTCAGAAGTAATTGCTTACCACGTTGCCAGGGAGCGTCTACAGACGAAATCCGTAGAGGAAGCTGTTGTCCGGGCCTGTAAGAAAATAAAGGGAGCGTATTCCCTTGTACTGATGAGCCCGCGCAAATTAATCGGTGCGAGAGATCCGTTCGGCTTTCGGCCGTTATGCATCGGCAGACGAGAAAATGCGTATATTCTGGCTTCTGAAACCTGTGCGTTGGAAACGATTGGAGCAGAGTTTATCCGGGATGTATTGCCAGGCGAAGTAGTGACGATTACAAAGGACGGCGTGTTAAAATCCGATATGACTCTTTGTCTGCCGCAGGAAAAAGAAGCAAGGTGTATTTTTGAATACATTTATTTTGCAAGGCCGGACAGTCACATTGACGGGGTGTCGGTTTACGCATCGCGTGTTCTGGCGGGACGCTATCTGGCGATGGATTCCCCGGCGGATGCCGATCTGGTGGTTGGCGTGCCGGAATCCGGCAATGCGGCGGCGCTTGGCTATGCGATGGAATCCGGGATTTGCTATGGAACTGCTTTTGTCAAAAACGGTTATGTGGGCAGGACATTTATCAAGCCAAAGCAAAGCAGCAGAGAATCAGGCGTCCGGATTAAATTAAATGTTTTAAAAGAAGCGGTAAACGGCAAAAGGATTATTATGATTGATGATTCAATTGTAAGAGGGACGACGTCAGACCGTATTGTAAAAATGCTGCGGGATGCAGGCGCTGCCGAAGTGCATGTGCGTATCAGTTCACCGCCGTTTTTGTGGCCCTGTTATTTTGGTACGGATATACCGGAGCGCGGGCAGCTGCTTGCCTACAACCGCAGTTTGGAGGAGATCTGTAAGATGATTGGCGCAGACAGCCTGGGTTATCTGGATGTTTCCCGTTTGAGCGGACTTTCAGCGGGGCTGCCTGTCTGCAAAGGCTGTTTTACGGGAACATATCCGTTAGAACCGCCAAAAGAGGATATCAGAGGAGAATTTGACCGTTAAAAAGAAAGGATAAACTATATGAGTACAGACCGATATATGAGCCCGCTGTCGGAGCGGTATGCCAGCAGGGAAATGCAGTATATTTTTTCGCCGGAGAAGAAATTTAAGACCTGGCGGCAGCTGTGGATTGCACTGGCAAAAACCGAGCGGGAGCTGGGGCTTGAGATAACAGAGGAACAGATTGCAGAATTAGAAGCACACAAAGATGATATTAATTTTGAAGTCGCAAAAGAGCGGGAGAAGCTGGTGCGTCATGACGTGATGTCCCATGTGTACGCATACGGCGTACAGTGCCCGAAGGCAAAAGGAATCATCCATCTGGGCGCAACCTCCTGCTATGTAGGGGATAATACGGATATTATTATCATGGATGAGGCATTAAAGCTGGTAAAGGCAAAGCTGGTCAACGTCATAGCAAAGCTGGCCAGGTTTGCAGATACGTACAAGGAGCTGCCGACACTTGCATTTACCCATTTCCAACCGGCACAGCCGACGACGGTAGGCAAGCGTGCAACACTTTGGATGCAGGAATTTCTGATGGATTTGGAAGATCTGACGTATGTTGCGGGAAGCTTAAAGCTGCTTGGCTCAAAAGGGACGACCGGATCGCAGGCAAGTTTTTTAGAATTGTTTGATGGAGATCAGGCGAAGGTGGATAAGCTCGATCCGATGATAGCAGAGAAGATGGGGTTTGCATCCTGTTACGCCGTATCCGGGCAGACTTATTCCAGAAAGGTAGATACCAGAGTAGCCAATGTACTTGCAGGCATTGCGGCAAGCGCTTATAAAATGTCCAATGATATCCGTCTGCTGCAGCATTTAAAAGAAGTGGAAGAACCCTTTGAGAAAAACCAGATTGGTTCTTCTGCAATGGCATACAAGAGGAATCCGATGCGCAGTGAACGAATCGGCTCATTGTCCCGCTATGTGATGATAGACGCATTAAATCCGGCGATTACATCCGCTACACAGTGGTTTGAGCGTACTTTAGACGATTCTGCGAACAAACGTTTAAGTATACCGGAAGCATTTTTAGCAACAGACGGAATTTTAGATTTGTGCTTAAATGTCGTGGACGGCCTTGTCGTATACGATAAAGTAATTACAAAACATCTGATGGCGGAGCTGCCGTTTATGGCAACGGAAAATATTATGATGGATGCGGTCAAAAAAGGCGGCGACCGTCAGGAACTGCATGAAAAAATCCGTAAGCTTTCCATGGAAGCAGGCGCACATGTCAAGAAAGAAGGAAAGGAAAACAATCTTTTGGAACTGATTGCGGCAGATCCGGCTTTCCAGCTTTCTTTGGAAGAGCTGCAGGCAGCGATGGATCCGTCCTGGTACGTAGGATGTGCGCCGGTGCAGGTGAAGCAGTTTTTGACCAGTGTCGTTTCGCCGGTTTTGGAGGAAAACAAAGAATTACTGGGGATAAAGGCAGAGATTCATGTATAAAGGCAGAATATTCATTGCGGGTCTTTTTATATTATTGATGCTTCTGGCGCTGTATTTTAGTTTACCAAATCCGGCGGCCAGACAGGAGGAAGCTGTGAAACCTGCAGTACAGGTAATGGCTGACAGCAGCATGTATGCCGGCGTATCGGCGGCTTTTGGGAAAAATATCTTCGATGCCGGCCTTATCCCTTCTGATATCAGCCGTTTTATGCTGGAGCCAAAAGAACAGGCCAGTCTGGTGTACTCATTTCTGCAGGGGCCTAAATCGTATGGGGAAGGAATTCCCTGGGCAGGCGCCTGGTGTGAAGAAATGGTAGGGTATAACAAATTCGGCGGCTTTGGCTGCGGTTT
Organism: Eubacterium sp.; assembly: GCA_022794015.1. Lineage (GTDB taxonomy): Bacteria > Bacillota > Clostridia > Lachnospirales > Lachnospiraceae > Roseburia_B. The sequence goes on along the minus strand of JAAWDZ010000023.1, from coordinate 4,030 downwards.
CTGCTGTATGGCGAATATTTACAGCACATTGACCGACTATGAGTGTTCGCCTCTGGATATTTTTGAATTTGCAAAGACGGCATCCAGATATTATCCTACCAGCGAAAGCGGTGCAATTGGCTGGAAGGATATGAAAAAGACGTTGAAAGCGGTAGGGTTTGAGTGTAAAAATTATCGAAAGCCTGCCACTTACAAAGAATTTCAGGAGCAGATGCGTCATACCTTATCGGCAATCGTCCTGGTCAGCAGCGCTGAGGACGCATCCTTCTGGCAGGATACGCCCGGTCATTATGTCAATATCTGGCTTTATCAGCAGGATGAGGATATGGTATTTCTGGCAGAGCCGGGCGATCCGATGAATAATCGGACATGGATTCCGCTTCGATATGTGTATGATGCGTTGAAGACTGTCAGCGAGTACCAGTACCTGGCTGTCACTTCTTATTCAGAAGAGCAGAATACATGGAAATGGAATGGGATTGGCGATATTTGGAATGGCAAATATTAAGGAATATCTGAAACAGGACGATATATAAATTGAAGAAGTTTTATCGGATCAAAAATGAGGAGTGCCCCAGTATGTATGATGCATACTGGGGCGACTATGAAGAAATTTATCAGAATAGATGAAAAAGCAGATGGATTATATTCTTTGAATTATTTATACAATAACAAGTGTTTGTGGACAAAGTATGAATAAATAGAGAAATAATTGTGAAGGTAACAGAGAATCTTGAGTAACAGTTCAGTTCGTGACCAGTAACGAACTGTTACGGTTTTGAATTTTTATCTGGCATTTTTTGTTGAAATCGTTGGTATCATTTGGTAAAATTATGAGATAGGTAAAACAGAACATATATATGAAAAGGAGTGATATTATGTCAATTACAGTTTCAGCGAATGGAAACATAGCAGGAGGATTGTTTAACAGCATGAATTATAATCTGCTGAATAATTCTTCCGGCAGTATGTTTTCCGGCCTTGGTATGATGGGGGGCTATAGTTTATCGGATTATGCAAGCATCCGGAACGGCTCTTATCATAAGCTTTTGAATTCGTACTATTCTCTGGACCGTGCTGATACAGATACCGGGAAGGGTTCTTCCGGCAAGACAGAAGCTTCCGGTTCAACTGCCAGGACATATCATTACTGGACGCCGGACGGCATGATTGAGAGGACTTATGATAACAGCATAGCAACAAGGCCAAAGGTAACGGGTACAACAGCGACATCAAAGGATAAGACATCTAAAATTGCAACGATTGAATCAGATGCTGAAAAACTGCACAGTGCAGCAGACGCACTGGTAACATCCGGTTCGAAGTCTCTGTTTAAAGAGGTAACGACTACCGATAAAGACGGCAATAAAACGACCGGATATAACACAGATGCAATTTATAAAGCAGTAAGCAGTTATGTCAGCAGCTACAATGCAGCGATCAAAAGTGCAGGCGGGTCCAGTGTAATTGCAATCCGCTCGTCTGCAGCATCCATGAACGATTATACGAAAAATAATCAGGAACTGCTTGCTTCTGTGGGAGTATCCTATGATGCTGAAAAGAAGACGTTGTCCATTGATGAAGAGAAATTTAAAGCAGCAGATATGGATACGGTGAAGAAACTGTTCCAGGGAACAAATTCCTATGGATATCAGGTATCGTCTAAAGCGGCTTCTATTGACAGCATAGCGCATTATGAGGCGTCTAAGGCAAGTACATATAACAGCGTGGGAACTTATGCTTACAACTATAATTCCGGCAGTCTGTGGAACAGCATGATTTAAGCGCAGCTTCCCGTCACATAGAAACCTTCACATAGAAACGCCGGTGTGCAATCCTCAAAGAGGACTGCATACCGGCGTTTTCATATATTTAATTGTCTTCTTCGTCTGTTGCTGACATCGAATAAACGGAACGCTTTCTCGCCATTTCGTCACTGGCAAGATATTCGTCATAGGTCGTAATCTTATCAATCATCGTTCCGTCCGGCAGAAATTCAATGATCCGGTTTGCCGTTGTTTCTACGACCTGATGGTCACGGGAGGAAAACAGGATAACACCCGGAAATTTAATCAGGCCGTTATTTAACGCTGTAATCGACTCCATGTCCAGATGGTCAGTCGGTTCGTCTAAAATCAGTATATTGGAGGCTTCGATCATCATACGGGAAAGCAGCACGCGCACACGTTCACCTCCGGAGAGCACGCGCATTTTCTTCACGCCGTCTTCTCCGGCGAACAACATCCTGCCCAGAAAGCCCCGGACATAGGTAGCGTCTTTGATCTCCGAGAACTGGGTCAGCCAGTCTACGATAATCAAATCTGTGTCAAAAATCTGTGTATTGTCTTTTGGAAAATACGACTGGGAGGTTGTTACGCCCCATTTGTAGGTTCCTTCATCCGGTTCCATTTCTCCGGTAATAATTTTGAAAAATACCGTTTTGGCAAATTCATTGCCGCCGACAAAAGCAACCTTGTCATCATGGCCCAAAATAAAGGAGATGTTATCTAACACCTTCACCCCGTCAATTGTCTTACTGATATTTTCTACCATAAGGACTTCGTTTCCGATGTCACGGGAGGGACGGAAGTCGATATAGGGGTATTTGCGGCTGGAAGGACGGATTTCATCCAACTGGATTTTTTCTAATGCGCGCTTTCTGGAAGTTGCCTGTTTGGATTTGGAAGCATTTGCAGAGAAACGGGAGATAAACTCCTGCAGCTCTTTGATTTTCTCTTCTTTTTTCTTGTTGGCTTCCTTCATTTGTTTGATAATAAGCTGGCTCGATTCGTACCAGAAATCATAGTTGCCGGCATACAGCTGAATTTTGCCGTAGTCGATGTCTGCAATATTGGTGCATACTTTGTTTAAAAAGTAACGGTCATGGGAAACCACGATTACCGTATTTTCAAAGTTGATTAAAAATTCCTCCAGCCATGCGATAGCATCCAGATCCAGGTGGTTGGTCGGCTCGTCAAGGAGCAGAATATCCGGATTGCCAAAAAGCGCCTGTGCCAGTAAAATCTTTACCTTGGCCGCGCCGGGCATATCCTTCATAATGACGGTATGCTCTTCGGTTGGGATGCCCAGACCGTTTAACAGGGTAGCGGCGTCCGATTCCGCATTCCATCCGTCCATGTCGGCAAATTCTGCTTCTAATTCGCTGGCGCGAATACCGTCTTCATCCGTAAAGTCTTCCTTCATATAGATGGCGTCTTTTTCCTTCATAATGTCATAGAGTCTCTGGTTGCCCATAATGACGGTGTCTAAGACTGTGAACTCATCATATTTGAAGTGATCCTGCTGTAAAAAAGAAAGACGCTGCCCCGGAGTGATGATGATATCGCCATTTGTGGGTTCTAACTGTCCTGACAGGATTTTTAAAAAAGTGGATTTACCTGCGCCGTTTGCTCCAATCAAACCATAACAGTTTCCTTCGGTAAATTTGATATTGACTTCTTCGAACAGGGCTTTTTTGCCTACCCTGTAGGTTACGTTACTTGCACTAATCATGTAAAAAACCTCTTATTTCCTTGATTTTTGGGCGTTAAGCCATTCGAATCCTATTATACATAAAACAGGGGTAATTGCAAGGGAGTTTGGCCATTTTTTTCCTCTTTCCCTGACCTGCCGTCTGGATATTGTTTTCAGTCAGAAGGAATATACATTTAAAATGAAATATATTCGGGAAAATTTATGTTCTCAGACTTTTAAAATCCAAATGCTAAGATACTGTTAAAAACATAAAAAAGGATACTGTTCACTCTGTGACCAGTAACACGCTTCGCGATGCACCGAAAATCGCAAAAAGATGCGATTTCGCGCTGAAAAACTTAAGACTTCCGTACAGAATGTGCAAAAACACCTCGCGGAACAGTTACAAGTAAACTGTTACTGTTCACGGCCAATGTCAGTTAGTTAAGCATTAGGTTGGATTCAGCTATAAGGGTCTAACCTAAATTTTTATAAAAATTACCAAAAGTGGTTGACAAAAATACGAAAATGTGCGGCCGCGCTCACTATGGATGAT
>JAAWDZ010000003.1 GCA_022794015.1 Eubacterium sp. | reverse complement strand
GCTCATTATTCTTCATTATGCGTTGTAAAATTGTTGTAAATTTGTTGTAGTTTACAAGTTCAAGTACCGCAAACCCTTGATTTTACTGGTCTTTTCCGCCAAGCGTTTTCATCGTCGGGAACAACAAAACATCCCGAATCGCCCCCGAATCCGTCATCATCATCACCATCCGGTCAATCCCGAATCCAATCCCCCCGGTAGGCGGCATTCCGATACTAAGCGCATTCAAAAAATCTTCATCCGTTTTATTCGCTTCTTCATCCCCTGCTGCAAGCAGCCTCTCCTGCGCCTCAAACCGCTCCCGCTGGTCAATCGGGTCATTCAGCTCGGAATAAGCATTTGCCATTTCCCAGCCGTTCATAAAGAACTCAAACCTCTCCACATACTCCGGATTGTCCGGCTTCTTCTTCGTCAGCGGCGAAATCTCAATCGGATGATCTATAATAAATATTGGCTGAATCAAATGCGCTTCAACATACTCCTCAAAGAATAAATTCAAAATATCGCCCTTCTGATGACGCTCTTCATATTCAATATGATGTTCATCCGCTAACTTTTTGGCTTCTTCTGTACTATGAATTTCATTAAAATCTACATTCGCGTACTTCTTCACCGCATCCACCATTGAAATTCGTTCAAACGGCTTCGACAAATCCATTGTATGCTCACCATAAGTAATAATCTCCGAACCTGTCACTTCCTTCGCCACATAACGGTACAGATTTTCCGTCAGATCCATCATGCCGTGATAATCCGTATAGGCCTGGTAAAGCTCCATCAGTGTAAATTCCGGATTATGTCTCGTATCAAGTCCCTCGTTGCGGAACACTCGCCCAATCTCATACACGCGCTCCAACCCGCCTACAATCAAACGTTTCAGGTAAAGTTCCAGTGAAATCCTCAGCTTAAAATCCTCATTCAATGCATTAAAGTGCGTCTCAAACGGCCTTGCTGCTGCTCCCCCAGCGTTTGAAACCAACATTGGCGTTTCCACCTCCATAAATCCCTGCCCGTCCAAAAACTTACGGATACTGCTCAACACCTTAGACCGCTTAATAAACGTTTCCTTCACGTCCTGGTTCATAATCAAATCCACATACCGCTGCCGGTAACGCGTATCCGTATCCGTCAGCCCGTGAAACTTCTCCGGCAAAATCTGCAGGCTCTTAGAAAGAAGCGTAACGGCGGATGCATGCACAGATATCTCGCCTGTCTTGGTCTTGAATACTTCGCCTGTAATACCTAAAATATCACCCACATCATATTTCTTAAAATCCTTATAGGAATCCTCTCCAATACTGTCTCTTGCTACATAAACCTGGATATTTCCTTTCAAATCCTGGATATTACAGAAAGATGCCTTGCCCATAACGCGCTTAAACATCATACGCCCGGCCACCATAACTGCCTGTCCCTCAAGCGTATCATAATTATCTTTAATATCCATACTGTGATGTGTAACATCAAACTTCGTTATCTGAAAGGGATCCTTTCCATTTTGCTGTAAATCTGCCAGTTTATCACGCCTTACTTTTAAAAGCTGATTGATATCCTGTTCCTGCATATTCTTCTGTTCTGCCATCTTTACCTCCCATACCGCACCTGTTGCGGTCAATTCTCCGGTGTGGTCTTCTTCCCAGTCTTCCACCTGTATCCTTACATAGAACGCTGAATCTCCAATACTTTATACTCTAATTCACCGACCTGTGTTTCTACTTTCACCAAATCCCCGACTCTTGAGCCAATCAGAGCACGGCCTACCGGAGACTCGTTGGAAATCTTTCCTTTTAAGCTGTTTGCTTCAGTGGAACCTACGATTTTATAATCAAAAATTTCATCAAATTCACAATCCAAAATACGAACCGTACAGCCTATGCTGATTTTGTCCAGCTCTACCTCTTCCTCTACTACAACTTCTGCATTTTTTAAAATCTTTTCAATATCTTCAATACGTGCTTCTATGTCACGCTGCTCGTCTTTTGCAGCATCATACTCTGCATTCTCAGAAAGGTCTCCCTGCTCTCTTGCTTCCTTGATCTTTTGTGCTACTTCTTTTCTTTTAACTACTTTCAATTCCTGTAATTCATCTTCGAGTTTCTTGAGTCCCTGATACGTTAAGATATTTTTCTTATCCATACTATTCACCCTTCTTTTTATTCATTTTCGTAAAAAGCCCTCTCGAATTTGTCAAGATACGGCCGTTCTTTTACTGTTTCACTGACCCTGACAATCATAGTATTATACCCGATAGGTACTGCAATGTCAAGGTTTGCGGTGCGTTCCCACCGTTTTTTAAAAACGGGAATATACAATTTTTTCCCAAACTTAATTTCCCCTTTTCTCTCCCCTGTCGTTTCAAAATCCAGTATCACATTTGAACCCGTCCCTTCTGCGGAAAGTTCTGCAATTTTCTGCGCATCCTTCAGAGAAAGTTCAACAATCAGACCATTTTCCTCATACATACTGTCCGTATACTCTGTAAAATATGCGGGCCGATCTGTTAAAATCGTAAGCCGGTTCAAATCTCTCCCCAAAAGCTCTGCTCCCAATAAAGTATCTTGAACATCTCCTCCGTCAATTAATACCGGTGCAAATTGCTCATAGGGAATTTTTCTTTTTTCCAATATGATTTCAATTATTTCACGAAGCTGCGGCAGATAGCAATTGCCTTTTTCCTCTTCCAAAACAACTTCTTCTGCTTTTGCACACTGTTTTCGATATGCAAACATCTGATCCATCTGCCGTTTCACATGCTGCAAAAACTGTTTTATCTTCTTCTCCAATTACATTCCACTTTCCAGGCTGCAGGACATACCCTATTTCCCATTGCTTGTTTTTCACATTATATGCGCCAGCATGTCTGAACATTCGTCCACCGATATTCTGAAACGCCAAATGCCGGCATGGATAAACTAACCCTTTCCCAGCACCTCTTCAAAAAGCCCCTGCAGCTCCTCATAGCTTTCCACTTCATTAATCCTTCCCCGCAGCCTGGCTGAGTTTGGATATCCGCTTGTATACCATGCCGCATGTTTCCGCATCTCCCGCACACCGGTATAATTCCCTTTATATTCAATCAGCATCCTCGCATGACGCAGCATCATCTCCACACGCTCCGGCATAGAAGGTTTCTGCATCTCCTTACCATGTTTCAGATAATACAGCATCTCCCGAAAAATCCATGGATTTCCCTGTGCCCCCCTCGCGACCATAAATCCATCGCATCCAGTCTGCCGCCACATCCGCTCCACATCTTTCCCCGTCAGCAAATCCCCGTTCCCAATCACCGGGATTTTCACAGCTTCTTTTACCTGGCGGATAATCTCCCAATCAGATTTACCCGAATAATACTGTTCCCTGGTCCGCGCATGCACTGCAACCGCCGCCGCGCCTGATTCCTCAGCAATATGCGCCAGCTCAACCGCATTCACATGAGACTCGTCAAACCCCTTTCGAATTTTAACTGTCACAGGTTTGCGAATAGCGCCTGCTGTTTTTTCAATAATCTGCCCTGCCAAAAGGGGATTTTTCATCAGAGCAGATCCGTCGCCATTATTCACCACCTTTGGAACGGGACAGCCCATGTTGATATCTAAAATATCAAACGGCAGCTCCTCTATCTGTTTTGCAATTTCCCCCATAATATCCGGATCAGATCCAAAGAGCTGCAGGGATATGGGATGCTCCCGCTTATCTATCGTCAAAAGTTCCTTTGTATTTCTGTTTTTATATAAAATCGCCTTTGCACTCACCATCTCCATACAAATAAGCCCCACTCCCTGTTCTTTGCAAAGGACACGAAATGGCAGGTCTGTGACACCTGCCATCGGAGCTAATATAAGGTTGTTCTCAAGTGTTACATTTCCTATTCGAAGGGTTACCATATTCATGCCGGCTGGCATAGAGGTATTCTTTCGGGTTTCCTTTGGGATTTCCATTCTCATCCGCCTTTTCTATTTTTGTTTTTCAAAAATCAGACGTAGTCCGGACAAAGTGAGGTTTGGATCATAAATATCAATACATTCCGTTTCATTTGCAATAATCCGGCCAAGCCCTCCGGTTGCCACTACTTTAATATCCTGATAGCCTGATTCAGCAATCATGCTTCGTACAATATATTCCGTCTGTCCGATCTGCCCGTAAACCAGTCCTGCCTGCATACTGCTGATGGTTTCCTGCGCTAATATGCTCGACGGCTTACAGATTTCAATTTCCGGCAGCTTTGCCGCATCCTGCCACAGCGCTTTAGCACTGATACGGATACCGGGCGCTGTGACGCCCGCTACAAATGCGCCGGATGCATCTACCAGATCATACGTTGTCGCTGTTCCAAAATCCAGCACCAATACCGGGCCGCCGTAAAGCTCATATGCGCCCGCCGCATCTACAATACGATCTGCACCGATCTGTTTTGGATTTTCCGTCACCACCCGAATCCCCGTTTTGATTCCAGGTCCTACAATTATCGGCGTAATATCAAAATACTTGATAATCGCATTATTCAATGAATACATCACATCTGGTACAACAGACGCTGTAATTACATGCGTAATTTCCTTTCTGGCAATCTGGTTGCGTTCTATCATATCAATAATGCCAACACCGAATTCATCCGAAGTCCTCGGCTTTTTTGTTGTCATACGAAATGTTGTCACCAGTACAGCTCCATCAAATACACCAAACGTAATATTTGTATTTCCTACATCCATAGTCAATAACATCGAAATTTAATCCTCCTCAAATTCCGCCAAAAAGATAAGCTTATAGTACATCTGCAACTCATTCAAAAGATCTGCCTTCTCTCGCTGCAGTGCTTTTACTTTTAATACGCTGCCGATTTCATCGTAAAGGTAGTCTCCTTCATCCGCCGTAGTCCGAAACGTAAGCTCACCGTCTTCATCAAACAACAATTCCACAATGCCGCCCACATCCTCTGTAAACAGCACGCACATGATTTTCAGTTCATCCTTTACTTCCTGAGGAAGCCCAAAAAAATCCTCGTTTAAATAAAATTTTTTCTCGTATGCACTCGCAGCACACAATACGGTTTCCCGCTGTTCCATACGTATGATCCGCCTTTCTGCGAAAGGCACCGATGGGGTTATGAAACCCGCTTCCGATAATCTTCCGCTTATAATTTTTATGTTATACTTCTCCTGTAGGATACTGGCACACTACAGAACCCGAGGAGGTGAGTGGCGGGGCT
>JAAWDZ010000022.1 GCA_022794015.1 Eubacterium sp. | reverse complement strand
TGTACTTTTAGGAGATTTTACCAGTTTTATCCATAATCCACAATATTTTGATCGAAAAGGCAGGAGTGAAAAATGTAATGGTATTGTTGTATAGTTTTCGCAACAAATGTCTGCTTTTTTTTGTTCATGCGTTTATTCTGATTATAAATCAAAATCCCCTTGTTTTTTGAAAATGTATATGATATAATACGAAAATGACTGCGAACAGTAGAAGTATGCCTGTTTTTCGCCATTTCAGGGAATCAGGCGCTTTGCCTGCAAGCGAGGTTTATCGGCGGAGATAGAATGCAAAAAGGTGTTGCATCTGATATAAGGAGGAAACAGCGATCATGAGCGTACAGGTAGAAACATTAGAGAAGAATATGGCAAAAGTCACAGTGGAAGTGTCTGAGGATAAGGTGGAAGCGGCGATACAGCAGGCGTATCAGAGGCAAAAGAGCAAAATCCGTATTCCGGGCTTCCGAAAGGGAAAAGTCCCGCGCAAGATGATAGAAAAGATGTATGGGCCGGATGTTTTTTACGAAGATGCGGCGAATCAGCTGATTCGGGAGAACTGGGGTCCGGCAGCAGATGAGAGCGGAGTGGAAATCGTATCCCGTCCGGTGATTGACATTACGCAGATAGAGGCAGGCAAGCCCTTTATTTTTACTGCGGAAGTGGCATTAAAGCCGGAAGTAAAGCTTGGTGAATACAAAGGTATCTCCGTAGCGAAATCGGAAGTATCCGTAACGGATGAAGAAGTAGAACAGGTAATTGAGCGTGAGCGTGAGCAGAATGCCAGATCTGTCGTGGTAGAGGATCGTGGAATTGAAAACGGCGATACGGCAGTGATTGATTTTGAAGGATTTATTGACGGGGCAGCGTTTGAAGGCGGCAAAGATGAGAACTATTCTCTGGAAATCGGTTCCCATTCCTTTATTGATACATTTGAAGACCAGTTGATTGGGCATAGGAGCGGCGAAGAGCTGGAAGTAAATGTGACATTCCCGGATGAGTACCATGATGAGGATGTGGCAGGCAAGCCGGCGATGTTCCGGGTTTTGATCCATGAAATCAGGACAAAAGAGCTGCCGGAATTAAACGATGAATTTGCTGAAGATGTATCCGAATTTGATACATTAGATGAGTACAGGGCGGATGTCAGAAAGCAGCTGGAAGAGAAAGCAAAAGAAGAAGCGCAGCGTATCAGAGAAGATGAAGCAGTCGGCAATGTTGTGGAGTTGGCTTCTATGGAGATTCCGGAAGCTATGATTGATACGCAGGTAGAAGTTATGGTAGAGGATTTTGCACAGAGGATTCAATCTCAGGGACTTGCTTTTGAACAGTATATGCAGTTTTCCGGTATGACCGTAGATAAGCTGAAGGAGCAGATGCGGCCGGAGGCAACGGCACGGATTGAGAGAAGCCTGGTATTAGAGCAGATTGTAAAAGAAGAGAATATTGAAACGACAGATGAAGAACTTGCAGAAGAGATTGAAAGGATTGTAGCGCCGTACGGGCAGCAGGCCCAGACGCTCAAAGAGCAGATGCGTGAAGAAGATAAAGATTCCATTCGCAGTAATTATGCACTTCAGAAGGCAGTGAATCTGATTTTGGAAACTGTCGTAGAAACAGAAGAATAAATGAAAGCCATTTGGGTCGGATCCGACAGGATCCGGTCTGTTTGGTTGCCATATATTCGAAAAAGCCTGCAGTCGGCAGGTGTGGGTAACAGTTTAGACGGCCACTGTCCCGCGAAGCGTGTAACAGGGCAGTTTGCCTGAACGGTTACAGGTGTGGTGAGTAAAAGAATCAGGAGGCAGGATACATGAGTTTAGTACCTTATGTCATTGAACAGACGAGCAGAGGAGAACGCAGCTATGATATTTTTTCCAGGCTGTTAAAGGACAGAATTATTTTTCTGGGGGAAGAAGTCAACGAAACTACGGCAAGTCTGGTTGTAGCACAGCTTTTGTTTTTAGAATCGGAGGATCCGGGCAAGGATATTCAGCTGTATATCAATTCTCCCGGAGGAATGGTTACGGCAGGGCTTGCAATATACGATACGATGCAGTATATCAAATGCGATGTTTCGACGATTTGTATTGGGCTTGCGGCCAGTATGGGAGCATTTTTGCTGGCCGGCGGCACAAAAGGGAAGCGGATGGCGCTTCCGAACGCGGAGATTATGATCCATCAGCCCTCCGGCGGTGCAAAAGGTCAGGCAACGGAGATTGAAATTGCTGCGGAGAATATTTTAAAGACCAAGAAACGGTTGAATGAAATTCTGGCGGAAAATACAGGCAAACCATATGAAGTCATTGCTGCCGATACAGAGAGGGATCATTACCTTTCCGCACAGGAAGCAAAAGAATATGGATTAATCGATCTCGTAATTACGAATCGGGAAAAATAATATGGAGTGAAGATATGGCAAGAAATATTATTGGCGGTGGGGAGAAAATCCGCTGTTCCTTTTGCGGCAGGCCTCAGGAACAGGTCAGAAAGCTGATTGCAGGGCCAAGCGGAGCATTTATCTGTGATGAATGTGTAGATATTTGCGCGGAAATCATCGAAGAAGAGATGGAAGAAGAGGAACAAGCGGAATACTCACCGGAGCAGGAGATTAATCTGCTGAAACCGGAAGAGATGAAAGCGTTCCTGGATGAATATGTAATCGGGCAGGACAATGCCAAGAAAGTATTATCCGTAGCCGTTTACAATCATTATAAGAGGATCCTTGCAGGAGCGGATCTGGATGTAGAGCTGCAGAAGAGCAATATTTTAATGTTAGGTCCTACCGGATCGGGTAAGACGTATTTAGCACAGACTTTAGCGCGTATTTTAAATGTGCCGTTTGCCATTGCAGATGCTACGACTTTGACAGAAGCAGGTTATGTAGGCGAGGACGTAGAAAATATACTTTTAAAAATCATTCAGGCTGCAGATTATGATTTGGAGCGTGCACAGCGCGGGATCATTTATATAGATGAAATAGATAAAATAACCAAAAAATCGGAAAATGTGTCTATTACCAGGGATGTATCCGGCGAAGGAGTACAGCAGGCGCTGCTGAAGATATTGGAAGGTACGGTGGCTTCTGTGCCGCCTCAGGGAGGAAGAAAACATCCGCAGCAGGAGCTGATTCAGATTGATACGACAGACATTCTTTTTATCTGCGGAGGTGCGTTTGACGGACTGGAGAAGATCATTGAACGCCGTATGGATCAAAAATCAATTGGATTTAACTCCGTAGTAAAGGATAAGCGAGATATGAATGTCGGTGAAGCGTTTAAACATGCTATGCCGCAGGATTTTATCAAATTCGGACTGATACCGGAATTTATCGGTCGCGTGCCGGTGACGGTATCGCTGAATTCGCTGAGCAAAGAGGCTCTTGTACGTATTCTTACAGAGCCTAAGAATTCTCTGGTGAAGCAGTATACAAAACTTATAGAATTGGATGGTGTGGCGCTGCATTTTGATCAGGATGCGATTGAAGCGATTGCCCAGAAGGCGATGGAACGGCAGACCGGAGCCAGAGGCCTGCGTGCCATAATGGAAAATATCATGATGGATCTGATGTATACGATTCCGTCGAATGATCATATTACAGAATATACCATTCAGAAAGAGATGGTAGAGGAAAAAGAATTCATGGATTCTGTAGAAGCCATTTCACAAAAAGAAATACCATTGTTAGAGTCAAAAAGTGCATAAGCTGTGGGAACAGCTTATTGGCAGAGGGGAGCTGTCGCAGTAATAGATGTTTGTTACTGTCGGCAGCTTTCATAAATATTGGAAAGGGGACCAAAATTGAGCGACAGGATAATTACAATCCCGGCGGTTGCACTGCGGGGAATGACCATTTTACCGGGGATGGTGGCCCATTTTGATGTTAGCAGAGAAAGATCCTTTAGGGCAATAGAAGAAGCAATGATGGGAGAACAGGAGATATTTCTGGTAACGCAGCGGGATGTGGAGGATGACGTCCCGCAGATTGAGGATTTGTACCACATCGGTATTGTGGCCAGAATCAAACAGGTAATTAAGATGCAAAATGGGATTGTCCGTGTTCTGGTAGAGGGTGAACAGCGGGCGGAACTGTATGGTATTGTAGAACAGGCATCTTTTTTGATGGCAGAAATTATCTATATGGAGGATGGGAATGACGACTATACAGAGGATGTGAAGGAGGGTATACGCCGGGCCATTCAGGAAACTTATGTGCGCTATGCGGCGTTAAATCCGAAGCTGGGAAAAGAGTTTCTGCGCCAGACGACAGAAATAAAGGATGCCGGTAAACTGATGGATTTGATTGCAAACAATATTTCTGTCTATTACGCGGACCGGCAACGGTATTTGGAAGCAATTTCATTAGAGGAGCGTTATGAAGTACTGATGGAAATCCTTTTGAAAGAAATCAATGTGATTTCCATTAAAAATGAATTTCAGGCCAAAGTCAAAGAGCGTGTGGACCAGAATCAGAAAGAGTATTTAATGCGGGAGCAGATGAAGGTCATTCGGGAAGAGCTTGGAGAAGATAATACGGAATCCGATGCAGATCAGTTTTTTGCAGCTTTGAAAAAACTGAAAGCGAAAAAAGACATAAAAGAAAAAATTCATAAGGAAATTGAACGGTTTAAAAATATCAGTTCCAATTCTTCCGAGAGCGCTGTGGCCAGAGGTTATATAGAAACTATCTTAGAGCTGCCCTGGGACAAGGCGTCGAGAGATAATAAAGATCTGAAAAATGCGGCAAAGGTACTGGACGACGATCACTATGGTCTGGAGAAGGTCAAAGAGAGAATGCTGGAATTTCTGGCAGTCCGTAATCTGACCAGCAAGGGAGAGAGTCCGATTATCTGTCTGGTCGGGCCGCCGGGAACAGGAAAGACGAGCATTGCAAGGTCTGTGGCAAAAGCGCTTGATAAAAAATATGTGCGTATTTGCCTGGGCGGTGTTCGGGACGAGGCGGAAATCCGTGGTCACAGAAGAACTTATGTTGGAGCGATGCCAGGCAGGATTGCAGCCGGTCTTCGTATGGCAGGGGTGAAAAATCCTCTGATGCTGTTAGATGAAATTGATAAGGTGAGCAGCGACTATAAAGGGGATACCTCTTCCGCGCTTTTAGAGGTATTAGACTCAGAGCAGAATAACAAATTCCGGGATCATTATGTGGAAATTCCTTTGGATTTATCGGAGGTTTTGTTTATTGCAACCGCCAATTCCGCACAGGATATTCCGAGGCCGCTTTTAGACCGTATGGAATTGATTGAAGTCAGCAGCTATACGGAAAATGAAAAGATACACATTGCAAAGGAACACCTGGTACGCAAGCAGTTAAAGAAAAACGGTTTATCAAAAGGACAGCTCAGTATCCGCGAAGACGCGCTTGCCATGGTAATCCGCGGTTATACAAAGGAAGCGGGCGTACGCAGCCTGGAGCGTAAAATTGGAGAAATATGCAGGAAAGCGGCCAGAGAAATTTATGAAGGCAGTAAGAAAAAAGTTTCTGTTACAAAGAAGAATTTAACAGCGTATCTGGGCAAGGAAAAATATACTTATGATATGGCAAATAAGACCGATGAGATCGGTATTGTAAGGGGATTGGCCTGGACAAGCGTAGGCGGCGACACGTTGGAGATTGAAGTCAACGTTATGCCAGGTAAAGGAGAATTCCGGCTGACCGGGCAGATCGGCGACGTGATGAAGGAGTCGGCGCAGGCAGGGATCAGTTATATCCGTTCGGTGAGCGGAGAATATAAAATTCCAAAATCCTTTTTTAAGGAAAACGATATTCATATCCATATTCCGGAGGGTGCAGTACCAAAGGACGGGCCTTCTGCAGGTATTACTATGGCAAGCGCCATGCTTTCAGCGATTACCGGGCAAAAGGTGCGGGCGGACGTGGCCATGACCGGAGAAATCACACTTCGCGGACGCGTACTTCCTGTCGGTGGATTAAAAGAGAAAACCCTGGCAGCTAAAAATGCCGGGATGAAAACCATCTGTGTGCCCAAAAAGAATGAAAAGGATATGGAAGAAATCAGCGAAGAGATCCGGCAGGGGCTGGAAATCGTCTATGTGGAAACGATGCAGGATGTGCAAAAGACTGCATTTGTACAGTCCCAAAAGGGATAAGGGGGATTTTATGGTAATTAAAAATGTAGAGTTGGAAATTGTATGCGGCATTACAAGCAAGCTCCCGGATACGGTACTGCCAGAGGTCGCGTTCGCAGGCAAATCCAATGTTGGAAAGTCTTCTTTGATCAACGGACTGATGAATCGAAAATCCCTGGCAAGGACTTCTTCCCAGCCAGGGAAGACCCAGACCATTAATTTTTACAATATCAATACAGAAATGTATCTGGTGGATTTGCCCGGATACGGCTACGCCAAAGTACCGGAAACGGAAAAGCGCAAATGGGGGAAAATGATTGAACGATATCTGCACGGATCGAAGCAGCTTAGGGCAGTGTTTCTGTTAATTGATATTCGGCACGACCCTTCTGCAAATGATAAGACGATGTATGAATGGATTGCGTATCAGGGCTATGAACCGGTTATTATTGCAACGAAACTGGATAAGCTGAAAAAAACGCAGGTAAAAAAACATATTGATGCAATTCGTAAGGGTCTTGATTTGCCGCAGCAGACCAGAGTTTTCCCGTATTCTTCTACTACCAGGCAGGGCAGAGATGAAATTTGGGAATACATTGATTCCCTGGTAACAGAAGTATGAAGCAGAAATATCAATTTACAGCTTTTTTGCTGTTTGTGGTTGCGGCTGGCGCTATTTTGTTTGTGCGGTTATACGGGAGAGGAAGTACGGCGGCTGAGGATGAGAAACTGAAAGTTGTAACCTCATTTTATCCGATTTATATAGCGGCGGCAAATGTGGCAGGTGATTGCGAGGGAATAGAAGTCGTAAACCTAAGCGAGCCTCAGACGGGCTGTCTGCATGATTTTACGCTGACACCAAAGGATATGCAGTTATTGTCAACAGCGGATTTGTTTTTGATTAACGGCGGCGGTATGGAGACATTCTTAGAAGAGGTGGCTTTACAGTATCCATCGCTTGCGATAGCAGAAACGGCGGACGGGCTTTTGGATGGCGACAATGCCCATGTATGGATGGGAATTGCAAAATACCGCGCGCAGGCTGGCGCTGTTTTGGATGCGCTGATTGGGATTGCAGGAGAGTATCAGGAGGAGCTAAAGGCAAATGCAGCCGGATATGACGCAAAGCTTGCCGGTCTGCAGTCGCAGCAGGAGGAGTTGAAAAATGCGATATCAGGCAGCAAGATTATATCATTTCATGAAGGGTATGAATATCTTGCTGCTGATTATGGCCTGGAAACGGTTTTCACCCTGGATCTGGATGAAGAGAGGCAGACAGGCGCAGGGGAAGTGGCGGATGTGATAAATGCAGTAAAAAACGACGGGGCAGATGTTATATTTGCAGAAGAACTGTATGGGAGTGAAATGGTTCAAACTGTACAAAGAGAAGCGGATGTAAAGGTCTGTTTTCTGGATACGCTGGTGCGGGGCGATTACAGTCTGGACAGTTATATCAATGGAATGCAGGAAAACATCGACATTTTAAAGAATGCTTTTATACCCTCTGGGGCAAACGTGTCGTCCGGCAAATGAGCAGATGAAGGAAAATGAATTATGAGAAAAATTATTCGGCCGTGCGGCCTGCATTGTATCAAAGTGAATCATTTGGGCGTGCGTTTTGGAGAACAGACAGTGCTTGAGGACATCAACCTGCATATCCACTGCGGCAGTATCAATGCGATTATTGGCAAAAATGGCGCGGGGAAATCGACGTTAATCCGGGCTATATTAAACGACATTCCTCACGAAGGCAAGATAGAATTTAAGGATCGGGAAAACGGCAGGCTCAGGAAGCTGAAAATTGGGTATGTGCCGCAAAGCCTGAATATTGAAAAAAATACGCCGGTCAGCGTTTATGATCTGATTGCCAGCTACCAGTTCCGCTGTCCGGTATTTTTGAAAAAGAGCAGAAAAGCGGAAGTTAAAATAAGGCAGGCGCTGGACGTATTTGAAGCGGGCGATTTAATGGACCGGCAGGTGTGTAACCTTTCCGGCGGACAGCTTCAAAGGGTACTGCTTGCAATGGCGGTAATGGATGAACCAAACCTGCTGCTTTTGGACGAACCGGTGTCCGGGGTGGATCAAAACGGCATGGAGCTGTTTTACCGCACGATGCAGTATTTGAAAGAGAATTTTGACCTGGCGATTATTCTGATTTCCCATGATTTGGATTATGTGGCAAAGTATGCAGATAAAGTGATCCTTCTGGATAAAACCATATTAAAAGAGGGAAGTGCAAAAGAAGTATATGAAAGCGCCGTATTTCAGAAATTATTTGGCGTGGGCGATCTGCCCGGCTACGTATCAAAAGGGAGGTGACCGGTATGCTGGAATATGGATTTATGAAAAACGCCCTTCTTGCAATACTGGTCATTACGCCATTGTTTGGGCTTTTGGGGACGATGATCGTCAGTCGGAAAATGGCCTTTTTTTCAGATGCGCTGGGACATTCTGCTTTGACGGGGATTGCTGTCGGCGTTGTATTTGGCTGTGCCGATACGAACCTTTCCATGCTTTTGTTTGCGGTTGTATTCGCATTTATGCTCAATTATATCAGCAGCAGGGGAGATGCGTCGGCAGATACAGTAATTTCCGTTTTTTCCTCCTGCAGCGTGGCAATCGGGCTTGCTATCTTGTCCAAAGGCGGAAATTTCAGCAAATATTCCAGTATTCTGGTCGGTGATATTTTGAGTATTACAGGAAAAGAAATCGGATATTTGCTGGTGATTTTTGTGCTTACGCTTCTGTTTTATGGTTTTTGCTTTAATTGGCTGCATGCAGCAGGGATACATCGGACGCTTGCAGCGAGCAGACAGATTCCGGTGAAACGGATGGAGAATCTGTTTGCAGTATTTGTGGCGGTGATTGTGACACTTTCTATTAAATGGGTCGGAATCTTAATCATAAATGCGCTGCTGATTTTGCCGGCTGCGGCGGCGGGGAATCTATCGGAAAATATGCGGGAGTATCATTTTTTTGCCGTGCTGTTTTCGGTGTTTTCCGGAGTATTGGGGCTGTTTGTGTCCTATTATACTAATGTGGCGGCAGGGCCTACGATTGTTATATTCGCCGGGATCCTGTATTTTGGAACTTATTTTTATGCGAGAAGAGCGGCTGGGAAATAATGCTGCTTTCTGCGCGAACAGCTGGAAGATGTATTCTTTGATGCTGTACAGCAAAGTGTACGGCACAGGTATAAACAGTAACTCAATTACAGAACTTATGAAGAAGAAAAGGAGATTTCAAATGGACAACAAAACTTTAGCAGTAGCGGCAGGACATGAGATTACGGAGCAGGAGCTGAATAGCTTAATTGCAAATTATCCGGCCGAACAGCAAATGTATTTATCGGATCCGAAGGCGAAGGACGAGCTTTTGGAGCAGCTGATTGGATTCCATCTGTTTTCAAAGCTGGCAGAGGAACAGAAAATCAAGGAGAGTCCAAAATACAAGGAAACGCTGGCAAAGATGGAAAACGAGCTGGCAAGCCATATGGCGGCAACCGGCGTGATGAACAAAGTGACAGTAGATGAGGCAGAGGTAAAATCCTACTTTGACACACATGCGTCGCAGTTTCAGAGAGAAATAAAGGTGAAAGCGAGTCACATTCTGGTGGAGCGCGAGGAAGATGCAAAACGGATCAAGGAAGAAATTATGTCTGGCAAGGCATTTGAAATTGCAGCTGAGGAATATTCCACCTGTCCCTCCAGGGAACGCGGCGGGGATTTGGGGTATTTTGGAAAAGGGCAGATGGTACCGGAGTTTGAACAGGCTGCATTTGAAGGGAAGGTCGGAGAACTGGTCGGACCGGTGAAGACGCAGTTTGGCTATCATCTGATTTGGATTGCAGATCAGAAAAAGGAAGAGGCGATTGAATTTTCAGATATCAGAGGACAGCTTACAGCAGAGCTTTTGCAGCAAAAAAAGCAGGAGGTATATCTTAAGACGGTAAAGGAGCTGGAAACGAAATACGGAGTGGAGAGGAAGCGTTAGAATGGAAATATTGTTACCCAAAGATCCGGTCATGCTGCTTAGTTATGTCAATACGCAGCTTCGGGATTATTATGGCTCCCTGGAGGAGTTTTGCCGGGCGGCGGATGTGTCGGAGACAGAAATTGCCGGGAAGCTGGCAGGGATTGATTATCGGTATGACGCGGCAGTAAATCAGTTTGTTTAAAGAAAAGGAGACAAAAATTATGTGGGCATATGAAAGTGTATTTTATCAGATTTATCCGTTGGGGTTCTGCGGTGCGCCGTATGAAAATGACGGGGAGCTTACGCACCGGATTTTAAAGGTGAAGGAGTGGATTCCCCATATGAAAAGGCTGGGAGTAAATGCGATTTATTTTTCTCCGGTATTTGAATCAGATACGCATGGCTATAATACGAGGGATTACCAGAAAATTGACTGCCGCCTGGGGACAAATGAGGACTTTAAAGAGGTCTGCGACGCGCTGCATAAAGAGGGCATCCGGGTTGTTTTGGACGGAGTGTTTAACCATGTGGGCAGAGGTTTTTTTGCGTTTATGGATGTTTTGGAAAACCGGGAAAGTTCGCCGTATAAGGACTGGTTTCACATTGATTTTAACGGCAATTCCGGATACAATGACGGGCTTTGGTATGAGGGCTGGGAAGGCAATTACGACCTGGTAAAGCTGAACCTTCATAACCCTTTGGTGGTGGAGCATATTTTTGCCGCAGTAAAAAGCTGGGTAGAGGAATTTGACATTGACGGCTTGCGGCTGGATGTGGCGTATTGCCTGACACCGGATTTCCTGCGTCAGCTCCGCGGATTTACGGACGGCTTAAAGGAGGAGTTTTTTCTGGTTGGAGAGACGCTGCATGGAGATTATAAGCAGTGGATGAATCCGGAAATGCTGCATTCGGTGACGAATTACGAGTGCTATAAGGGGCTTTATTCCAGCTTTAATTCGTCTAATCTGTTTGAAATCGTACATTCTTTGCTGCGTCAGTTTGGGCCGGAGGAATGGACGCTTTATAAGGGACAGCATATGCTGTCGTTTGTAGATAACCATGATGTGACGAGGATTGCTTCGAATCTTACAGAAGAGAAGCATCTGCCGCTTATTTATGCAATGGCGTTTGGCATGCCAGGGATTCCTTGTGTGTACTATGGAAGCGAGTGGGGTGCGAAGGCGAGGAAGGAAGAAGGAGATCCGGCGCTTCGGGCCTGCTTTGAGGAACCGTTGGAAAATGAGCTGACGGAGTGGATAGGGAAGCTGGCAGAGGCGAAAAAGGGGTCGGAGGCGCTCAATTACGGAAGCTTTCGATCGGTGCTTTTGACGAATAAGCAGTGTATTTTTGAAAGGAAGACAGAAGCAGAACGTGTGCTTGTAGCGATCAATGCGGATGCAGAAGCATACCATGCGCATTTTGATGCAGGGTGCGGAATGGCTGTAGACTTGATTACCGGGAAGGAGCATGACTTTGGAGGCGGGAGCTTGCTGCCGGGATACAGCGCTTATTTCTGGAAAATGGAGAGGTAGGGTGTTTGCCTGGGGCGTGCAGACGGCGGGATTGAATTTTCAAACACGCTCCGGGCGGTTAAATCTGGATCTTGTATAGCAATGTTGTGAAAAGGGGTGACGGTATGGAAGCATTAAAGTCAGAAAACAATTATACGATTGATGATATTTATGCACTGCGGGATGGAGAACGCGCGGAATTAATAGATGGGAAGATTTATTATATGGCGCCGCCCAGTACCGGGCATCAAAGGCTGCTTAATTATATTAGCACGGAAATTAATTTGTTTATCCGTAAAAACAATGGGGAATGTGAAGTGTTTCCTGCTCCGTTTGCTGTATTTCTGAGTGAAAATAACAGGAATTATGTAGAGCCGGATATCAGTGTAATCTGCGACAGGGATAAAATTACGGATCAGGGCTGCAATGGTGCGCCTGATTGGGTGATAGAAATTGTATCGCCTGGCAGCCGAAAGATGGATTATTATAAGAAATTATTCAAATACCGTATGGCGGGTGTCCGGGAATATTGGGTCGTGGATCCGGATAAAAAATGTGTAACGGTTTATAGCTTTGATGCTGACAATATGGAGGAATATTTATTTGGGGAGGAGATACCAGCTGGAATATATGAAGGGTTTTATATAAATATAGGGCTGTAGTAACTGGAGGATGTCGTATAGGCGGCGTCCTCTTTTTATGAAAGAAAGGTTTTGGCGCTGGTGGGTCGCCAGGGGAAGGCTTATGGCAGGGGAGGATGTTTCCTGTCTGTGTGACAGGGTTAAGATGCTCTAAACAGCCCCTAAACGGGGCAGGAGGTGACTTACATGAGTTGCACCCTGCCCTGTGAAATTTACCCATCCTATATTATAAGAACTCTGCTTACTAAAAATTATTCTAACGATTTTTTTGATTTTGGACAACAGAAATTCAGAAAATTGAAACACACATTCATACGTTTACAAATTGGTTACATCATTCTATAAATATTTATGGCATACTAAAAATGGAGGATTTAATATGAACAGGAAAATTTTAGTAATTGAAGATGAAGAAGCCATTTTGTCGTTGATCTGCACAAGTTTGGAAGCAACCGGATATGAGGTGGATTCTTTTATGGATGGGGATGCGGCGAGTGCGTCGCTTATGAAAAAACATGATTATGGATTGGCGGTGGTAGATATCATGCTGCCGGGGAAGGATGGGTTTGCGCTTCTTTCTGAGCTGAGAGGCTATGGAGTGCCTGTTATTTTTCTGACGGCAAGAGGCGGGCTGTCGGATAAGGTTCAGGGCTTGACGGGCGGTGCAGAGGACTATATGGTCAAGCCTTTTGAAATGCTGGAGCTGTTGATCCGCATTGATAAGATACTAAAACGCTTTTGGCCGGACGAGCCGGAAATTCGTATCAAAGATGTTGTCATTGATCCAGGAAAAAGGACGGTAACAAAAGAGGGGAAGGAAATTATGTTAAAGCCAATGGAATTTGACTGTCTGATGATGCTGGTACGCAACAAAAATAAAGCGTTGACCAGAAAACAGCTTTTGGCAGTGCTTTGGGGAATGGAATTTGAAGGAGAGACAAGGACTGTGGATGCGCATATAAGCCGTATCCGTAAAAAGTTAGGATTTGGGGATGTGATCAGGACCATACCAAGAATCGGATACCGTTTGGAGGCGGACGAATGAGGTTATTTCGGAAAGTATATGTACGGGTACTGTCCGGTATTCTGGTCGTTGCAGTGGCTATACCGGGCTATCTGTTATGGGAAGTGGAAAAACAGAGTTTGCGGGACGTCTGCCGATATGAAGAGCAGCGAATATGGAACGGCCTGTCAGCGATTCAGGAAAGGGTACAGAGGTATGACGCTGGTCTGGACACAAGTTCCGTCAAAAATACCGTAATCGTGAAAGCATTTCGGGATATCTTTGGAACGCAGGGAGTGCTGCTTTGGAATGGGAAAGAAGTATTTAATCTATCTTCCTATGAATTAGAGCAGGATATTCTGAAAGCAATGAGAGCAAAATCCGGCCTGGAAAAAAGAGATATTTTTATAAGCGCGCCGCAAACGGCAGGTGGAAACAAGCTGGTTTTATTTTATCAGGAAACGGCCGGATTTGACGGGGCTTATAGCGTGGTTATTTACCTGGATGTAACAGATATTTTTATCCGAACCAGAAATTTGTTCCTGAATGGTTTGGGATTTGCGGTATTTTTGCTGGCGGCGGTTGGTATTTGGATTTATATGAGTATTTATCGGGTGATGGAGCCTCTTGAAGCGCTGAGCCGGGCGGCGGATGAAATTGCAAAAGGGGAATACCAAATCAGGATTCCGAAACGGCGTGTTCCTGTCAGGAGGAAAAATGGGCGGTTACAAATGGATGAAATTGAAGAGGTGGCCAGAAATTTTAACCGGATGGCAGAGAAGGTGGAGGAGCATGTGCAAAAACTAGCGCGGGTAAACGAAAAACAGCGGCAGCTTCTTGGAAGTCTGGCGCATGAGATAAAGACGCCGATTACGGCAATCATTGGGAATGCAGATATGTTACTGACCATACGCCTGGGGGAAGAAAAGAGGACAGACGCCCTTTTATTCATTTTAAAGGAAGGAAAGCGCCTTTCCTCCCTGTCGGAAAAAATGCTGAAATTAGCCGGGCTGTACGGGGAACAGAGGGCAGGGGCAGAAATTCGGGAAACTGATATCGGGAAATTATTTGACAGGCTGAAAAACCAGACGGATGTTCTGTTGAAAGAGAGACGGATGTTTCTCCATATGAATTTCACTCCGAATGACTTAAAAAAAAGGATGGATGAAGATTTGATGTTAAGTCTTTTGACAAATCTGGTGGATAATGCAAGCAAGGCGTCCAAACCGGGCGGCAGTATAATGGTATCTGCGGATGAAACAGGATTTACAGTGGAAGATTTCGGAACGGGTATTCCCAAACAGGAGCTTGGCCATGTAACAGAAGCCTTTTATATGGTAGATAAATCCCGCTCCCGAAATATCGGCGGAGCAGGGTTGGGGCTGGCGATATGCCGGCAGATTGTACAGGTACATGGCGGAAAGCTGATTATTGAAAGTGAGGAGGGAAAAGGAACAAGGGTTTCTGTTAAGCTTTAAGAGGGTATCCGGTTACAATTCGGTCAAAGTTTACGGAAGATTCGGCAAAGGTGTTTATAGTATGCTTCTGTTTGCAGGAAATAAAGAAACATAAAGACAGGAGGATGAAATGAGACGTAAAAATTTAACTGAAAAAATGGGCATTTTAGCAGGAATGAGCCTGCTCGCATGGAGTATGGCGGGATGTGCGAAAACACCGGAAGTTCTGGCAGTAAGAGCGAAGGGAGCGGAAGCAATTGGAGCTTATCAGGAAACGGAGATCAGAGGAACAGACGTAAATGTAAGCGGCATTTCGGATTTCGACAACAATTCTGCCAATGGCAGCAATCCGGGGATTGACTTATATACGGTTCTTGCTGCACCAAAAACTTATCAGAGTGAGATTTCGGATACTACCGGGAAGTTGAAAGTTTGTACAGACGCAGTGGTGGAGCTGCCGGAGGCATCAAAAGTATCTGCCATCTATGTCAGCCAGCATCCCTTTGAGCAGGCAGAAATGGAATTGATTACCAAAACTTTTTTTGGGGATGCAAAAGTGTATGATGCCAGTACATACACAGAAAAGACAAAGGAAGAATATAATAAAGCGCTGAAACCGCCTTTTTCGTTCAGAGAAGAGCTGATTGACCCATTTTTTGCTGAACTGGGAACGGTAAACAGTTTTTATGGAATTGTCCCTGTGGAGGATGGAACTTATTATCGGTATGAAATGGTAAAATCAAACAGCAGGCCAATGCAGGTTTTCATAAAAAAAGTAAGCGATTTAAGTGATGTGGAAGAAAGCAGGGGCAGTTTATGGTTTGATTATGTTTCTATGAAAACGCTTTATTCATGGCTTCCGGATCAGGAAAAGCTCGTTTCGGATATTGGGATTTCCATGGAAGAGGCGAAAAAAATTTCAGAGGAAAAGGTAACGCTACTCAATCTTGAGGGGATGGAACTGACTGCTTGTGAATATGCGGTAGAGATTGGCGGACATGACGGAGCGCCCAGGCCCAGGGATTTAAAAAACGCTGGTTATTGTTTTCACTATACCAGGAAGCTGAATGGAATTCCCATTACTTATACAACAGAACCAGGAGGATTTAAAGATCATGCAGACAGTGAAATAAAGCCGTGGTGTTATGAGGCTCTGGATATATATGTTACAAAGGATGGCATTGATACTGTCAGCTTTCTCAACCAATATGAGATTGGCGATACAAAGACAAAAGATCTGGAACTGATGCCTTTTTCTGAAATTATGCAGATTTATGAAAAAATGATGATTGTTCAACATGCAGATATTCTTACGGATAAAAGAGCTTGTGGAGAGGATGTGGGCGCGCCGGTTGAAGCGCGCACTTACCGGGTTGACAGGATTGTTTTCGGGTACAGCAGGGTTTATGACCCTCAGTCTGGCGACTTTGCAGGGGTATTGGTTCCCGTATGGGATTTCTTTGGAGAATACGAATCTGATTTTGGGAAAGGGGGAAAAACAGGCGGAACTCTGGTAAGGGAAGAAAATCATAGTTTTCTTACAATTAATGCCGTGGATGGAACAGTGATTGACCGAAAGAGCGGTTACTGATTGCCACAGGGCTTTCCCATAGCGCTGTTTACGAAAAGAAAGAGAAGGTTATCAGGCGAAAGGGATCCGTGTCACAAAAACGCTTTTCTGAAACAGCGACAAGTAACGGAAAAAGGCTATCCTTGCTGTGGGGATAGCCTTTTTTTCATTGATTTTTTAGAGTATTCCTATACGCCTGAGTAAGCAGCAAAGCCGGCATCAATGGGCAATATGACACCGGTAATTGCACTTGCCGCTTTATCGTCGCATAAGAAGAATACGCTGCCCAAAAGTTCCTCGCTGTCAACGAAACGCTCCATCGGAGTTTGACTTAATATTTTGTGGGAACGTGCAGTAGGTGTGCCGTCCTCGTTGAAGAGCAGCGCCCGGTTCTGGTTAGAAATCAGAAATCCGGGTGCAATCGCATTGCATCGAATGCCTGAGCCAGCAAAGTGTGTTGCAAGCCATTGAGTAAAGTTGGAAGTTGCAGCTTTTGCGGCGGAATATGCCGGAATTTTAGTCAGTGGGATATATGCATTCATGGAGGAAATATTTAAGATGGAACCAGAGTTCCTTTCTGCCATATCTTTTGCAAAAATCTGAGTCGGAATCAATGTACCCTGGAAGTTCAGTTTGAATACAAAGTCTACGCCGTTTATGTCCAAATCAAAGAAGGTTTTCTGGCCGGATTTTGCTTCATGATGATATTCGTTGTCTGTTGTCGCTTTTGGATGATTGCCGCCTGCTCCGTTTATCAGAATATCGCAGGGGCCGAGATCTTTTAATACTTGTGCATGGATTTCCTGCAGCGCTTCTGGCTCTAATACATTTGCCATGTATCCTTCGCAGATGAATCCTTCTGACTTACATTCGCTGGCAAGCCTTTTAACAGCCTCTTCATTTAAATCCAATGCTGCAACTTTTGCACCTGCCTGTGCAAAAGCTTTTGCTATTGTCGCACAGATGATTCCGCCTGCTCCTGTAATTACAACTACTTTTCCTGAATAATCAATATTTAACGGTAAATTCATTTTTTTGCTCCTTTCAAAAATTTCTGTTTTATTTAGCAACATTGCCTTCTGTTTTTTCGAGCATGTCCCAGCACCCCCAGAGGTACATAATTCCAAGTGCGCGGTCGTAGAGCCCATAGCCTGGGCGGCATTTTTCACCCCAGATATGGCGGCCATGATCCGGGCGTACATAGCCGGTATAGCCGCAGTCATGATAAGCTTTTACAATATTCAGAATTCCCGTGTCACCGTCGCAGTCCCGGTGGGAAGCTTCTGTAAAATCTCCGTTCGGATAATGCCGGACGTTTCGAATGTGGGCAAACGCGATACGGTCGCAGTAGGTGCGGACAATATCTGCTACGTTATTATTCGGGTTTGCGCTAAGAGAGCCGGAGCACAGGCAGAGGCAGTTGTACTCATCATCTACCATGTTCAGAAAACGGCCAATGGAATCTTTGTCGCATAACAGGCGTGGAATTCCAAAAATGTCCCAGGGCGGATCGTCCTGATGAATTGCCATTTTTATTCCGGTTTCATGACATACAGGCATGATTGCTTCCAGGAAATATTTCAGGTTTTCCCATAATTTCTCTTTTGTTACCGGACGGTATGCCTCGAAAAGCTCATCCAGTTTTTCCATTCTTTCCGGTTCCCATCCCGGAAATGTCATGCCGTGCAGATTGTTCAGAATATAATCTGCCATTTCTTTATAATCATCCTGGATACGATCTTTTTCGTAAAATAATGCGGTAGAGCCGTCTTCTAACGGATGAAACAGATCTGTTCTGGTCCAGTCAAAAACAGGCATAAAATTATACGTGACAACCTTTACGCCGAATTTTGCCAGATTGCGCAGAGTGGTCTTATAATTTTCAATATATTTGTCACGGGAAGGAAGTCCGATTTTGATGTCGTCATGAACGTTGACACTTTCCACGACATCCATGTGAAAGCCTGCGCCCTCAATCTGGCAGCGGATTTTTTCAATTTCCTCTGTTTCCCATACTTCACCGGCCTGTTTATTGTGTAACGCCCAAACCAGTCCGGTCACTCCAGGAATCTGTTTGATCATGTCCGGAGTGATGCTGTCATTTCCTTCGCCATACCAGCGAAATGTCATTTGCATAAAAAATCCTCCTTTTCATAGTTATACACCTTCGGAATCTCCCCTGCATCTGCCTTTGCGGCTGATTTTTCCGCCATATGCAAACAATGGATGCCATTTGCAGTCCTATGGAATTATATTGGTTAAGTGTAGTATGCCCCACTTTAACCGCTGCAAACAATATTTCTTTGCGGAGATGTAATATTTTTGAGATACGTTTCTGTTGACATGACTGTTCACTCTGTGACCAGTAACACGCTTTGCGATGCACAGAAATCCAAACTGAAAATGAACTGTTGTTTACAACCGCGGGCATTTTGTGTATAATAGCGTCTGGAGTTTGCAGCTTCTTTGAAACTGCTGTTGTTTTCCCATCTGACCTTGCATTGCGCAAATACAAAAATTCACTGTTATCTGCACAATGCTTTACAAGCGCCATGACCTTTTAGCATACGGGTGGCTGAAAGGTTGACGAGGAAAAGAGTGATCGAAAATTCGGCGGATGCTCTTTCGTACTGTCTCCGGTGCGAGATATACCGGCAAATATGTGGGTAACTGCAAAACAAATACGGTATAGCGGAGAATTTTATAAAATGGAATGACTTCAAACGGCATATTCGGATAAAGAGAGGGTATATATTAAATATTAAACCGATAGAAAGATGAGGAAAACAATATGTGTGGAATTATTGGATATACAGGAAAAGGCAAAGCAGCGCAAATCATGTTGGATGCATTGGAGCTTTTGGAGTACAGAGGCTATGACAGCGCCGGAATTGCACTTTTGAACCAGGGACATACACAGATTTTAAAGAGCGCCGGAAGGGTGAAGGATTTACGGAAACTATATGCCGGCCAAAAGCCTGACGGACAATGCGGAATCGGGCATACCCGATGGGCGACGCACGGCGGTGTCTGCGACAAAAACGCTCATCCGCACAGATTTGGACGGATTACTCTGATCCACAATGGAATTATTGAAAATTACAGGGAGCTGATTGAGAAGTATCACCTTCAGGGAAAGCTGGAATCCGAAACAGATACGGAAGTGGTAGCAGCAGTGGTGGAGCGTTTTTATACGGGAGATCCGTATTCTGCGCTGCGCAGAACGGTGTTAAAGCTTAAGGGCACGTTTGCCCTGGCGGTTTTATTTGACGATCAGCCGGATAAAATTTTTGCGGTACGCAATGTAAGTCCCATAGTAGCGGCAGTTACGGACGGCGGGGCAATGCTTTCTTCTGACGTGGCGGCCATTGTGCCTTATACACAGGATTATTTTGTTGTACCTGAATTCCATGTCGTGAGCCTTAGCCCTGAAGGGATTGAACTGTTCGATCTGTCCGGTGACAGGGAAGAAATCGAATGGATGAAAGCAGACTGGGATGTGGGGAAAAGCGGAAAAGAAGGATACCCATTTTATATGGAAAAGGAAATTATGGAGCAGCCGGATGCTGTGCGGGAAACGATATTGCCCAGGATCCGGAATGGAAAGCCGGATTTCTCTCAGGAAGGCATCCCGGATGAGATGTTTGTGGATTGTAAGCGGATTTGTGTGATTGCCTGCGGTACGGCCATGCATGCAGGACTGGTCGGAAAAAGCCTCATTCAGGCTATGATAGGGATACATGTGGATGTGGTGATGGCTTCTGAGTTTATGTACAACGATCCGGTCGTAGACAAAGAAACACTGGTGATTGCAATTTCCCAGTCCGGTGAAACGATTGATACCTTAGAGGCTTTGAAATTTGCCCGGAAATGCGGTTCGCCCAGTATCTCCATTGTCAATGTCAAAGGGGCTTCCATTGCACGCGCCAGTGAGTATGTCGTCTATACCAATGCGGGTCCGGAAATTGCCGTGGCCAGTACCAAGGCGTATACGACCCAGCTTGCGGTACTCTATCTGCTGACGGCCAGGATGGCTATGGCCAGGAATCTGTGGGATGAAAAGAAATTGACCGGCTATATGCAGGAGCTTTCGCGAGTGCCTGAGGTGATGGAGCAGGTGTTAAAAACCAAGGAAGAAATTCATCGCCTGGCAGGTGTTATTTTAAATGCCAAGGATGTCTTTATGATTGGCCGGGGGCTGGATTATTCAATTCTGCTTGAGGGATCGCTGAAGCTGAAAGAGGTGTCCTATATTCATTCGGAGGCCTATGCCTCCGGGGAATTAAAGCATGGTACGATTGCCCTGATAACGGAGGATACGCCGGTGATTGCGGTGGTTACTCAGGATAAATTAAAGAGCAAAGAGTTGTCGAATATCCGGGAAGTGCAGTCCAGGGGAGCCAGAGTCCTGCTTTTAATAAAAGAAAACGAAGCGTTAGAGGAAGGGCAGGAATGGAGCTGTGTTTACAGGCTTCCTAAGATGGAGGATTCTTTTATGGTAATGCCGGCTTCCGTTGTGCTTCAGCTGATTGCTTACTATGTGTCTTTGGATAAAGGGCTGGATGTAGATAAACCGAGAAACCTGGCGAAGGTAGTGACGGTAGAATAAAATGTACTTTGGGAAATCTCCTGCCCAAACTGTTACATTCCAGCAGTATATGAAATCAAAAGATGGGAAGACAATGGCAGTGAAACGGTAACAGTTCAGCCCAGGACTTTGCACTTGCTGCAAAGTCCGTGAGAATGCGTAAAGGCTTCAGTGGAATCCGCCCCTTTGCCGTATGGCAAACTTTAAATGGGCGGATTCCGTAACAGTGAAGCCGGAAGGCTGAACTGTTACGTGAAACGGTAAGATTTATGAAAATCATGTTGCAAACCCTGTAGAAAAACAATAGAATAAAGAAAAGATATGGAGGAAAATTTACATGGCATTAACGAAAAAACCCGTAACCGGGATGAAGGACATTCTGCCGGAGGAAATGCAGATTCGGGATTATGTAATCGGTGTGATAAAAGATACGTACCGCAGCTTCGGCTTTACTCCGGTAGAAACCCCCTGTATGGAACACATTGGAAATCTCTCCAGTAAGCAGGGCGGAGAAAATGAGAAGCTGATTTTTAAGGTACTCAAAAGAGGGGAAAAATTGAATCTGGAAAGCGCCCAAAGTGAAGCTGATCTCGTAGATATGGGGATGCGGTACGATTTGACACTTCCGCTGGCGCGCTTTTATGCGAACAATGCCAACAATCTGCCGTCGCCGTTTAAGGCGCTGCAGATTGGCAGCGTGTGGCGTGCGGACCGACCGCAGCGGGGGCGTTACCGCCAGTTTACCCAGTGCGATATAGATATCTTAGGAGAACCGACCAGTTTAGCAGAGATTGAATTGATTTTAGCGACGACAACGACGCTTGAAAAGCTTGGGTTTTCCGGTTTTCAAATTCGCATCAACGAACGCCAGATTTTAAAAGCGATGGCGGCATACAGCGGTTTTGACGAGGCGTCTTGTGACAGTGTTTTTATTACGTTGGATAAAATGGATAAAATTGGCCTGGCAGGCGTGACAAAGGAGCTTGAAGAAGCAGGCTTTTCCAGAGAGTCCGTGAACAAATACCTGGAGCTGTTTGCAGCAGTAAATAGCGGGGAGGACAGCGCAAAGGCGGTTGCCCTTCTGGCGGATAAGCTGGACGGTTATCTGGACGAAGCAGTAAGACAGAATTTGCAGGAGATTATAACAAGCGTGGAACGGAGCAAGACCGCTGATTTTAAAATGGTTTTTGATCCGACTTTAGTCCGCGGCATGGGCTATTATACCGGCACGATTTTTGAAATTTCCATACCGGAATTTGGCGGAAGCTGCGGAGGCGGCGGTCGCTATGACAAGATGATTGGCAATTTTACCGGGAATGATGTGGCGGCGTGCGGATTTTCCATTGGTTTTGAACGGATTATCCTGCTGCTTTTGGAACAGGGGTATCAGATCCCTGAGCAGCCGAAAAAAATTGCATATTTAATAGAAAAGAATTATCCGGCTGACAAGCTTAGTGAAGTAATCGAAAAGGCGCAGCAGGCCAGAAAGGAAGGACAGCAAGTTTTAGTGGTCCGCATGAACAAGAATAAAAAATTCCAAAAGGAAAAGCTTCTGGCGGAAGGCTACGAAGAATTTGAAGAGTTTTTTAACCAATAGGAGGAGAGAACATGGCAGAATCAATGCAGGGACTGAAACGCTCCCACCGGTGTACGGAAGTATCCGCGCAAAACATCGGACAAACAGTGACAATTATGGGCTGGGTGCAGCGCAGGCGGAACCTCGGCGCGCTTATTTTTACGGATATCCGTGACCGCTCCGGCCTGCTGCAGGTGGTCTTTGACGAAAGCAGCGTGGGCAGCGAAGGCTTTTTAAAAGCGGGGACACTGCGCAGCGAATTTGTCGTGGCAGTTGTGGGCAAGGTGCAGAAACGTACTGCGGCAGTCAATGAGAATTTAAAAACAGGGGATATTGAAGTAATTGCAGAGCAGCTTCGCGTTTTGTCAGAAGCCGAAACGCCGCCGTTTCCGGTGGAAGAAAACAGTCAGACGAAGGACGAGGTGCGCTTAAAGCACCGTTACCTCGATCTGCGCAGGCCGGATATCCAGCGCAACTTAATGCTGCGCAGCCGCGCCGTACAGCTGATGCGTGAATTTATGGCAAGGGAGGGCTTTCTGGAAATCGAAACGCCGATCCTCTGCAAATCCACGCCGGAAGGAGCGAGGGATTATCTCGTGCCAAGCCGCGTGCATCCGGGCAGCTTTTACGCGCTGCCGCAGTCGCCGCAGCTATATAAGCAGCTTTTGATGTGTTCCGGGTATGACCGTTATTTCCAGATTGCAAAGTGCTTCCGCGACGAGGATTTGCGTGCGGATCGCCAGCCGGAATTTACGCAGGCGGATATGGAGCTTTCATTTGTGGATATGGACGAGGTGATGGAGGTCAACGAACGTCTGTTGCAGTATGTGTTTAAAGAGACGATCGGCGTAGAGCTTACGCTGCCGCTGCCGCGGATGTCCTGGCAGGAGGCGATGGACCGCTTTGGTTCGGATAAGCCGGATACGCGCTTTGGAATGGAGCTTTGCAATGTGTCAGAGCTTGTAAAGGACTGCGGATTCGGCGTATTTACCGGGGCGCTTGCGCAGGGCGGTTCTGTTCGCGGGATCAACGCAAAGGGGCAGGGCGCGATGCCGCGTAAGAAAATTGACAAGCTGGTGGAGTTTGCCAAAGGCTACGGGGCAAAGGGGCTGGCGTACCTGTCGGTGCAGCAGGACGGCACATACAAGTCTTCGTTTGCAAAGTTTATGACAGAAGAAGAGCTTGCGGCGCTTGTAACGGCGCTGGGCGGCGCGCCGGGCGACCTGCTTTTGTTTGCGGCGGATCAGAATAAAATCGTATGGAACGTGCTGGGCGCGCTTCGTCTGGAGCTGGCGAAGGAGCTTGATTTATTAAACCCGGATCAGTACAATTTCCTCTGGATTACAGAGTTCCCGCTTTTGGAGTGGTCACAGGAGGAAGAGCGGTTTGTGGCTATGCACCATCCGTTTACGATGCCGATGGAAGAGGACTGGGCGCAGGTGGATTCTAATCCGGGAGCGGTTCGTGCAAAAGCATATGATATTGTGCTAAACGGCACAGAGCTTGGCGGAGGCTCCGTCCGTATCCATCAGAATGACATCCAGGAGAAAATGTTTGAGGTTCTGGGATTTACGAAAGAGAGCGCGCATGAGCAGTTCGGCTTTCTGTTAGATGCATTCGAGTACGGCGTACCGCCCCATGCAGGGCTTGCATACGGCGTAGACCGTATGGTAATGCATATGGTACATGCCGATTCTATCCGCGACGTGATTGCATTTCCGAAGGTAAAGGACGCTTCCTGTCTGATGACGGAAGCGCCGGGCAAAGTGGATGAAAAGCAGCTTGCGGAATTGCGGCTTCGTATCGAAGAGTAAAACGGCGTCTATGCGTGTGCTTTAGAATATCTATGCCAATTTGCCGTCAGCCGTCAGGCAAAGCAGGTATGCACATTTTTTGGCCTGCCCGCATAAAATATGAAAAAGAACGGCAGGAGTAACATATTTTGGCAACGATTATGATAGATGCCGGGCATGGCGGTTTTGACAATGGCGCAATGTATCAGGGCAGGAAGGAAAAAAACGACAATCTGGATTTGGCTCTGGCAGTTGGAAGAATTTTGGAACAGCAGGGATATGATGTAATCTACACGAGGGATTCGGATGTTTATCAGTCTCCTTTTGAAAAAGCGCAGATGGCCAACGAAGCAGGGGCGGATTATTTTATTTCATTTCATCGGAATGCAGCTGAGCAGGACAATACCTATAATGGTGTTCAGACCTTAATTTACGGAGGAGACGACAGCCGCGCAAGGCAGCTTGCGGAGGCAATCAGTGATGAGCTGGCAAAATTTGGCTTTCAGAACCATGGAGTAGAAGAACGTAAAAATCTGGTTGTGCTGCGGCAGACACGGATGCCTGCCGTATTAATTGAAACCGGCTTTATCGATCACGATAAAGACAATCGGATTTTTGATGATAACTTTAATGAAATAGCAGATGCGATAGCGACTGCCATAGAAGAAACGATTCCGCTGAACAAAAATACAGTAAGCCAGGAACATAAGGACGATGATATTGTTTATGGCGTGGAGGTAGGACGTTTCGGCTATCATACCACCGCTAATTTTCTGGCAGAGCAGCTGTCGGATCAGGGGTTTTCAAGCTATGTATTGGAAGACGGCGATATCATTCATGTTGTGGCAGGGAGAGAGGACTCCCTTGACGATGCCCTGAAATTGCAGAGAAAGCTGCGGGATCTTGGTTATCAGACTTTGATTATTGCGGCTAAGGATTAAATACAGTATTTTAGCAAACTATAAATCAGGTGGAGAGCCGGCACGTGAAAGAGGGCCTGCGGGATATATTTATATCCGCAGGTTTTTTCTTTTAATCCGGTTTTAATCTTTTTTTCGTAAAGTGATTTGTAGAATGGACATACTTTGTGATGAAAAGAACTGCACCAAATAACTGGGTTTACTGATTTATGGGAGGGAATATGCGGTTACTGGTAGTGGAAGATGAAAAAGATATGAACCAGATTATAGTAAAGGAGCTGGAATCGGAGGGATATGTCGTAGACAGCTGTTATGACGGGGAGAGTGCATTTGATTATCTGTGCATGGCGGAATATGACGGCGTGATATTGGATATTATGGTTCCCAAAATGGATGGTTTTACGATTTTAAAAAAAGTGCGCAGCAGAGGCATTGCGACGCCGATTTTATTTTTAAGCGCCAAAAGTGATGTGGATGATATTGTACGGGGGCTGGATCTTGGCGCAGATGACTATATGGTAAAACCTTTCGAATTTAAAGAGTTGTTGGCGAGGGTTCGGATGATTACCCGCAAGAAAGTGGATGTCAGGGAGAATATTTATACCTGCGGGGGATTGGTGATAGATTGCAATACCTGTTCGGTGAAAAGAGATGGCAGGCAAATTGAACTTTCTTCCAAAGAATATGCGGTATTGCTTTACCTGATCCGCAATAAAAATGTAGTAGTGACAAGAGAACAGATTGAGTCTAATATATGGAGCATCGATCGTTACAGCAACTCTAATCTGGTAGATGTTTATATTCGTTATTTGAGAAAAAAAATCGACGACAATTTTGACTTTAAAATGATACAGACAATCAGAGGGGTGGGGTATGTATTAAAGGAAGACGAGTAAGACAGGTATCTATTATTCGTTATATTGCGGTTTTTCCGGCGATTGCGATGGTTGGGATGACTGTAATTATGATGGTTATGATTCATATTCTTTCAAATACGGCCGTTGATTATGAGCTGAAACGGGAATTGAGAAAGAGCATAGATTCCAATTTGTACCATATCTCTGCAAGAAACTCAGAATTGAATATATCAGAGGATTTTCGATTTCAGGATGATAATATCCATTTTGTCGTGCTTAAAAGAAACGGCAAGCTGCTTGCCGGAGAATATCCCATGGCAGTGTCAGAGGAAATGAAAAACATTCTGGTCAGAAATAAGCTGAGCAGATGTGTTAACTGTAAAGGAGAAGCATATTATATCAGGGATGTTCGGATCGGAAGAATAAAAACTGGCAGCAAAAATAAGAACAGAGGCGTATTCGTACGCGGGATTCTTAAAAAATCAGATGCAGACAGCTTTTACTATACACTGGAGATGGTTTCCTGTATCAGTCTTGTGGGTATTTTATGTTTGATTTTGATTTTTGAAATTATATTTTCCAAACGGATTTCCAGAGAATTAAAAGATATGTGCAAAACAGCAGAGAGCATAGGGACAAGCCTGGATATGTCGCAGAGGATGAAATGTGACTACCAGTATCAGGAAATTGCTGTTTTGGCCCAGGCCAATAACCGTATGCTGGACAGGATAGAACGGACTTTCCAAATGCAGGAGCAGTTTACTTCAGATGTGGCACATGAGCTTCGGACGCCTGTGGCAGTTGTTATGGCACAATGCCAGTATGCTAAAAAAGTGAAACAATCAAAAGAATATCATGAGGTATTGGAGGTAGTATACCGGCAGTCGAAAAAAATCAACAATCTGATTACTCAGCTGCTGAAATTTTCCAGGCTGGATCAGGACAGGGTGCAGCTGCAGGATGAGCTGTTGGATCTGACGGAAATTGTGCAGTCGATCTGCGAAGAACAGCAGGAGAAGGCAGGAGATAAGGTTTCTATTTGTCTGCATTTAAAAGAAGCTGTGACAACCGGGGATATTGGACTGATTGCAATTGTAATTCAGAATCTGGTGGAAAATGCGGTCAAATTCAGCCACGGGCAGGGACAGGTTGACGTGGACACAGGAGAAGTAGAGCAGCAGGTTTATGTCAGGGTGGAAGATCATGGAATCGGGGTGAAACCGGAGAATAAGGAAAATATTTTCCGTCGGTTTTATAAATGCGACGAATCCAGGAATGCAGAAGGCTTTGGTCTTGGACTTGCATTGTCTGCAAAAATTGTAGAAAAGCATAAGGGGAGGATTACGTTGGAAAGTATATATGGAGAGGGGAGCGTATTTACGCTTTACCTTCCGAAAAGGTAGGAGGGCGTTTCTGGTCAGGGAGTGAACAGTAACAGGCGCGCCACAGATTGACAATAATTGGCAAATTTAATATGTTTTTAATGAGCACAATATAGTATAATATAGGAAAAGTATTTTTTAAAGGAGAGAAATATGGATCATTTAGATGAATTAGAAGCAGAAGCCATATATATTATGCGGGAAGTAGCAGCAGAATGTGAAAAACCGGTTATGCTGTATTCCATTGGTAAGGATTCTTCGGTCATGCTGCATCTCGCAATGAAGGCATTTTATCCGGAGAAGCCGCCTTTTCCGTTTTTACATGTGAATACCACATGGAAGTTTAAAGAGATGATTTCATTCCGGAATCAGATTGCGAAGGATCTTCAGATTGAAATGCTCGAATACATCAATGAAGATGGCGTGAAGCAGGGGATTAATCCGTTTGATCACGGCTCTGCATATACCGATATTATGAAGACGCAGGCATTAAAGCAGGCACTGGACAAATACGGATTTACGGCAGCCTTTGGCGGCGGCAGGAGAGACGAGGAAAAATCCAGGGCCAAGGAGCGGATTTTTTCGTTCCGCGATGCGAATCATGCCTGGGATCCGAAGAACCAGAGGCCGGAGATGTGGAAGCTGTTTAATACCAGAATTAACAAGGGGGAAAGTATTCGGGTATTTCCGCTGTCGAACTGGACAGAGAAGGATATCTGGCAATATATTAAGCGGGAAGAAATCCCGATTGTGTCGTTGTATTTTGCAAAAGAGCGGCCCGTTGTATACCGGGATGGCAATATTATCATGGTAGATGACGACAGGTTAAAGCTTCGTCCGGGAGAAACAGTGGAACATAAAATGGTGCGTTTCCGGACGCTGGGCTGCTATCCGCTGACAGGCGGCGTAGAATCGGAGGCAACGACGTTAGAAGAGATCATTGACGAAACTTTAGGAGCAGTGGAGTCAGAGCGGACAAGCCGGGTCATTGATTCTGATGGCGGGGCTTCCAGTATGGAAAAAAGAAAACGTGAGGGGTATTTTTAATATGAAAAATGATTTGTTGAAATTTATTACCTGCGGAAGTGTGGATGATGGAAAATCTACCCTGATTGGTCATATGCTGTATGACGCCAAGCTTCTTTTTGCGGATCAGGAAAAAGCGCTGCAGCTGGATTCCAAGGTAGGACAAGCAGGCGGCGGAATTGATTATTCGCTGCTTTTAGACGGCTTGATGGCAGAACGGGAGCAGGGGATTACGATAGATGTGGCATACCGTTATTTTACAACAGAGAACAGAAGCTTTATCGTGGCCGATACTCCAGGGCATGAGGAGTATACCCGGAATATGGCGGTAGGGGCCTCCTTTGCGTCTCTTTGTGTGATTTTGGTGGATGCAAGCCAGGGAGTTCTGACGCAGACGAAGCGTCATGCCAGGATATGTAATCTGATGGGAATTAAACATTACGTATTTGCAGTCAATAAGATGGATCTGGTAGGCTACCGGCGGGACAGATTCCGTGCAATTGAGAAAGATATCAAAATACTGATGGCGGAATTCCGTTATGAGAGTATCAGGATTATCCCTCTGTCTGCAACAGAGGGAGATAATATTACGGTAAAATCAGACCGTATGTCCTGGTATCATAAGGGCACGCTGTTAGAGTATCTGGAAAATGTCGATGTATCAGAAGAGGGCGGCAACAAGAACTTTTCCATGCCGGTACAGAGAGTTTGCCGCCCGGATCACACATTTCGTGGATTTCAGGGACAAATTGCTTCCGGAAACATTGTGGTCGGCGATATGGTTACAGTGCTGCCCAGCGGGGAGTCGGCGAAGGTTTCTTCTATCATACAGGGAGATAAAGAAGTAAACCGCGCCAGTAAGGGATGCGCCGTTACGATTTCTCTGGATACGGAAATCGATGTTTCCAGGGGATGTGTTCTGGAAAAAAATTATAACCTCCAGGTCGGTACGATGTTTGCCGCTTCTATTTTGTGGATGGATGACGATGGTCTTGCGGCAGGGAAAAATTTTTATTTAAAAATCGGAACGCAGCAGGTTCCGGCTACTGTGATGAGCATCAAATATAAGATTGATGTCAATACAGGAGCAGAGATTCCCACAGAGACGATTCAGAAAAATGAAATTGCATTCTGTGAGATTTCGGCGGGCAGTAAAATTGTGTTTGACGAATTTTCCGGTAACAAGGATCTGGGTTCTCTGATTTTAATTGACAGGCTGACAAATATGACTTCCGCCTGCGGCGTAGTGGTGCACAATATTTCCAAAGAGAATAATCTGACCTGGCACAACATGGATATTACGAAGGAGCTTCGCGAAAGTCAGCTGGGACAGAAAGCGATGACGATCTGGATGACCGGTTTATCCGGTTCCGGCAAATCTACGATTTCCAATGCCCTGGAGAAACGGCTGTTTTCTATGGGAAAACATACGATGCTCTTAGATGGGGACAACGTGCGCATGGGCTTAAATAAAAATCTGGGATTTGGAGAAAAGGACCGGATTGAGAATATACGCAGGATTGCAGAAGTGGCGAAACTGATGAATGATGCGGGATTGATTGTTTTAACTGCATTTATTTCTCCGTACCGATCGGATCGAAGGAAAGCCAAACAGATTATCGGAGAGAATTTTGTTGAGGTATATGTCAGCACTTCTTTACAGGAATGTGAAAGACGTGATGTGAAAGGACTTTACAAGGCTGCGCGTGCGGGCGAGATCTTTGATTTTACCGGAATTTCAAGCCCATATGAGGTTCCGGAAAATCCGGATGTTGTAGTTGACGCGGAAAATCTGGACATAGAGGAATGTGTCAATGTGATTTTAGAGGGAATTGAACAGTATTTGAAAAAAGATTAGGCCATAAATCGTAACAGTTCAGCCCAGGACTTTGCACCTGCTGCAAAGTCCGTGAGAATGCGTAAAGACTGGAGTGGAATCCGCCCCTTTGCCGTATGGCAAACTTTAAATGGGCGGATTCCGTAACAGTGAAGCCGGAAGGCTGAACTGT
>JAAWDZ010000002.1 GCA_022794015.1 Eubacterium sp. | reverse complement strand
CTAGAGCTTCCTTACGGCATTCCAACAGATGATACATACCGGATTGTGATTGGAAATATCAATGTGGAGCATTTTTTTCGTATCACTGTGCAGCTTTTGACCGATACAGTGGACCGTATCCTTTCCATATCAGGAAATGAGGATGATATTCATGAGAAAAGCGTCCTATCCGTGGACGGAAAAGTGAGCTGCGGTTCTGCACGGAAAGAAACACGGGATGGAGAAGTAAAGGCATTACAGACACTGAATATTTATTCCGCGGATTATGGCATCTGCCTGGACCAGAAGTTTATTGGAGAAAAGACAAATGAAATACCTGCAGCACAGGAAATGCTGCGCCTGATGGATCTGGAAAACACAATTGTAACAGCGGATGCCATGAACTGCCAGA
This sequence comes from Eubacterium sp., assembly GCA_022794015.1. GTDB lineage: Bacteria > Bacillota > Clostridia > Lachnospirales > Lachnospiraceae > Roseburia_B. Next base: position 28,344 of record JAAWDZ010000002.1, on the reverse strand, counting down.
AAGACACCGTAAAAGTGATCGCACAGGGAAAAGGCGATTATGTCCTTGCCCTCAAAGGAAACCAGCCGCTGTTTTATGAAGAAGTAAAAAGATATTTTGACGGGAAATGCCTGGAAGGGATAAAGAAAAAGGAAAACTGCTATAAGAAAACCATTGAACCGGAACATGGAGGGAGTGTTACAAGGGAGTATTACATTACGGAGGATACCAGCTGGTACAGTGAAAAGAAAGAATGGAAAAACCTGTGCAGTTTTGGGATGGTGCATAAAACACTGAAAAAGCTGGATGGAAGCTGCAGCAAAGAAGACAGGTATTATATCTGCAGCATAAAAGCAGATGCAGACGAATTTGAAAGGGCGGCACGTGGACACTGGGGAGTGGAAAATAACCTGCACTGGCAGATGGACTTCACATTCCGGGATGACAAAAATAAAAGCATGGCAAAAACAGGAGCAAAAAATTTGCAGATAATGAAAAAGATAGCAATGTCGATCCTGCGTCTTGTAAAAGAAAGTTATAAGATCAGCATGAAACGGATCCGGTACGAATTATCGCTGGATTTTGAAAATGAAATAGAAAGAATGTTATCTATGTTAGATATAGACAGCATAAAAAAGCATTACAGTCAGCGGGAAGTTCTTCCCATAAATAAGGCATTTCTACATATTTTTTAAATATAAGCCTTTGGGCTTTTTCTGTAAAAATCATTTATAAGTTTATCCTGTTATACTGGGAAAGCATATTGAATTTTTAAGCAAAATCGCTTATAATTTAAAACATTGCAATTGTAACGTTCCGATACTTCCTTTATAAAATGTGGGCAGAAAAGAATTGTAAAAAGCCAGATCTTTTGTTATAGTATAATCAACAGAAAATTTTTGTGTTAGGTACGGTTATCCAGGCAAGGAGGAAGTGTTAAGATTACAGCGGAACTGAAAAAAATAGATATTTTATTAAAGGATGAATACCAGATGGTAGAAGAGTAGGTTGATAATGTAATGGAATATTCAAGTCATAAGAAGAAAGATGCCGCATGGCAGAAGATAAAGTCTGACTTGATGGAGTCTGAAAAACGTATGTGGGAAGAAGGCGGCATTGAAAATCACACTGGTTGAAATGTGCGGTGAGAACGCAGGGATAAAGCATTTTTCACAGGTTATTGATGGTTTTGAAGTACGCCTTACGTTCTCAAATACAGGGTTCCCAATAAAAACCATATATGATGTTCGAACGGAGTTTTAACATTAATATTGTCATATATTCTCATAAAACTATACATTGGTGTGTTATACTTAGAATAACAGATTTGGAATATATGGAGGGGATTCAATGCTTGAAAATATACCATCTCAATCAGTTATGACTGAATTGCTCGGTCAATCTTTGTTTGAAGTCTGGCAAGGGTTATGTCTGGCTATCGATGAAAAATACGAAATAGAACGATTATGGAATACTGGCGGCAAGAATTGGACTTACGAATATAAATATCGCAGAGGTGGTAAAACACTTTGCTGCTTGTATGCCAAAAGTAATTGTGTTGGTTTTATGATTATTTTTGGAAAAGATGAAAGAACAAAATTTGAAGATATAAGGGGGACTCTTTCTGCTGCCGTTTGCAGTCAGTATGATGAAGCAAAAACCTATCATGATGGAAAATGGGTGATGTTTGAACCTGTCAATATTGCTGAATTTGACGATTATATGAAATTATTGGCTATCAAAAGAAAACCAAATTGGAAATAGCAATTCACGTATGCCGCCTTTTACGGCAACAAGCGAAAAATGCTCGGATCGGGACTGATTCATAAGTAGTGCGTGGCGCTTCTGCGGTATATGGGAGTTTTGCTCAAGCTTAAGCAAAAGCAGTTTGACAAATTGAAAAATCTTATAATTGCGTGTATACTAAAAAAGAAATTAGACTGAGAAATCGGAATGCGGCGGAGGAAATAATATAATGAAATTAGCAGATGTATCAAGTGGACCGGATTGGATAATATGGGTTATTTTCGTAATATTTTTGATGATTTCCATAATCTTACTGTCTGGTCATGGAAGCTGGTTTATTTCTGGGTATAATGCAGCGCCGAAAAAAGAAAAAGCAAAATACGATGAAAAGAAATTATGTAGAACGACAGGTCTTGGAATGGCAGTTATAGTATTTCTCATTCTTGTTATGGGCTTGCTGGAGGACGTGTTGCCAGCTAGTTTTATATATATTTCACTTGGCATTGTATGTGTTGATTGCTTGGTGATAATCATTGCCGGCAATACAATTTGTAAAAAAAAATAAATTCCCGTTTGTTTGGAAGTCACAGAGAGTGAAAAATCCGGATTTTTAAGGTGCGATAAGATTGAGCGGAATTGTATTTTTATGATGTGATGGAAATAACAAAGACTTTATAGAAAATTGCAGGTTACTTGACGAGGACTTAGATTTGCGGGTTGGAAAAATATTTAAACGAGATAAGTACGCTCAATAAACATAACTGATAAAATTAATGAAGCAATCGTTGTTTATCGAGGCAGTAATCCGATTGGAGGCGGTTCGATACGTTCTTATGATGATAATACAATAGAGCTAAAAAGAGTGTTTGTCATACCAAAAGAACAAGGAAAGTGCATAGGAACGGAGTTAGTTTCTAAACTTATAGAGTGGGCGAAAGAGCTGGGTTATAAGAAAATAATTTTGGAAACAGGAGAACTTTTAGCGGAATCCTGTCATGTATATTCAAAATTAGGATTTCAGCAAATTCCTAATTATGGTGTGTATGCAGATATGCCAGAATCTCTCTGTATGGGAAAAGAATTACTGACCGCAAATTATGCTTAGACGAGGGGGAGTATTCCCGTTTTATATATGGCATGGCTGCCATTTGAGGATGAGATTGCAGGAGCCATTGAAAAGCCTGTATTAAAATATAACCCAAATTGGAGTGGCGCAGGAGAAACAAAACATCCAATAGACATACCAGATTTTTACAAAGAAAACTTTGAGCCTGCATATCAAGAAGAATTTATTCTAAGAATATCGTTTACCCGTGAAAGCTGGAATGGAAGAATGAAGGCCTGCCGTGGAACCGGAACTTCGCTTACCGAGAAAGAAATTTCGGTGTGGGAACAAGAGCATATGATGCTGTTTGAACAAATTGCGCCAGACAAATTTGGTATTTTACATTCTGCCGCTGTTGCAGAGCTGAAAAAGCATTAAAATTCAATTGCTTCTTTCCCGGTCAAATGTTCAATAGATAACTCTATCACACACAAACGTTTCCATTCTTTTTCAATTTCTGCATTGCGTCCTGTTTCATTACCATCGGGATAGTACTTTTGAGCTAAATCTTCTATTGCCTTTTTTATTTCAGTTTCATTTTCCATGATATGAATATTTCCAAAAGCAATAACGCTTCTAAAATAAGTAGTATATTTTTCAGGTATGATATTGTCCTGGTCAATTACGCAAAAAGAGGCTTTGGGGTGTTCTTTTATTGCGTCTATCTTATGCCCGTTTTTTGCACCGTGGAAGTATAACTTTGAATTACAGTATACATAACTGACTGGAACGGCATATGGATAGTCATTATCGCCCAATAATGCCAGTACTCCAGATGTACCTTTATTCAAAATTTTAATACATTCGTCAAAGGATAACATTTGTTTTTTTCTTCGCATTTCTCTAAACATTTTTCTTACCTCTTTCTGATTTGATATATAATGAAATGCCGACTAAAGCGACAAGACATTCTGTAATTGGAAAAGACAGCCATACCCCCGTCATTTTGAATAAAAAAGAAAGAAAAAGCGCCATAGGGATTATAACTAAAAGACCTCTTGACAGTGAAACAATTTGCGCGGGCAGGGCTTTTTCTATTGATGTAAAATATGAAGATAAAATGATATTAAATCCCGCGAACGGAATAGCAGTAAAATATAATTTTAACCCTGTTTCAGCAATCTGCTGCAGCTGTATATTTTGTTCACTGTTAAATATGCTGACGATTGGATTGGCAGATAATAAAAAAATCAAATAAATGCCGCATGATATTATCAACATTGTTTTTAACGCATATTTCAAAATCTGTTTCTGACTTTCACGATCACCATATCCATATACCCTGCTTAAAATTGGCTGTGTTCCCTGTGCGATCCCTGTATAAATTGAAATAACGACAATTGATAAATTTGCAACCACACCATAAGCAGCCACACCGATATTTCCCTGCAGGTGCAGAATAATAGTATTAAAAGCTATTATTACAATTCCAGAAGCCATTTCTGTAATGAAAGACGGAATCCCTAAAGAAATGATATTTCCAATCAATCGAAAGGACAGATTCATTCGTACTAAATGAAACTGATTTTGCTTTGCAAGCAAATGCCTGGATAAGACACTCAAACTGATAACGGGTGCGAAACCCGTTGCTAATACTGCGCCACATATTCCCATATTAAGGGGGAATATAAAGATATAATCTAAAATTATGTTTGAGAAACTTCCGGTCAGCATACCAATCATAACTAATTTGGGGTTTCCGTCATTTCTGACAAAGCAGATCATGGTGTTATTCGCCATAAATGCCGGAGCAAAAAGTAGAATAACCTGTAAATATATTTTTGTCATTTGAAAAACGTCTTTGTCAGCACCTAATAGTTTTGTCAGTTCTCCAGAAAAGAAAATACCTGCCAACACGAAAATCACAGCTAATATAAATGTGATACATATTGTGTGTGAGAAAACTTTGTCCGCATTTTTATATTCTTTTTGTCCTCTGTAGATGGAATATTTTGTTGCGCCACCCATTCCAAACATCAGACCGCTTCCATGAATAAAGCTATAAATAGGGATGGCTAAGTTAAGTGCAGTCAGACCATTTGCACCCAAACCGTTTGAAATAAAGAAGGTATCAGCGAGTATGTAACACGATAAGCCAAGCATGCCGCATATATTTAGTATTACATATTGAAAAAATTCTCTTAAAAGTGTTTCTGTTTTCATAGACATCTTCCTATAAGCAAAATGCGTCAGGACTTTCTATCTTCTATGACCTAACGATAGAAAGTCTGACGCAAAATCTCTTTACCCGGTGGCAAAAGAGCAACGTTGTTTCCTGAATGGTATTATATATCAAAACGACATAAAAAGCAATACCCATGATGTTTCAGTTTATTAATTGGTAACAGTTCAGCCCAGGACCTTGCACCTGCTGCAAAGTCCGTGAGAATGCGTAAAGGCTGGAGTGGAATCCGCCCCTTTGCCGCAGGGCAAACTTTAAATGGGCGGATTCGGTAACAGTGAAGCCGGAAGGCTGAACTGTTACATTAATTGATAAGGTTCCCGGCGGCGATTGCTGATGGCACATGACTGTTGAGAGAAGCTAAATCCGGTTACAAAGGCAAAATGCAGCTTCCTCTGCCGAATCTCCTTCCCGGCAGATACGTCGATTATCATCAACCTGAAAGTAAATTCACTCAAATTAAAAAAATTGGGAAGATTGAAAAATTTTAAATTCTGATGTATCATTTTGGAAAGGAAATTGGATATATACTGTCAGAAAAGGCTATAAAAACCTAATCGCATACAGCGGAAGGCTTTACGAAGAGAGGTGTTGATTCTGGATCATAAAGTTAATGAGTATGCTATGCATACCAGAAAGTTTCTCATAGATAAACTGGAATTTTTAGGTGGAGAAATTCAGGAATTTGTGCCTGTCAATATGAAAGAACAAACAGGTGTTGCTGCTATGGATGTCAGGTGGGATACGGGAGTGCATTTTATTATTTGGCAAACTTTATGGCGTATATATTATTACGTTATGCGTAATGATGAAAAGATTTCCCAAACTTTTCATGTAGGAGAACTTAAAAATAACTCATCAGTTTATATCCAAAGACTGATTAATGATATTGATAATGGTCGGTATGATAATAAACTTACACCCCGTGAACTGCATTTAAAATACGTTCAGGAAAAAGGGCTGACCAGCTATATGAATAATACCAGGTGGAATAAGATTTTCAATATAATTTGCGATATGGAAGAAGAGACCGGCAAGGAGATGCCTGTCATGTATAAGTGTATTTCCGATATTGAGGAACCGGTTTATTACTGGTCTGTCCAGGGGGATGAATATTTATATAAAAGTATGTACAAATATATTGAGTGGTTAAAGATTCATCCAATTGTTTGCGAATATGAATATCAGGGGCGTCTGATGGAGCCTAAGTATACATGTTACGACTATACTTCTTTGTTCTTAGAGAAAATAAATGCAGCTAATTTGCATTATGAATATTTACAGCAAGAAAAAGCCTGTATCATTTATGGATATCGGTTTTCTGAATAAAATGCGCCGCTTGATTGCGATATTTTCGGATGTCCAAAATGCATAGCAGTCGGTTGCTTATATTTTAAAAAATTCAGGAGACGGGGAAGTTTGTAAATGCAGACCGCGGGGGTTTTATGAGGTGGAATCTCCGGAGCTTCTTTATCCGGAAGCAGTAAATGATACAGATTATCAGAATGGAACCATATAGCAGCTTTCATTGTTTGGGAAACAAAATTATGGGTGATGAGGTGAAGAAATACCAGAATATCCGTGCCATTAGCAGACAATCCGATATAGGCAATAAACAGGAATAAGAAGCTTATAAAAAATACAGATTTTTCAAACAGTCTCATTTGTGGCTGTAATGGCTTTCTGGAAAAGGCGCGCCTGCAGGAACCACGTCGCAGGCGTATCATTCAAGGACAGATTGGGAGGAACTTATGAGAAACAGGAAGAACTATTTTAAGCCGGTAATTTGGATATTTGTATGTGCAATCTTTTTTGCGGGCTGCTCTAAGGAACGCGGTACAGAAGACAGAATTGCTGTGGAAAATGGAAATGATGAAACGAAGAAAGCAAAAACAGGGCGGCAGGAACCGGAATCGGAAAATGCTTTGACAGAGGAAGATACCGGGAATCTGGCAATCGGGCCGGAAATTGTCCACGCAGACTGGTCAGAATATTTTAACGGACTGAACGGAACCGCAGTAATATATGATGCCTCTGACAGGCGTTATACCATCTATAATGACGAGCTTGCAGAAACCAGACGGTCGCCTTGTTCCACATTTAAGATTATATCCTCCCTGACAGCGCTTGAACACGGCATTATTACGCCGGAGGATTCCACCCGGACATGGAGCGGCGAAGTGTTTTGGAACGAGGACTGGAACCGGGATATTAATTTTAGCGAAGCATTTCGTGTTTCATGTGTTTGGTATTACAGGCAGCTGATAGATGAAATTGGACAAGACAGGATGCAGGACGAACTGGATAAGCTTCAGTATGGAAATTGTGATATTTCTGATTGGGAGGGGCGGTTGAATACAAGCAATAATAATCGCGCTTTAACAGGTTTTTGGCTGGAGTCGTCTTTATTGATTTCCCCCAAAGAACAGACGGAGGTAATGGAACGGATCTTTGGTGAGCATTCGGAATATTCACAAGAAACACAAAATGAATTAAAGCAGGTCATGCGGGTAACAGAGCAGGGCGGGACAGACATTTCAATCTATGGAAAAACGGGAATGGGCAAGTCGGACGGTATAGTCGCTGATGCATGGTTTACCGGATTTGCAGAACATGCAGAGGGGAATCTGTATTTCTGCGTGCGTCTTGGAAGGACAGACGAAATGGATGTATCAAGCTCATTGGCAAAGGATATTGCAATTTTGCTGGTATCGGATTTTTGCCGCCGCTAACTTTTTTATCACTAAAAATCAGGAGGATCATTTGCGCGGGAAAATTGTTCTTTACGCCAAATTCATTTCAGAGTATAATAAATACATTATGTTGTACAGGCTTAGAAATGGAGAGGTGCTGGATGGAGAACCATGATTCAATCAGTCCGATTGTCAAATGGGTGGGTGGAAAAAGGCAGCTGCTGCCGGAAATTATGCCCTTAATTAATCGAACATGTTCGACTTATGTTGAACCGTTTGTAGGAGGAGGAGCCGTATTTTTTGAGCTGCAGCCGAAAAAAGCGATTATCAATGATTACAATAGTGAGTTGATCAACGTATACAGAGTAGTGAGGGATCAGCCGGAAGAACTTATTGCGCTGCTGGAAAAGCACAATAACTGTAATGAGGAAGCGTATTTTTATCATATACGCGCATTGGATCGTTCGGAGGATTACCGCACCATGCCGGATGTAGAGAAAGCGGCCAGGATGATCTATCTGAACAAAACCTGCTACAACGGATTATACCGGGTAAATTCCGCAGGACAGTTCAACGCTCCCTATGGGAAGTATAAAAACCCCAACATTGTGAATGAAGTATCCATCCGGGCAATGGCGGCTTACCTGCAATCGGGTAAAATCACCATTCGACAGGGTGATTACCGGGAGGTTTTAAAGGGATTGCGAAAAGGTACATTTGTCTATCTGGATCCGCCTTATATGCCGATTTCCTCCTCCTCGTCGTTTACCGGATATACCGAAAACGGCTTTTCCTACGATCATCAGGTTGTTTTAAAGCAGGAATGTGACAAGCTGCGCAAGAAAGGGATTGCCTTTCTGCAGTCCAATTCCGACTGCCCTCAGATTCGGGAGCTGTATCAGGAATATGAAATACGGACCGTGCAGGCGAAGAGGAGTATTAACAGCAAGGCAAACCGAAGAGGAGAAATAAACGAGGTGTTGATCTGTTATGTCCCGGACCAAAAATAATATGTCGGCAAATGATGCGTGGAAAGCATTGCTGGAGAAATATCACATTTTAGAAGAGATAGACAGGAACGGCTGCTTTTATATCAGAGCGAGCCAGATAAAAGAATTCAGAGAGCCAAGGCTTATGGCGAAGTGGGACAGTACGGATGCCCTGCCGGAGGTTTTGCGAAAAAATAAGATTAATATATTGCCAGACAGCCGCAGTTCTTATGTGCTTGGCGATTTTCTTCTGTATGAGAAAATACCGGAACTGGACGAGCATGTGACGCAGATGGATCACGTTGTGATACCGGAGTTCGAATCAATTGACGTCAACAATATCAGCTCGGAAGCCAACGCGATAAACGTACTGATGCTATCTGGCATTTTAGACGATTTTCTGGGGACGGACGTGAATGTGGCGACATTTCACGGGCGTATGGGAACGGGGGCATTTTCGTTTGAAGTGGATACATTTCGGGGGATGAAAAGAAGAGTCAGCGTCAATAATGCGCAGTGCGAGATTGACGGTGGATTCGAAAACAGTACGTCTGTTGTGATTATGGAGGCCAAAAATGTAGTGCATGAGGATTTTCATGTGCGTCAGCTGTATTTTCCCTACCGTCTATGGAAAACAAAGGTAAAAAAGCCGATTCGGCTGGTATTTTCCGTGTATTCCAATATGATTTACCGGATGTTCGAATACCGGTTTGCCAATCCGGAGGATTATTCTTCGATTGAGCTGGTAAAGTGCAAGAATTACTCCCTGCAGGATACCTCCATTACGATGGAAGAACTGATTGCAGTCCGCAAAAGAACAAAGGCCAGGACCGACGACAATATGGATAATACGAAAACTCCGTTTATCCAGGCAAATTCCATGGAGCGGATTATTTCTTTACTGGAAAATATGTATGAAAATCCGATGACGCCGCAGCAGGTGGCAGAGTTGATGGATTTTGATTTGCGGCAGTCGGACTACTATTATAATGCAGGGAAATACCTGGGTTTGTTTGAAAAGGCGGCGGAGGATAAACAGATTGTAATGTCGCTTACCGCGCTGGGGAACAGTGTATTCCGGTTAAACTATAAGCAGCGTCAGATGAAGCTGGTGGAACTGATTCTGGAGCATCAGATTTTTGGAACGTTTTTTGACAGGATGGTTAAGACAGGGCAGCTGGCTCAAAAGGACGAGATTGCGGATGAAATGCGGCGGTTGCACGTGTGCAACGAAGGGCAGATTGTGCGCAGAGCAAGCTCGGTATTGGGATGGCTGAAATGGATTCGTAATCTGACAAAGCTATAATGGCAGAAAGAGCAGCGTTTATAAGTTTACCAGAAGACATATGAGGGATAGAAACGTATTTTGCTATTTGGATTTATATCAGGGGGAAATGCATAAAAATTTCTGCAATGGGAAATAATGTGAAAAAAACTAACGGAGATTTTATATGCAGCAAAATGACGCACAATATCAGAAAATGATAGAAACGCCGATCCCCAGGCTGGTAATTTCCCTGGCGGTTCCGACAATGATTAGTATGCTGGTTTCTTCCATATATAATGTGGCGGATACGTATTTTGTTTCCAGGCTTGGAACGAGCGCTTCCGGTGCGGTGGGAATCGTGTTTTCACTGATGGCGGTTATCCAGGCGGTCGGATTTATGGTGGGCATGGGCGCGGGAAGCGTAGTTTCACGGCTGCTTGGAGAACAGGAGAGCGGACAGGCGCAGAAAATTGCTTCCTGTGCATTGTTTACATCCATTGTGCTTGGCGCGGCTTTGAGTGTTTTGGGACTTTGGCTTTTAGAGGATTTGATGCTTTGGATGGGAGCGACAGAGACAATTTTACCTTATGCGGCAGAGTATGCCAGGTATATTCTGTATGTGGCTCCGGTGATGACGGCTTCCTTTGTGCTAAATAATCTGCTGCGGGCAGAGGGAAAGACAAAGCTTTCTATGATTGGGATTACGTGTGGGAGCCTTTTAAATATCGGGCTGGATCCGCTGTTTATATTTGTGTTTGGATGGGGAATTAGGGGAGCGGCGGCTGCAACAGCTGTCAGCCAGTGTATTGGCTGTCTGTTGCTGTTTGTGTTTTTTTTGAGAAAAAAGACGATTATACGGTTTTCTCTGAAAAATTTGTCATGGAATGTTTCTATATATAAGGAGTTTCTTGGAAACGGAATGCCTTCTCTGTTTCGGCAGGGACTGGCAGGCGCCGCTTCGGTGGCCCTGAATCATATGGCGGCGTCTTATGGGGATGCGGCGGTAGCGGCAATGTCAATTGTCGGGAAAATTTTTATGATGCTGTTTTGTGTACTGATTGGACTTGGGCAGGGTTATCAGCCGGTGGCCGGGTATAATTACGGCGCGGGGAAATACGGACGGGTACGCAGGGCGTACCGGTTTATGCTGCACCTGGGCAATATCGGGATGACGCTGCTTGGAGCCGGGTTGTTTTTTGGAGCGGGAGCTTTGCTGCGGCAGTTTGTGCCGGATGATAAGGAGGTGGCTGCAATCGGGACGGCAGCGCTTCGGATGCAGTGCGCGGCTATGCCATTTTTGTCTCTTGGGATTGCCTGTAATATGACGTTTCAGGCGGTGGGAAAGTCAGTGAAGGCCACGCTGTTTGCGTCCTGCAGACAGGGGTTTTTCTTTTTGCCGCTGCTGTTTCTTTTGCCAGGGATGTTTGGTATCGTCGGGATGGAGGCGGCGCAGCCACTGGCGGATGTGGGGACGTTTCTGGTATGTTTTCCGGCCATGCGTAAATTTATGAGGCAGATGGAGGAGAAGGGTACGAAACGGCAGACATAGCAGGTATCAGCGGCTTTGATATATGTCTGGAAAAAAGTACATTTGCACTATAATGTTTTACAGCGCTTCATACGATATATTAGATACAGGTATCTCTAATTATTAGATGTAATTTTTGCGCATTTTTTGCAGTATGATACCAAATTTTGTAGGGAAAAAGGAGCGATCGATATGTACAGGGATGTAGCGAAGCGGGTTCTGGCGGTAATTCTTACTTTTTGTATGATTGGCACCATGCCGGATTTCACATTACTGGCAGAGGTGAACAGTGAGAATGGGCGTGCGGATGTAAGCTCTGAGGAAGAGCTTACCGTAATTGACGAAGACAGCGAGACATTAGAAGGGGCCGGACCAGAGGTGGAGGCATCTCTAGATACGGAAGAAAGTTCTGCTGATTCGGAAGAGACAGAGGATTTGGCGCAGACTGAGGATCTTAAGAAGGATGCAGAGGTCGAAGAGCCGGTGGATGGGCAGGAAACAGAAGCGGCTGACGTACAGCCGTTGGCAGAAGGAGAGGCAGATGATCCGGGGACAACGCAGCAGATTTCTCTGCAGGATACACGGATTACCAAGCCGGTGTCGCTTCCCAACCAGATTTCGGGGAGTATTGTTCCGGATGCAGACGGGTTTGTCCAGAGCGCCATTTTAGGTTTGGAGCTTAAAGACGGCAATACGAGCCTGATGCAGATTACGGATAAGACTTCCGATGCAGACGGTTATAAAGTATATGCTTCCTTGGGGGATAGCAATACGGCACAGATTACAGTAAGGGGAAACGGATGCTACACAGGCGATTTGAGCTACAGAGTCGGGTTTGGATTGGATCTTACAGCCTGTGAAATAACGTTAAGCTACACGGGCTATCCGTCGGGCACTACAAGCTATTCTTATGAAGGACGGCCGATTGAACCGACTGTAGCAGTGAAAAGGACAGACGGAACCGTTTTGTCGGCAGACAGAGATTATACCCTTTTGTATGAAGATAATGAAAATGCAGGGACAGCACATGCTGTTGTCCGGGGTATGGGTGATTACGCGGGTGAGCGTATTGTAGATTTTATAATTATGCAGTCCAGTGTCAGCACATTGTTTGAAGTGAGTGTGACCGGCGCGGTATATAATCAGGCGAAGGCAAAATCAACAGAGGGGATTACACCTTCGAATATTACGATTACGAATAAGATGACGAACGAACCGGCTTCTCCTGAGGATTATACTTTGAGTTACCGTGACAATACATACGTGTCAACTCCGTTACAGCAGGCGAAGGTTGTGGTTGCCGGAAGAGGCAACTGCATGGGAAGCCGGGAGTACGATTATCAGATCGATGTGGCGAATTTTGATGATTCGGCATATCCACAGGAAGATAAAATACAGGTAGAACTGGATCCTTCGTATTCGCTGAGCTATACGGGCCAGCCGCTGGAACCTCCGATTACGGTTTATCAGGGAAATAAGGAAACGGGCATGTTGGTTCGGAATACGGATTATACGGCTGTATATTCGGACAATATCAATGTCGGTACGGGCAGAATAACAATAACCGGTATGGGAAATTATACTGGCAGCCGTCAGGTGACATTTGAAATCGGGAAGTTTAATGTAAGGGATATTGACAGCAGTCTGATTCATGTGACGGAGCAGGCGTATACCGGAAGTGAGATTCGGCCGGAGGTTCCGAACAGCCTTACGGACAGTGCGGGACACCCATTAATTGAAGGAACGGATTATGATGTAAGATATGCAAATAATATTAATGTCGGTAACGGTATTATCCGGATTATCGGAAAAGGCAATTGTACAGGTGAACTGGATGTGTATTTTACAATATATAAAGATATTACACATGCGGATATTACCGTGGATCCAATCACAGATCAGCCGTATTCGGGGTCGGCGATTCACCCTGCTCCAGTGATTCGGGACAACGGAACAGCGCTGCAGAAGGATAGGCATTACAGTCTGGAATACGACCCGGCAGATCCTGTGGATGTAGGTACATACAGTATCAGGATAACAGGTGACGGAACCTATTACAGAGGTACGCGGGAAGAGGAATTTAGGATTGTAAGACGTGATATGTCGAGCGTACAGGTACAGTTTGTACGACCTGCAGCTGACAATTCATATACATATACCGGTTCGGCGATTCAGCCGGAAGTGAAAGTAGTAGACAGCGGGAGTGGAAGAGAGCTTCCAATCGGAGACTTTGATATTGCCTATACGGGCAGCAATGGCTTGCCGTCTCCGACTGCAGTCGGAAACTGTACAGTTAAAGTTACACCGAAGGAGGTCAACAATTATTCGGGAGATGCGGCGGTTTTATCTTATACCATTGTAGCAAAAACAATGGTTGAGGGCAGAAATTTTACGATAAAGCTTGACGGACAGGATACGATAAATCCGGCTTATAACGGAAGCAATATCGAACCGGAAGTAACCGTATTTGACAATTTGAGGGATAGTGCAACCGGTGAGCAGGTTACATCCGGAGGCGGCTATCAGATTCCGGCATCCGATTACAGAGTTGTGTACTCAAATAACAGGGATGCGGGAACGGCAACAGTTACAGTGACCGGAATTAATAACTATTCGGGAAGTATTTCCAGGAATTTTAGAATTTTACCGCTTAATCTGGCAAATGCCTCTGCGGTAGAGATTGTGCTGCAATCGGATCAGACATATGGTTATACAGGAGATGCGGTGGTTCCGATTGTGGAGGAACTCACAGTTGACGGCAGAACGCTGCGTGCAGATGAATTTACTCTGACATCAGAGGCTGTAAATGCCGGAGATACCGATCATACATTCACAGTTATTGGTACAGGAAACTATATGGGCAGCATTGCGTCGGATGCGCCTGTTGTAGCAAACGGTCCGGTTACTTTCCGGATTTCTCCGAAGGATATTGCAGCAATTGATGTGCAGGTAGAGGACATTCCGAACCAGTCTTATACCGGAAGTGAGATTCGGCCGGTACCTGTAATGACATACAATGGAAGAGAGCTTGGTTCGTCAGATTATGAACTGACATACGCAAACAATGTGGAGCGGGATCTCAATACAGAAGATCCTGCACGCATGCCAACGGTGACAATTACCGGAAAGGGCAATTTTGTCGGAACGAGAACGGTATATTTTCATATATGTGAGTCAATTGCAGCGGCAGTTGTCACAGGGCTGGATAATTTGAGCTATATATTTACATCGAGGGAGTTTAAGCCTGTTCCGACAAGTGTAACGTTAAACGGTACGCCGTTAGAGCGTGGAGTGGATTATACACTGATCTATAAAAACAATATCAACGCCGGGGATAGCAGCAGCGCACAGCCGCCTACTGTTATCATAAACGGAATGGGGCTTTACGGCGGCAGCGTGGAAAAAACATTCACGATTGAACGTGTGGAAATATCGTTAGACCGGAATGGAAAGTTAAATGCCCCGCTGTCCTGTACGATAGGAAGCAGTCCGATGTTTACCGGAAGCGCGGTTCGCCCGACGATTACTTTGAAACATGATGTACAGATCACAGATACAGGAGAGAGATTTACATATGTATTACAGGAAGGCGTAGATTATGATTTCCTGCCCGCAGAAAATATCAATGTGGCGAATGGCGCCCGCTACAGTTTAAGAATACGGGCAAAGGGCAACTATAAGATGGGCGCAGGTTATGCGGCGGTTCCGCTCGGTGAGTATACCATTAAGGCAAAGCCGATATCATCGGAGGAAATTTCCGTAGAGGTTGGAGAGTTTGATCCCGCAAATCTCCCTGTTAGGCCGAAAGTCAGCGTTATTGATACAAAACGTGATGCCGATGGGGCATATGTGGCGGAGAACGGTACGTATGCTTTGCGTGAGGGCCAGGGTTCGGATTATACAGTGCAGTATAAGAACAATGTCAAACCAGGTACGGCGACAATGGTAATCGGCGGCCGGGGGAATTACAACGGTTCTGTTACCAAAACATTTGTGATTCCGGGCAATCTTTCTAATGCTGAAGTAGAATTTTTAGATTCTGCAGAGGCAACGGATAATTATGTATACACCGGAAGTGCAATCACTCCGAAGATACGCGTGACCTGCGGGAAAGATCCGGACGGCAGAGCGATTGAATTGAAGAACGGAACGGATTATGAGTATAAGATTAACGGAGATAACATAAACTGTGGTACGCCGGAAATTGAGCTGGTAGGAAAAGGCGCTTATGAGGGCAGTACACGGAGGGTGAATTTCAGGATTACGCCGCGCGCACTGACAGATGCGATGGTAAAAATCAATGTACCTGGAAGCGTGGACTATGACGAGGGTAAAAATGTAGAACCAAAACCGTCAATTATGCTTGGGAAGTATACGCTGGAGGAAGGAAAAGATTATGTATGCGGATATGACAATCCATGCTCAATGCCTTCTCATATAAGCGGCAAAAAATATAAAATAACAATTCGCGCGGTAAGCGGAGGTAATTTTTCCGGAGAGGTAGTTCGGGAATATACAATTGGCAATAATTTTAATGTAAAAATTGAGTTTGATGACGGGTCTAACGGGACATATACTTATACTGGCAGTGAAATCGTACCAGTGATAAAGGTTACAGATAATGCGAATGGGAATATACTGGTAAAGGGCAAAGATTATGATATGTCTTATGCACCAGGGAATATTAATGTCGGAAGAGTGAATTTAACAGTATTCGGACTTGGTGAGCCAGGGAATAATGAAACGGAATATTGCGGCAGCAGGCAGACTTCATTTACTATTGTAGGAAAGAGCTTAGGCGACAGCGATATTGTGATGGATGATATTGAGGATTATGTGTATACCTCAAATGCGATTACGCCGGAGCCGCGGGTCGTGTGGAAAGGACACGGTGAGGACGGAGAAGACGTAGAGCTTGTGCCCGGAGAAGATTTCAAGTATACATATTCATCCAACATCAATGCCGGCACCGGTACGGTCAGGATTGAACCATTGTCTGGCACCAGCAATTTTTCCGGATTTAAAGAAAAGACATTTAACATTCTCAAAAAGAATTTAGAAGATGAAGATGTAGTAATAGAAGGAATACCGGATCAGGTATATATTGGCGCTGCAATCGACCCGAAGCTGACTATCCACTGGGGAGAAGATGCAGATGCCCAGGTTACACTTGGTACAGGCGACTACACGCTGGCTTATGGAGAAGAAGGAAATGTTGAAGTCGGTACGGTAGAAGTGACTGTGACAGGAACAGGGAATTATGAAGGCTCTATTACAACTACATTCCGGATTGTGAAGGTGAAGCTGTCGGATATTACGGCTGAATATTCCAGGGAAGAGCAGTATACCGGCAAACAGATTACACCAGAAGTAAAACTGACGTATCAGAGCACTGATAATGAAACCATTGAGATGAATTCCCCGGAAATGTGGGGATATGCCATTACCTATGGAAGCAACCAGCTATTGGGTACGACAAGCGGCTCTATTACAGTTACGGCAGATCCAAACGGAAACTGTGAAGGCGATCCTCTGGTACTTCGCTTTGCTATTATCAAAAGGCATTTGGATGACAGTACCATTACCATGACCGGAATTGAAGATACTTATACCTTTGATCCTGACTCAACTGCATGCGAACCGGAGCCGATACTTACATTTAAGCCGGATCCGCTGACAACTTATACACTGCGCAGGGGTTATGATTATACTGTTTCCTATGAAGGGAATACATCCGTAAACCAGGCGGCGACTGTTACCGTAACCGGAATCGGCAATTTTGACAGATCTCTGACAAAGAATTTCCGTATTACAAAAGACTTGCTGGACTATATTGAAACGGCATCTGTAGAGGCAACACCTCTGATATACAACGGTCAGGTACAGCATCCAAAGGTGAATGTGGTATTTAAGACGAACGATATAGAGGAAAACAGAGATTATGAGCTGGTTTGGGATGAGGACTGCATCAATGCCGGAGAACACACGGTGATTATCCGCGGAATCGGTGATTACGGTGGTGAGATGCCATTGACGTTTACCATCGGCAAACGTGATATCAGTCATGTTTCGATTGAAATTAGCGATTATGAATATACCGGAAGTCCGATAGAGCCGATCGTGCTTGTAAGTGATCCGGAGATTAGCGATACGCCGTTTGGCGGGGATGTTTATGTGATTACAGGCATTGAATCGAATCGGGATATCGGTACGGCAACGGTTACGATTGAAGCTGTGGAAACATCCAATTATACAGGAACCACTACAGGGACATTTGAAATTACGCCAGTGGATATACAGAGCAGCCGTGTCACTTCTTCTCAGATTGAATCACCGCAGGAGTATACCGGAAGTCCAATTGAGCCAGGCGTTACGCTTATGGATACGAGAAGGAACACCACAGGGGAAGCAATTACGGAAGAGGATGGCGAATCTTACTATACACTGATAGAAGGCGTTGATTATGAAGTGGCTTATACGGACAATGTTTATCCGGGTGAAACGCCGGCAACCGTTACGATCACAGGTATGGGCAGCTATACAGGAACGCTTGGCAAGATGTTTGATATAGAGGCGGATTTGGCAATGACCCAGATAGAGCCGATTCCGGCTCAGGAATATACCGGAGAGGAAGTAAGGCCAGAGCTGACGGTTACGTTAGGGGAACGGACTCTGCGCGAACAATTTGACTATAGAGTAGAGTATACAGATAATATTGAGCGCGGAACGGCGACCGCCACTATTTATCCGGCTGAAGGCTCGCTTTATACGGGCAGTAATCAGGTATCCTTTATCATCAGCCGGGATATTGCAGGAGCAGATATCAGTATCGGCAATTCTGAATACATTTATATTGGCGGTGAGATCCGGCCTGAAGTAACAGTTGTTTTTGAAGGCGTGAATCTTGTTTTGGGAAGAGATTTTGAAGTAACTTATGAGAACAACGTAAATGTTGGAACTGCCAAGATTACAGTGAAGGGAATCGGCGGTTATGATGGAGAAGTTGTACTGACGTTTGAAATTTTAAGCCGAGATATTACAGAAGCGCAGATTCAGCTGATTGATTCGGAATTTACTTATACGGGTAAAGAGATTGTACCTGAGGCGGCAGTTGTTTTAAATGATGTCAGGCTGGAGCCCGGAGTAGATTATGAAATCCGTTATGAGAATAATGTAAATGTCGGTACGGCAAGCGTAATCGTAACCGGAATCGGAGGCAACAGCGGAAGTGTCAGAAGTACCTTTGAAATTATAAAACGAAATATTACCAGATGTAATTTTGAAAATATTACGGATAAGATTTATCAGGGGACGCCGACACAGCAGGATCTTACAGTTACAGACGGCATCCTGGCCCGCGAGGCAGGCGACGATGTTACGACATTAGTATTAAACAGAGACTATACGCTGACCTATGAAAACAATGCGGCGCCAGGTGTGGCTACACTTGTTGTTTCCGGTATAGGCAATTACGGCGGAACCAAGACGATCCGTTATATGATTCATTTTACGGATATGACGACGGTTACAGCCAGCGCTTCCGTTGACAGTATTACACTGGCATGGAGCGCAGTTCCGGGAGCTGAAGGATATGGTATCTATGATTCAGATGACAACTTAATTGCAAGAACAGAAGGAATCACCTATGTACATTCGAATCTGAATGCACTGACAACGTACAGTTATAAAGTTCGTCCGTACAGGATATCAAGCGGAACTGCTTATTATGGCGGTTTTTCCAACACCGTGCAGGCAGCAACCGGCATTAAAACACCGGCTATCACCTTAAAAGCGGGGAAAAAGCGTATTAAGGTAAGCTGGAAGAAAATTAAAGGCGTTAACGGTTATGAAATTTATAGAAGCACAAAAAAGAAGAAGGGATATAAGAAAATAAAGACAGCATCCAAAGCTTCTATTGTAGCTTATACGAATAAGGGCCTGACTAAGAAAAAGAAATATTATTACCGGATACGGGCATATAAAACAGTAAATGGCAGAAAGGTTTACAGCAGCTATTCTTCAGTAAAATCAGTAAAATCGAAATAAGGAATAAACTTATGGAGGAAATCTACAGACTTGGCAAACATGAATTTGCTACCCGTGAAGAGTGGGAGGCTGCACAGAGAGATTTAGAAACAATCAGGGGAATCGTGGATCATCTTGATATTGAAGATCCGGTTGTAGCGGAGGATATTTATCAATTGGTCCGCGAGGGCCTGATTACATTTGAAAGCAAGCTTGGAACTGTGTTTTTCTGTGATATTTCGGACAGAGTGGCACAGAATTTCAAAGAAGAACTCGAAGACAGCAGGGAAGAGTGGGAGAGAGAGCGGAAGGAACAGCAGGATCTGTTCCGGCTAAGAGAAGAGGAGGAAGGTGAGCGCCAGAAACTGAAAGAAACACAGCAGTCTATGATGTTTAAGATTCTGGGCATTGCATGCGCAGCCCTGGCAGTGATATGCGTTATATTTTACGGTCATTCTGTATACAGGGAACGCAGAGCAGTCAGAAAACTGGAGGAAGTACAGCAAAAAAAAAGCATGTCCCAGGCAGTTGACTGGTATTCAGATGTGAGCCGACAGGGTGGAGCGCAAGCTCAGGTGGAGGCTCAGGAGATTAAACCGGAACAAAAGGCAGAGCCGGCAACACAATTGGATGTTTTACCAGAGTACAGTACTTTGCATGCACAGTACCCTGATTTGGCCGGATGGCTTCGCATAGACGGCACACAAATTGATTTGCCGGTAATGCAGGCAGCGGATAACGATTATTATCTGCACAGCAATATTGACGGAGCAGAGGATATTAACGGGACGCTTTTCCTCGACTATCGCGCCGATGCCGTCAAACCCAGCACGAACCTGATTATATATGGGCATAACATGAGAAGCGGCGCTATGTTCGGCGGGTTAAAACAGTATTTAGATGAAGCCTACGTAGCGGAACACGAAATGATACAATTTGACACAATTTATGAGAAGCAGACTTACCAGGTGATTGCAGTATGTCTTTCAGAGGTAGGGTATCAGGACGAAGGGCAATATAAGTATTATAATTTTATTGAAGCGGAAAGCAATGAGGATTTTAATGCGTTTTTAGGAACTATCCGAAAATGCGCCGTATATGATAAAACACAGGATGTGACGGAAAGTGACAGTTTACTGACGCTTTCTACTTGTAACAGCTACGTAGAAGACGGAAGGCTCTTCGTGGTAGCAAAAAAAATACAATAGCATGGATGCTATAGAGCCAGGAGTGAGGAAGATGAAAAAAAATCTAGCGGTACGGGCAGGAGCAATTATTTTAGTGCTTATGGTAGCATTCCTTTCGATTATACCGGATTTGGTAAATGCGGAAGGGGATAGCGATGAACCTTCGACAGAGGTTACGGCAGAAGCACCGGAGACAGGTACGGATGTAGCGGATAACGATGCAGAGGTGCCGGAAACACCGGAAACGGGATCGACAGAAAGCGGCGCTACCGACTGGTCGGCAGAAGAAGTTCCGCCGACAGAAACACCGGATGCACCGGAGACACCCGATACATCGGAGACACCCGATGTACCAGAGACACCGGATGTGCCGGAAACACCGGATACGCAGCCGCCCGCTGAAACGGAACCGGAAGGCGCAGGAACTATACCAGGACAGACAGAACAGCCAGGAGAAGGGCAGGAAACAACGCAACCGGAAGGTGATTCTGAGCAAGTGGATCCATCGGTAAATTTAGGAGATATGATAGATGAGGAAGAGCTGCCACCGGTACAGATTGTCGAGGGAAATGAAGTGGCAGTTGACAGTGAGGAGACAGATTTTGTGATAGAAGGCACTACGGTTACCGGATATCATGGTGCAGGCGGTAATATCGCAATTCCCGCAGGGATTACGGCAATTGGCGATGGGGTTTTCTCCGGAAATGGATCGATTACCGGTGTTTCATTCCCTGACAGTCTCCAGATTATTGGGAGTTCTGCTTTTAATGGCTGTACGAGTCTGGAAGCAGTCAGTATGCCGGGCAGCGTGACAATTGTAGGGGGATCTGCATTCGCAAACTGTACTGCGCTTGCAAGTGTAAGTTTGAGCGGTTCAGCAGGTGCGATATCACAAAGACAGTTTTATAACTGCAGCAGTCTGGGAAGCGTAACGGTTCCGGACGGAGTGACCAGTATCGGTGCGGAAGCATTTGGAAGCTGTGCAAATTTAAGTAGCATATCACTGCCGTCTACATTATCAAGCCTTGATATGAGTGCATTTTCCGGCTGCGCTAATCTGGGTTCTGTTTCTGTAGCGAGCGGCAGTTATTCTTCGTATGATGGCTGTGTTTATACGGCAGATGGCAGGCACTTACTGCTTTGCCCACAGGGTAAAACAGGAATTTCTTTTGCACCAGGAATTTTATCCGTTGCATCTGGCGCATTTTCCGGATGCAGTTATCTGTTGACTGCAGTGATTCCGGATGCGGCAAATGTAATTGAGGCCAATGCGTTCAGCGGGAGCGCTATAAAGGCTGTTACCATTCCGGCAAGTGTTACTTCCATTGGAACGCAGTCAGGATGGACGCCGTCTGTTGTCTATGGATACAGTGGCACGACAGCAGAGTCATGGGCAAATGAGAATAATTATGTTTTTGAGAGCATCGACGATCCTGCCGGGCAAATAGAAGAGGAAACCGAAGAAATCGAAGATCCGGATCCGAATGGTGTAGACGATCCCGGAGAGGAGCCTGGAGGAAGTAAGCCTTCCGGCACAACGGGAGGAACGGGTACAACGGGAGGAACGAGTACAACTACCGTACACGCGGCGGCACCGGGAGTTTCTGGCGGAACCTCGGCAACGATTTCCGGGAATGGGCATGTAAAAGATGCAACTCCAAAGACAGGTATAGAAGATTATGGGATTTATTTTCTGTTTGGAGCAATGTTCCTGATTGGAATGGCATTGTTTGCTTACAGCAGAAAGCTGAGAATTGAAGGCAAATGATGCGCCTGATCAGAAAATGGAATAAAATACAATAAAAAGAGGCCCTTGTGGGCCTCTTTTTTACGGGCAAACGCAATAGTCAGATGGGTTTAGGCATTCTGTTCTAATGCGAATCGGCATGCCCTGGCAAGCTGATCTCCGCAGGAAGTATTTTTGAATCCGCAGCGAATACCGCTGAGCCGTTTTTCAATTTCTTCTACGGTCATACCTTCTACTAATTGGGGAATGGCTTTTAGATTGCCGTCGCAGCCGCCTGTAAATTTTACATTGTGTACGACATTGCCTTCTAATTCCAGTTCGATTTGCGAAGAACAGGTTCCTTTGGTACGGTAAGTATATTTCATGACTGTATCACTCCCTTTTTGTATTATATTTTTGATATTAGTACAGTATAGCACGTTTTTAAAAATTTAACAATTCATTCATGATTTTCTGTATTGTTTCTGGTGACGGAACGTGGTACAATAAACATTATGCGGGAAATTAAGAGAATAGTTAGATAATCAAAAGAGCGATAGGAGTAATTTATGAGTGCATTTACAAAATTATTTGGTACACATAGCGAACGGGAATTGAGAAGAATTGAGCCGATTGTTAAGAAGATCGAATCTTATCACGACGTTATGGCGGCACTGACAGATGAACAGCTGAGGGACAAGACAAAAGAATACAAGAAAAGGCTTGCAGAAGGAGAAACATTAGACGATCTGCTTCCGGAAGCATTTGCAACAGTCAGGGAAGCGGCAAAGCGTGTGCTGAATATGGAACATTACAGGGTACAGTTAATAGGCGGTATTATCCTGCATCAGGGACGTATTGCAGAGATGCGTACCGGTGAAGGTAAGACGCTGGTTTCTACACTGCCAGCGTATTTAAATGCATTGGAAGAAAAAGGAGTTTGTATCGTTACGGTCAATGACTATCTGGCAAAGCGTGACGCTGAGTGGATGGGACAGGTACATGAGTTTTTAGGACTTACGGTAGGTGTTGTGTTAAATTCCATGGACAATGATGAAAGACGTGACGCTTATAACTGTGATATTACTTATATAACGAATAACGAATTGGGGTTTGATTACCTCAGGGACAATATGGTCATTTATAAGGAGCAGCTGGTACAGAGGGGACTGCATTTTGCCGTTGTTGATGAGGTTGACTCTGTATTAATTGACGAAGCCAGGACGCCGTTAATTATTTCCGGTCAGAGCGGCAAATCCACTCGTTTGTATGAAGCATGTGACATCTTGGCGCAGCAGCTTATCCGCGGAGAAGAGAGCCAGGAGCTGTCCAAGATGGATGCGATTATGGGTGTTGAAGTAGAGGAAACCGGGGATTTTGTTGTAAATGAGAAAGATAAAGTTGTCAATCTGACACAGGATGGCGTGAAGAAGGTTGAAAAATTCTTCCGAATTGAGAATCTTGCAGATGCAGAGAATTTGGAGATTCAGCACAATATTATTTTGGCGCTTCGTGCACATTACCTGATGTTCCGGGATCAGGATTATGTAGTAAAAGATGATCAGGTATTGATTGTAGATGAATTTACCGGACGTATTATGCCGGGACGCCGTTATTCGGATGGACTTCATCAGGCGATTGAGGCCAAGGAACATGTAAAGGTAAAACGCGAAAGCAAAACTTTAGCGACCATTACATTCCAGAACTTTTTTAATAAATTTGAGAAGAAATGCGGTATGACAGGTACGGCGCTGACAGAGGAAAAGGAATTCCGTGATATTTACGGTATGGACGTTATTGAGATTCCGACCAATGTACCGGTACAGCGTAAGGATTTACAGGATGTCGTATATAAAACGAAAAAAGAGAAATTCAAGGCAGTATGTGATGCGGTAGAGGAAGCGCACGCGAAAGGACAGCCGGTACTTGTAGGTACGATTACGATTGAGATTTCCGAAGAAATCAGTAAAATGTTAAAGCACCGCGGTATTCAGCATAATGTCTTAAATGCTAAGTTCCATGAGCTGGAGGCAGAAATTGTAGCTCAGGCTGGTCAGCACGGAGCAGTGACGATTGCAACCAATATGGCAGGCCGTGGTACGGATATCAAGTTGGATGACGAGGCAAAGGCGGCCGGCGGACTTAAGATCATCGGCACGGAGCGGCATGAATCCAGGCGTATTGATAATCAGTTGCGCGGACGTTCCGGACGTCAGGGCGATCCGGGTGAATCCCAGTTCTTTATTGCCCTGGAAGATGATTTGATGCGATTGTTCGGTTCAGAGAAGCTGATGAGCATGTTTAATACACTGGGTGTTCCGGACGGTGAGCAGATCCAGCATAAGATGCTTTCCAGCGCTATTGAGAAAGCACAGAGTAAGATAGAGTTTAATAACTTCGGTATCCGTAAAAACCTGTTGGAATATGATCAGGTTATGAATGAACAAAGAGAGATTATTTATGCCGAACGTCTGCGCGTATTAAACGGAGAGAGTATGCGGGATGTTATTTTTAAGATGATTACAGATCGCGTTGAAGCAACTGTAGACATGTGTATTTCAAGTGAGCTTTCGGCAGAGGAGTGGAATATCAGAGAGTTGAATGATGTGCTGACTCCAATGATTCCGATAGAGCCGATTACACCGGATACGATAAAAGATATGAAGAGCAGCAAAGAGTTAAAGCATGCGCTCAAAGAGCAGGCTGTCAAGCTGTATGAGGTAAAGGAAACAGAATTTCCGGAGCCGGAGCAGTTCCGAGAGTTAGAGCGTGTAGTTCTTCTGAAAGCAATTGACCGGAAGTGGATGGATCATATTGATGATATGGAACAGCTTCGCCAGGGAATCGGCCTGCAGGCTTATGGACAAAGAGATCCGTTAGTGGAATATAAGATGAGCGGGTTTGATATGTTTGACAGTATGATTGCCAGCATTCAGGAGGATACGGTACGGCTGCTGTATCATGTAAGGATTGAACAGAAAGTAGAACGTGAGCAGGTTGCAAAGGTAACCGGAACCAATAAGGACGACACAGCAGTAAAAGGTCCTAAGAAACGGGAGAAGGCAAAGGTGTATCCGAATGATCCGTGTCCGTGTGGAAGCGGTAAGAAGTATAAACAGTGTTGCGGAAAGATGGCAAAATAGAATTAAGTAATTTTGTCAGAAAAGTTCTTGACACACCGGGTAACGTGTACTATACTAAGTAAGTCTGTAAATGATTATGGAAATGTGAGCCAAAGCCCCGGCAAGCATTTATACTATATTATTTCATAGAAGTTTTATGGATTAAAAAATTGGTGGAAGGGATAACGTCCGGACATACGGGATTCCGCTGCCGACAGAAAATGAAGTGTAGTTTTGATAATTTCAAGGAGGTAAACCAATGAAAACATTTATGGCGAGTCCTGCTACTATTGAAAGAAAATGGTACGTAGTTGACGCGGATGGAATGACATTAGGACGTTTGGCATCTGAAGTAGCAAAAGTATTGCGCGGTAAAAATAAACCGATTTTTACACCGCATATGGATACAGGCGATTACGTAATTATTGTAAATGCCGAGAAAATTAAGGTAACAGGCAAGAAGCTGGATCAGAAGATTTACTATCATCACTCCGCTTATGTAGGTGGCATGAAAGAAACTACATTAAGAGAAATGTTAAATAAGCATCCGGAGCGTGTTTTAGAGCATGCAGTAAAAGGCATGCTTCCGAAAGGGCCGTTGGGAAGACAGATGTATAAGAAGCTATTCGTATACGTCGGACCAGAGCACAAACAGGCAGCGCAGAAACCAGAAGCTTTAACATTTTAATCGGTAAGGAGGCAGATTACAGTGGCTAATTCAAAATATTATGGAACAGGAAGAAGAAAATCATCTGTTGCCAGAGTGTATTTGGTACCGGGCACAGGTAAGGTTACAATCAATAAAAGGGATATTGATGATTATCTTGGTTTAGAGACATTGAAAGTTATCGTTCGTCAGCCGTTGGTAGCTACAGAAACAGTAGATAAATTTGATGTTCTGGTAAATGTAAAGGGTGGCGGCTATACAGGTCAGGCAGGTGCTATCCGTCACGGCATTGCAAGGGCATTGTTGCAGGTTGATGCAGATTACAGGCCAGTATTGAAGTCCAACGGATACTTAACGCGTGATCCGAGGATGAAAGAAAGGAAGAAATACGGCCTCAAAGCGGCTCGTCGCGCTCCGCAGTTCAGCAAGCGATAATTCAAACGAATATTGCAAAAGAGAGACAGACCCCGAAAACGCGATGTTTTCGGGGTTTTCTAATATTCTGAATTTCCTATGAGACACCACAAAAACACACAAAATTTTCACGGTAACTGACACGTAACTAACACGTAACTGACAAATAAAATATGGTCTTGTGCAAGACTTTTGAAATCTTGTGCAAGACACTTTTCGCAATAAAAAAAGGACGAATTAATCGCCCTTTTTGCAGCAGTATTCAATGATACATGACCGGACATCCTTTTTCGTGCGACAATGGCACGAGTGACCGTCTTTGAATATGACATCATATCCGTTGTGCATGTTCCCACTTATACCGGAAATCATTTCTCTGTTCTTTTCCGCAATTTGCATCGTGTCAAACATTCCGCACTGGTCTTTCCGGACTAAATCTTTAATATAGGAGTTGACCGACATCCCCTTGTCGGATGCGAGAGCCTTGATAATATCTTTCATTCCTTTAGGAACGGCGAGACTGATTCTCTCATAATGCTCTTTATAAAAATTATTCTTGTATTCCGTTCTATTCATGGCACACCTCACTATATTTTATTGATTGCGTCCAGTAGTTCCTCAATTTCAAAGTGTGTATAGACAACCTCCGTGACCCCTTGCCCTTTATGACCGACAATTTTTTTGATGACCTTATCGGAGACACCTGCGACGGTCAACATGGAAATGCAGGTGTGGCGTGTATCATGCGGGCGGTGCGTCATGTTCAAGGTTGTAACCAAAGGCATCCAATAACTATCATAATAATTCCTATACTTGAAATGTTCTCCCTCCGGTGTTGAAAGCAGATATTCGCAATCGTTCCGGTGATACCAGTATTCAAAAAACGGATATACTTTTTCGGCAATCGGAGCGGTGCGGATTCCCGCCTCCGTTTTGGATGCGGTGATTTTGAAATATCTCTCCTCAAGGTTCACATTCTCTTTTTTCAAGTCCAACAATTCACCGATACGGCATCCAGAATATATCAGCATGAGGATGACCGTGTAATATATATTTGTGTCCTTGACA
This sequence comes from Eubacterium sp., assembly GCA_022794015.1. GTDB lineage: Bacteria > Bacillota > Clostridia > Lachnospirales > Lachnospiraceae > Roseburia_B. The sequence continues at coordinate 646 of JAAWDZ010000002.1, read as the reverse complement.
TCCCACAACCTTTTTACCTATGCTTTACTGAATGGCTTTCGGTTATAGGCGTTCGGATTGCCCGCTTTTGCGATGTCGAGATATTCAACAAGATTCCGTTCTTTCGGTATGATTTCATGAATCACGGCGTATTTATACATCATGCCGAGGAGAACTTTCAGTTTTCGGAGTGTGGGATAATTTTTTCCGGATTCGTCAACGACCATTTGCAGATGGTCGAGTTTTACATCAACGAACCGCATCTTTGCAATTTTATCACACAACGCCCAGGCTGCCTTATATCCTGACACATTGGAATCGCTCACAGTTGGGAAATGTTCGTCACTCCATCGCTCATATACATCCGCAAAAGTAACCTTTGCAACATTGACATCGTAGGGATTGTTGTTGAACTCTGCAAGGGCGTTTAATGCGTCTTTTCGTGTCGGATAGTAACCGACAGTTATATATAATTGTTTTACTTTCCCGGTATCGGGGTCAATTTCCCATCCCTTTGTCTTTTTGGCGACATAGGGATTTCGGCGTTTTTTTCCGGACAGCTTATAGACTGAACCAAAACCGTTCGGGAGTTTCATAAAATCACCATCCTAAAAAGAGTATAAAAAATAAAACCAGTGCAAAAAGCACGGTTTTATGATAGAATGGT
>JAAWDZ010000021.1 GCA_022794015.1 Eubacterium sp. | reverse complement strand
TTTTTCTGGAAAACTCTTCGCCTTTTTCCGTCAGTGTGACATACTTATGACGTTTACCATTGTAATCCCCAACCTCAATCCATCCATCCTTCACCATCTTTTTCAAGGCAGAATGAACCGTCTGCTTTGGCTGGTATATAAAACTGCAGATATCTTTCTGGGTGACTTTTTCTTCCGACTGGCGTATGTAATACAATATCCAGAATGCACAATCAGATAAGCCAAAAGACTTGGCGACACCCCGGTAGATTTCATCATATCCATTGATGGTTGCATTGAAGGTAACAAGAACTTCTTTTGCAGTATACACAGATTCTTCCTCCTTTCAGTCTGAAATCAGACTTATTTTATCTTGTTTTTCTCAAGTTTTCAATAGAATTCACAAAAAAATAGCATTTGCCGAACAGTTCAGCCATGCAACAACCAGCAGATTGCGCTTGGACGCTTGCACACAAAGCGTGATCTGCAGATTGCTGCATGAACGGAGCGCCCTCACACAACATAAAAGGTGAGCCGCACACGGCGTCGGATGCAAAGCAGACGCTTTTATGAATGCGGGGACTGAACTGTTACCATTTTTTCCTCCCACTGGCGATGTGCTGTCTCATCATCCTGAATTCTGTTTTCAGATATGCTTTGGAAAAAGAAAACACTCCACATTCCTGCCGTAGACCGTCACGAAATCCACCATGGCGTGCCAGGCTGCCTCGTCAAAATATCCTGTATTGCCTCGTCCGCCCAGAGGGAACCATGATTCCATGACCGTCCCGTACTGCTGCAAATGCCCCTTCATCTCCACGCTCTGATAGTAAATAAGCCATATAGGCAGTACAGCTATCGCATCTATCCGGGCAAAACCGATTATAGATATTCTCGTGGAAGTCCCAAAAGAATATGACTTATTGTATTATAAAAATCCGATTGAAAATACTGGCTATATCTGTATGTCTCAAAGTTCAGACAGGATTTCTTTTAACAAGGGATATACTGAAAACGGATTTGCCGAAAAAATATTTCATCTGCATTTAAGGTTACCGGGAGATAATGACGAATTGTATTTTAGAGATTATCTCATTGAGCATCCAGATACCGCAAGGCAATATCAGGAACTAAAATTTATGTTATGGAAAAAGTATGAATATAACAGAGACAAATATACGAACGGAAAAAGAGTTTGTTGAAAAGTATACCAAAAAAGCGAATCGCATATATGTAGATAGATATTGAATGACCCAATCAACGGTTCGTTTGTAAACCAACTGCAAAGAGGTACTTACGTAAATACAGTTCGCTGAAAAATGAAACAATCCATAAAAAGACGGATCCGCACTCTATGGCCATTGCCGTCTTTTTTCCATAAACAGGGGATTGCACTCTTTTAAAGCAAACAGTATAATATAAAAGAATTATCGAAAACAAGAGAGGAAGGAATAAAATGAATTTCAAAAAAATCAAAAAACGGGCCGCCCTCCTGCTGGCCGCATTTATCATTTTCACTAATTTTGAGAGCTCCCACACCCTAATTCAGGCCGCCCAGACTGCATCCGAGTCTGCTTTTGCCCCGGCCAGAGCTGCTTTTGCAAAGCTATTAAAAGACAACGCCCTGTACGGCGTTCTCACCAGCAACTCAGAGCTCTCCGTTTATCTAAAAGCATCCTCACAAACTGCTATTATAAATACTCTGCCAAGCGGCAGTCAGGTAAGCCTCACAGACGCCGTATGGGACGGTCAGACGCTTTGGTTTTGCATTAACTTTGCCGTCAATGACAGGCCATACGACGGCTATATTCAAAGCGAATATGTCGTAACCGAAGACGAACGGCTTGCCGAATGGGAATCCCGGTATCTGCAAAACAACATGATGTCCCTGGGGCGCGGCGCCTCCCAAAGCGCTGACAGACAGGCTTCTTTCTTTCCGAAAAGCTACCGCGCGCTCATCCGCAAGCTGGCACAGGCACATCCCAACTGGAGGTTTGTACCAATGGATACCGGATTAAACTGGAACGACGTAGTGAAAGCAGAAATGACGCCCAGCAGAAATCTGGTGCAGACAAGCCAGCCCGACTCCTGGAAATCCAAAAAACCCGGTGATTACAATGCCGCAACCGGCACATGGAGCATCAAAAGCGGAACCGACTGGGTACAGGCTTCCGAACCCATTGTCAAATATTTTTTGGATCCGCGAAACTTTTTAACAGAAGAATCCGTATTCCAATTTGAACAGCTTGTTTACGGCAGCTACCACAAAAAGGCCGGCGTGGAAAAAATCCTAAACGGCACTTTTATGTCACATAAAAAATTAGAGGACGGCTCAGGCGGTAAAATTACATATGCCCAGGCATTTATGAAAATTGGCAAAAGTCTGAAAGTAAGCCCTTATTTCCTGGCAAGCCGCGTTCGTCAGGAACAGGGCGTAAGCGGAACTTCTCCCCTGATATCCGGTAATTATCCCGGCTACAAAGGATACTACAACTATTTCAACCGCCGCGCTTCGGGTGTTGGAGAAGAAGTATTCCGCCGTGGTCTGGAAGAGGCCAAGGCCAACGGCTGGAATACCCGCTATAAAGCCCTCAAGGGCGGTGCAAAATCGACAGCCTCTGATTTTATTTATAAGGGACAAGATACCTTCTATCTGCAAAAATTTGACGTAGACGCTTCCTACAACGGACTATACTGGCATCAGTACATGCAAAACCTTTCCGCAGCAGACACCGAAGGAAAAAACGTACAGAAGAGCTACTCGGAAATGGGTATCTTAAACAACCGTTTTGTATTCAAGATCCCGGTCTATAACAACATGCCCGCTTCTCCCTGCCCCAAACCAAAGGAAGGCGCAGGCAAACCCTCTTTAAGCTTAAAGAAAAGCAGTTCTGCCGCTGTAAAGCTGTCCTGGGATCGCAATATGGCAGCAGATGGCTACTGCATTTACCGCTCTACATCCAAAAGCGGAAGCTATAAAAAGGTAAAAACCGTCTCCAAAAATAATATCGTCACATGGTCTGATAAAAAAATCAAAGGCGGAAAAACCTATTACTATAAAATGCGTTCCTATGTAAAAGCATCCACAGGGAACACCTATTCCAGCTATTCCAAGGTACTGCGTGTAAAGGTTCCAAAAAAGTAACTTCTTAAATTCTCAAAAATATATCAGCAGAAAGGTGCATGGTTCTATTCCATGCACCTTTCTGCTATTACAATATTGAACCCTTTTCTCAGTCAGCTGCCGTCAATTACAAATCAGCGCCATGATCGATTACAATAACCTGACCGGTAATGGCAGAAGACTCATCTCCTGCAAGAAACAGAATTGCATTTGCAACCTCCTGCGGCATACATACCGGCAGTGATAAATCGGCATGCTTTGCCATTGCTCCCATCATATCCGGATCCAGCCCCTCTTTTTTCATGCCCATCGTCATTGGAGTTACAACGCTTCCAGGACAGAGTGCATTGCATCGTACATTGACGCTGGCACAGCGCATGGCGATATTTTTTGTCATGCCGATTACAGCCGCTTTGCTCGCTACATATGCAACTCCTCCGCAGCCTGTATAACCTGCTACGCTTGAAACATTTACAATCGATCCTGATTTTTTCTCAATCATAAGCTTTGCGGCTTCTCTTGTAATATAAAGCGTTCCCTTTGTATTGATGTCAATCAGGGTATCAATGGTCTGATCCGTTACTTTTTCAACCGCTTCAATACCGCTGTCTACAACGCCGGCATTATTAACCAGTATATCAATGGTGCCATATGCTTCAACTGCTTTTTCAATCACAGCTTTACATTGCTCTTTATCAGAAATATCACAAGGAACTGCAAGGGCTTCACCGCCAGCTGCTTTAATTTCATTCGCTACAGCTTCCAGCTGCTCTGCCCTTCGTGCTGAAATGACAACCTTTGCGCCCTCTTTTGCAAAAAGTTCTGCTGCACAGGCGCCAATTCCTGAGTTTCCTCCCGTTATAACCGCGACCTTTCCATCCAGCCTTCCCATCATTTTTACCTCCTGATTTTATCACTGCTCTTGTTATACTGCAGCCTTTTTTATTGTATGACCGTTTATCATTATAACATATCTGCGAATCCAGATACTAAAATAAATATTAATTTTTAATCCGGTATTTACCCTTCTTCATTCATCTTCACCAGCTTCGCCGCCTGATCCGCCGCAATGCATCCGTCAATAATCTCCTGAATATCCCCGTTCATAATCTTATCCAGCTTATAAAGCGTAAGCCCAATCCTGTGATCCGTCACTCTCCCCTGGGGGAAATTATAAGTCCGGATTTTCTCCGACCGATCTCCTGTCCCAATCTGGCTGCGCCTTGCCTCTGCTTCCGCATCATGCGCCTTCTGACATTCAATATCATACAGCTTTGCCCTCAGCAGCGCAAACGCTTTCGCCTTATTCTGCAGCTGTGACTTCTCCGTCTGGCTGTATACCACAATTCCGGACGGATAATGTGTCAGACGCACCGCGGAATCCGTCGTATTTACACATTGCCCGCCGTTCCCGGACGCACGCATCACGTCAATCCTGATATCTTTTTCATCAATTTCTACCTCTACCTCTTCCGCTTCCGGCATTACAGCCACACTGATAGTAGATGTATGAATACGCCCGCCGGATTCTGTTTCCGGCACGCGCTGTACCCGGTGTACGCCGGATTCGTATTTCATCACGGAATAAGCGCCTTGCCCGGTTACCATAAAGGTCACGCTTTTCATGCCGCCGATACCGATTTCTTCACATTCCATCGTTTCCACCTTCCAGCGCTGCCCTTCGGCATAATGCACATACATCCGGTAAATTTCTGCCGCAAAAAGAGCCGCCTCGTCTCCTCCTGCGCCGGCACGGATTTCCACGATAACATTCTTATCGTCGTTCGGATCTTTGGGTAGCAGCAGAATCTTTAATTTATCTTCCAATTCCTCTACTTTTGCCTTGGAATCGTTCAACTCCTCCTTGGCCAGTTCCCGCATTTCCTCGTCGCTTTCCTCATCTAAAAGCATCAGGGATTCTTCAATATTCTGCTGGTTCTGCTTATATTCCTTGTATGCGTTCACAATCGGGGTCAAATCGCTCTGCTCCTTCATCAGCTTGCGGAACCGCTCAGGATCGGACGCTACATCCGGTTCACTGAGCTGATTGAGCACTTCCTCTAAACGCAGCACAAGATCTTCTAATTTATCAAACATAACTTTTCCTTCCTTCTATCTATTGCCGCGGCAGGATACCTGCGACCACCCGGTCAAATCCTGCCAAATCCTTTTTTACCTCTACATCCTGATATCCTGCCTGCCGCATCAGATCGGATACTGCCTTCCCCTGATCATACCCAATTTCAAACAGCAGAAAACCGCCCGGTTTTAAATAGCTCTTCCCATCTTTTACAATCCTCCTGTAAAATATAAGACCGTCCCCGTCCCCATCCAACGCACGGTGCGGCTCAAAATCCCGCACCTCCGGCATCAGAACAGAAATTTCTTTTGTCGGAATATAAGGGGGGTTTGAAACGATAAGGTCAAATTTACCTTTTATTTGTTCAAACAGATCACTTTGCACAAAATACACATCGGCTTTGTTCTTCTTCGCATTTTCCGCAGCCACTGCCAATGCTTCCTCTGAAACATCAGATGCCGCAGCGCGGATTTGCGTACAACTTTTCCAAATACTGATGATAATACAGCCCGATCCCGTGCACATATCCAACACATCCATACCGGGCTTGGCCCGCTTCAATGCCTCTTCTACCAAAATTTCCGTATCCTGTCTTGGAATCAGCACATGTGGATTTACCCGAAAAGACAGACCCATAAATTCCTGCTCCCCTGTAATATACTGCAGCGGCATCCGTTTTGTGCGCTGTGCCAAAAACTCTTTATATACTGCCTGTGTTTTATCATCTACTGCTTCTTCCATATGCATATAGTAAAAATTCCGATCTATCCCACATGCCGAAGCAAGCAGCAGCCACGCATCTGATTTAGCATCCGGAATCTGATTTTCTTCCAACAGACGGCTGCCTTTGGCCAAAGTCTCCCGATACGTCATGGCAACGCTTCCTCTTTCAGTTCTTTCAGATAAGCCTTCCAGTCAAACACGGCTTCGACAGAAGCAATCGCAACCTCAATCATACTGTCGTCCGGCTCCCTGGTCGTAATCCTCTGCAGCAACAGACCTGGTTTACTGAGCAGATTGACGAACGCATTGTCGCTTTTGCCCGCAAACTGGATAAATTCAAAAGAAATCCCTGCAATTACAGGTACAAAAAGCACGCGAAAAAGAAGGCGCAGTATCTTCGAATCCATCCGAATAAACATAAAAGCCACAACACTTATCAGCATGACAATCAGCAGGAAGCTGGTTCCGCACCTCTTATGCTGCCGGGAGCTTTTCCGTACGTTTTCTACATTCAAATCCAAACCGTGTTCAATACAGTTAATACATTTGTGTTCTGCTCCATGGTACATATAGACCCGTTTAATGTCCGGCATCAAAGAAATTCCTGCCACATAACCTATAAAAATTACAAGACGGACCACGCCTTCGAACAGAGCCGTCACCCACTGAGAAGAGATCGCTTTAGAAAACAGCAGGGAAATCCCATATGGCAAAACCATAAATATACCTACGGCCAACAGCACTGATATCGCCACTGTAATTCCCATCAGAAAGTCTTCTTTTGTTTCGCCTTTTTTGTGCTCTTCCTCTTCTTCTTCAAAAAAAGAAGCGGAAAAGGTCAATGTCCGAATGCCTAAAACCAAAGATTCCACAAAACTGAATACACCGCGTAAAATCGGCATATTTCGAATCGTTTTATTTTTAACAATCCCCTGATACTCAGAAGAATCTACAATTATCTCCTGATCTGGTTTGCGGACTGCAACAGCATATCTGCTGCCATTTTTCATCATGACGCCTTCCATAACTGCCTGTCCGCCAATGCCTGAATATTTCATAGTATTTATCTCCGAATTACATTCAAAAAAGGTTGAGATTAAATTTTCCAATTAACCTCAACCTTGTCATGTACTGTATGTTATTTCTGGTTCATGCCGTACTTCCTGTTAAACTTGTCAATACGTCCGCGTGCCATAGCAGCTTTCTGCTGACCCGTATAGAACGGATGGCATTTAGAACAGATTTCAACGTGAATCTCCTTCGTCGTTGAACCTGTAACGAATGTATTGCCACAGTTACATGTCACAGTTGCCTGGTAGTAATCTGGATGGATTCCCTCTTTCATGTCTTTCACCTCTCACGTTATCGCCCGGAAACGCCGGACGATTAATTTTCAATAAAAAATTAGTCCTGCGGAATAATCTCTCTCTTATTGTAAGAACCACAGTTTCTGCATACTCTATGAGGCATCATTAATTCGCCGCACTTGCTGCATTTTACCAATGCTGGAACTGTCATTTTCCAGTTCGCCCTTCTTCTATCTCTTCTTCCTTTGGAAGATTTGTTTTTTGGACAAATAGACATCGATTACACCTCCTTAAATTGATTAAATATATCCTGGATCGCCGCCATTCTCGGATCCTGTTCTGACCTGTCACACGAACAGGATTCGCGGTTTAAATTTGCACCGCACTTTTTGCAGATGCCTTTGCATTCGTTTCTGCATAAAACCTTCATCGGCCAATTTACCAGGATTTCATCATAGATGAGCCTGTCTACATCCAGGCTGCTTCCTGCCAGCCAACCGGTATCTGCTGCTTCTTCACCTTCTGCTTCCGCCAACGGAATCTTCCGGTCAATGATAAGATGAAGCTTCACCGGCACTTCTTCTAAACACCTGTCGCAGGGAACTGCTACCGCCACATCTGTTTCACCCAAAATAAGTATCTGCTTATTCTCCTGGTTCTCAAGGTGTAACGTAAAGGGTGCCTTGTCGGTGATAGGGAACTTGCCCAATCTGGAGTCAAATACTGCCAAATCGATCCGGACCTGCTGTTTTGCTATCCAATTCTCTATGGATAGTACGTCTGTAATATCTACTTTCACATTCGTCTCCTAATCACACCTAAACTATTATACATATGCTTCCTATATTTGTCAACCGGTATTCTTTTACCTTTTTTCATTATCTGTAACAGTTCAGCCTTCCGGCTTCACTGTTACGGAATCCGCCCATTTAAAGTTTGCCCTACGGCAAAGGGGCGGATTCCACTCCAGCCTTTACGCATTCTCACGGACTTTGCAGCAGGTGCAAAGTCCTGGGCTGAACTGTTACCATTATCTAACGAATTCAGAATACATTTCACGGGTCAGGAATGCGCATCGACCATAAAATCAAACTTATCTGCCAGATAAGACTCTAAATCCGAAATCTTTACACGCTCCTGCGCCATGGTATCACGGTCGCGTACAGTAACCGCACCGTCTTCTTCCGACTCAAAATCGTATGTGACACAGAACGGCGTTCCGATTTCATCCTGCCTGCGGTAACGTTTTCCAATATTGCCCCTGTCGTCGTATTCACAGTTATACTTTCTGGCAAGCTGTGCATATACCTTCTCTGCGCCATCCGCCAGCTTCTTCGACAGCGGAAGCACGCCCACCTTCACCGGAGCAAGCGCCGGATGAAAATGCAGTACCGTCCTCATATCCGGCTTCTCTTTTGTACCTATATTCTCTTCGTCATAAGCTGCACACAGGAAAGCAAGTACCACACGATCAGCGCCAAGCGACGGCTCAATTACATATGGAATATATTTTTCCTTCTTCTCATCATCAAAATAAGACATATCCTGTCCGGATGTATTCTGGTGCTGTGTCAGGTCATAATCGGTTCTGTCTGCAATTCCCCACAGCTCGCCCCAGCCAAACGGGAATAAAAATTCGATATCCGTTGTTCCTTTCGAATAAAAACAAAGCTCCTCCTGTGCATGATCTCTGAGCCGCATCTCGTCTTCTTTCATGCCAAGGCTTAAGAGCCAGTCACGGCAAAAGCCTCTCCAGTACTGGAACCATTCCATATCTGTTCCCGGCTCGCAGAAGAACTCCAGCTCCATCTGCTCAAACTCCCTGGTACGGAACGTAAAGTTACCCGGCGTAATCTCATTTCGAAAAGATTTACCGATCTGGCCAATTCCAAACGGAATCTTCTTGCGGGAAGTCCTCTGTACATTTTTAAAATTCACAAAGATCCCCTGCGCCGTTTCCGGACGTAAATATACCGTATTCTTCGCATCTTCTGTTACACCCTGAAACGTTTTAAACATCAGATTAAACTGACGGATATCCGTAAAGTTGTGCTTGCCGCAGGTCGGACAGGGGATTTTATGCTCCTCTATAAACGCCCGCATCTGTTCCTGTGTCCAACCATCCACCGAACCTTCCAGCACAATCTCATTTTCCTTTGCAAAATCCTCAATCAGGTTATCAGCGCGGAATCGCTCATGACATTCTTTACAGTCCATCAGCGGATCGGAGAATCCGCCCAGATGTCCGGATGCTACCCAGGTCTGCGGGTTCATCAAAATAGCACAGTCTACGCCCACGTTGTATGGATTTTCCTGTATAAACTTCTGCCACCATGCTTTTTTTACATTATTCTTCAGCTCCACACCCAGATTACCGTAATCCCAGGTATTTGCCAGACCGCCGTAGATTTCAGAGCCTGGATAAATAAAACCTCTTGCCTTTGCCAGTGCAACGATTTTGTCCATTGACTTTTCCATGTGGTGTTCCTCCCTGTCCTGTTATTTGTAAATGATGTATGTAAGTCCTGTTTCTTCGCTGGTTTCTTCGCCTGTGATAGAAACTTTATTTTTGCCAACTACTGCGGTATCCTGTGCAGATACAAACAGCACCTTACCCGGTACCTGTACGTCGATATTTGCCTTGATGATAGCCACTTTTCTGTCGTCATCTTCCAGTACCTCTTCCTTTGTGGAAGACTGACCCCTTCCTCCCTCAGCCTCATCATCGACACTGTAAAATTCTGTTTCAAAATCATATCCTTCCGCCTGTGCCGCTACTATGGTTCCACAGAACAGCTCAATTCCGTTAAAATCGGTATACGCCTCACAGGAATCGTACTCCATTTGCAGCTTTGCAATTTCTTCCTCAACCTGAAAAGACGCCTTTTCTACCGTATCGCCGTTTTCCTCGGTATAGTCTGCAACACGCTCCGTAATATACGACTCCAACTCTTCTGAATCATAATATTCCTTGTCCAGGTCTTCCACGTCTACACTGGTGACCTTTCCTTTTTTGTCGATGAAAACTGTGCTGGTATCTACATTTGTTTTTTTACCGCACCCACAAAGCAACCCCACGCACAGAAGCACCGCCAAGACTGTAATGATCATCTTTTTCATTTTCTTCTCCTGCCTTCCGTATTTTATTACAATCTCAAATATTATACTATGTTCTTTACAATATTTCAACCTGCGATTGTTTTTAAAATAGCAAGCGACTGAAATGTATGGGATACCTGCATGGAAAAAATACGGTGAATCAGCTGCTCCAGGTCCGTGAATACCTCATCTGATACAGTAAAAGTATAAAGCTTTGCAAGCTCTGCCGAGAGTATATACTGCAACGTATAAAGCACAGTGGCATCAACCGCAATACTGCCCTCCCCCGATATACACCGATCGCAGATCATCCCGCCGCGCCTGAAATCAAATCGAACAAGGCCCTCCTTTTTCCCGCAGCTCTGACAGGAAAAAAGATTGGGATATATCCCTTCCGCCAATAAAATGCGTAACTCGTAAATCCTGCGTACCAGACGGTTGTCAAGGGCATCGCTTAAAAGCGCCCGCAAAGTCTGGTACAAAAGCTTCAAAAGTTCCCTTTCGTCATTATTTTCATGGGCAAAATAATCTGCAATTTCCAGAAAATAAAAGCCGTAACACGTTTTCTCCGGATCGTCTGCAATCCCTCTGAAATAATTCGAAATAGAAGCATTTTTCAAATTATATGTACTACGCCCCTCAAACAGTTCAAATTCTCCAAAGGAAAAAGGGCTGGTCGCAGCCAGAAGCTGGCTGGTAGGACGCCTCGCTCCTCTTGCAAAGACTGTAATCTTCCCTCTTTCTTTTGTCAAAATTGTAATCCGCTTATCATACTCTCCAATCGGCATGGCTCCTAACACCATCCCCATCAGAATCACGCCTGACCTCATAACTGCCCATCCCTTTTTCCAAAAAAACCGCACTGCCTGCGTCCACAGGTTCTCCTGTCTCCATGCTTTGCCGATAGGCCAGATAATCCGTAACCTTACCGGTCAACTCAAAATTCTTCCATGCATCCACTGCCATCTGCCGTCATCTCCTAAGTATAGAATCCAAAATCTTTACACACTTAGGGTAACCTTCTTTAAGAGATTCATACCAGATAAAAATTGGTATTCTTAAGCCTCATCCTTACGGTAGCCGAAATTCTTAAGCAGCGAATCTGAGTCACGCCAGTCCTTCTTCACTTTCACCCAAAGTCTTAAATTCGCTTTGCAGCCAATCAGACGCTCAATCTCGTAACGGGCGTTACTGCCGATTTTTTTGAGCATTTCACCGCCTTTGCCGATAATAATGCCCTTATGGGAATTCTTTTCACAGATAATTGTCGCTTCAATGTCTACGATCTTCTTGCCGGAAGAGGTTTTGCGCCGTTTCATCTGTTCGATCGTAACGGCAATACCATGCGGGATCTCTTCATCCAACGCATGCAGTGACTTCTCCCGGATAATCTCGGCTATAATCTGCCGCTCCGTCTGATCCGTTACGGTATCTTCATCATAAAACAGCGGCCCATTTGGCAGATATTTAAAAACTGTATCAATTACATCATCCAGATTAAATCCAGTTAATGCAGAAGCAGGAATAATCTCAGCAAACTCAAATACTTTTCGATAAGTATCAATGTATTCCAGTATCTTTTCCCTTTCTACTGTATCTACTTTGTTGATAACCAAAAGCACCGGGATATCCGTATTTTTCAGCTGTTCTATAATATGCTGCTCTCCTGCGCCGATAAAGTTGCCAGGCTCTACCAGCCAGAGAATCACGTCCACGTCCTTTAACGTATCCTCCGCCACATGAACCATATATTCACCCAGCTTATTTTTCGCCCGGTGAATTCCCGGCGTATCCAAAAAGACAATCTGCCCGCGCTCCATGTCTGTATAAACTGTACGAATACGGTTTCTTGTCGTTTGCGGTTTATTGGAGGTAATTGCAATCTTCTGGCCAATCAGATGATTCATCAGTGTCGACTTACCTACATTGGGCCTGCCGATAATTGTCACAAATCCCGATTTTAAATTCTGTTCCATAAACTCCCTTCCTTTATCCTGTCTGCTTAAAGCAATTGCTCTGTATGCAAAAACAGCTCCCGCTGCTCATTGATTTTCTCTTCATTTCCGATGACGCACAAATTATCCTGGGAAAGCACCGACTCCACCAGCTCTGCAAGTTTACGGATGTCCTGCGGCTTGGCGCCTGTCACCTCGTCACGCTCTCTTTGGATATCTTCATAAGTGATTCCCGAAAAATATGCCGACATGGAACGCTGCCCCTTTGCAGAAGGATTTAACGGCGTATCCAGTTCACTGACCGTTCCAATGATATATTTTGTCATATCGCGCTCATCGGCATCAAATGTACGGATATATTCCGGAATTTTATCATATACCGCATTGGTTTTTTCCAGATTGGGATCCCGGTAGGAAGAAAAATAGACATTGCCGTTGCGCATAAATCCGCTTCCGCAGCCATACGCCCCTCCTTTGACACGAACATTCTGCCATAAATAATCATAGCTCAATATCACCTTCAAAATCCGCAATGCTCCCGTAAAAGCAAAGCCTGCTTTCTTAAAATTTCCTGCCCTGGACACATACTGTATTCTGGAAGCATCCATAAAGCCCTCATTTTTACGCATACAGGTAATCTTAGCCGCCTCGTGGCAAAAAGACGCATCCCACAGCTTTTCCTTCAGAGCTTTTACCATATCCGGCACGGACGCATAGCCTTCGTTATCGCAGGTCACGCCCACGATCATGCCTTTCTTCGTAAATATCCGCGCTGTCAGATCCTTTAATTTTTCAATTAATGAATTCTTCTTCTCTTCAAAATGCTCCTCGTAATCCGCCACCACACGATAAAAATCTATACCGTAGGTCAGATCGTTAAAACGCGCCGATTCTGAAAAATAAGACATCGCACGAACCGCAGACACAGAATTGCCCGCCGTAGACAGATTCATCTGCAGCCTGGATTTCAGTTCAGATAAAATCTCCTTTAGCCTTTTTTCGTCCTCCGGCTTTGAATACAAAAGAATTTCTTCCATAAGCTCCATTGCCTTAGAAAGTTTATCGTATAATACTTTTACCCGAATTTCAAATCTGGCTTCATAAGCTCTGTCATCCCTGCTGTTCGCATACACAGAAACCGCTGAAGCCATGCCCCCGGTTTCTGTATTGATTTCATTTGCCAGATCGCCGTACGTATACTTTTTCGTATCCACATATCCCAAAACTGCTTTTAAAATTCCAAGGAACGGCAAATCCTCCTCTGATATCGAACGAATATCAAAAAACAGATTCAAATATAAAATCCCATTGGTAAACAATTCACTGAAAAGAACCTTTGTCCCTGCAACATTGCGCTCAGAAAGCGTAAAAGGCATAGCTTCTTTTTTCATATCAGAACGCTTCAGCATGGGGATTTTTTCAAGATCCTCCTTTGGCGACGGCTCTTCCTGATACTGCTTTAACTTCCTGGTATCTGCTATCAGAGCCTCCAGTTCCGCTTCACTCAGACTGGATTTATATGTTGCCAGTTTTTCTGCCAGAGCTTCTTCCTGTCTGGCGTTTAACCCCCGCTCCGGCTCAATTTTTACCATAGATACATGAGAATTATCAATCATATAATTTTGGATCAGGTTTTCAAAATAATCCGTTTCCACCTGCTCCCGCAAAAACCGGAAAGTCTTAAGCGATTCCAGATGCATAAATGGCAGCGTATCATCATACAGCCAGCTTTCCAGTATCTGAAGCCCGTAAATGAGCCCCTTTGGATAAGAACCAAAATCCGACTCCCGGTACTTAAATTCGGAGCTGTTAATCCCTGCCAGAAGCGCCTTTTTATTCAAGCCTCCTGTGGCCTGCTCCTGCAATACACGTCGGATTACTTCCACAAACTGTTCTTCCTGCCCGCTATTGGCATTCCTGGCCACAATAGAAAAAATCGGCTGATAAATACTGTTATCATAAGCTCCCATAATGTCCTTGCCAATTCCTGCGTCCAAAAGCGCCTTTTTTAAAGGAGCTCCCGGTGCATTTAACAGCGCATAATCCAAAACTTCAAATGCTTGATATAGCTTTTTATCCAAAACCGTGCCTATTGACATATTATAAGAAAGATAGGTATTGTCTTCCAAAGGCTCATTGCTTGCCACCGGATATTTTTTGCTGATTTTACGAATCTTGGAAAATGGCTTTTGCCGCCCAATCTGAGAATCCACGGAAATCATTTCATACTCGCACAAATATTTACGATCCAGCCAAAGAAGCTTCTCTTCAATATCCATATCCCCATACAGATAAATATAGGAATTACATGGGTGATAATACCTTCTGTGAAAATCCAGATAATCCTGATATGTCAGATCCGGAATACAGTCCGGATCGCCGCCGGATTCATTTCCATAAGATGTATCCGGAAACAGAGAATTTAAAATCTCCCGATCCAGCATACCCTCAGGAGAAGAAAACGCGCCTTTCATCTCGTTGTACACTACACCGTTTAAGGTAATCGGAGCATCCTTTTCCTCCAGCTCATAATGCCAGCCTTCCTGCTTAAATATCTCCTTTCGCCTATAAATATTCGGATGCAGCACGGCATCCATATAGACGTCCATCAGATTCTGAAAATCCATATCGTTGCAGCTTGCAACCGGATAAACCGTTTTGTCCGGATAAGTCATAGCATTTAAAAACGTATTCAGCGATCCTTTAACCAGTTCTACAAACGGATCCTTCGCTGGGAATTTCTCCGAGCCGCATAACACCGTATGCTCTACAATATGCGCCACCCCGGTACTATCTGTCGGCGGCGTACGGAACCCGATATAAAACACCTTATTCTCATCATTATTTGAAACCACGGCAATCCTGGCCCCGCTCTTTCTGTGGCGCAGCAGATATCCGACTGCATTCAGATCTTTTAATGGTTTCTCTTCGAGTAATTCGTATACTTCTAAAATTTCCGCCCTCACATTCATTCTCCTTTATTAGTTTTTATTTATAATTACTGTCTGCACTTTTGGTACTCACAGCACAATGCTTTTTTAAGATATAAAAGAGGGTGTATCAAACACCCTCTCATGGTTATGCTTTCCGTTATTCAACTTCTTTATGTAAGAAGAGAGGCTAATTCAGGACAGGCGTGTTACATTTGCTGCCTGCGGTCCTTTATCCCCATCTACTACTTCAAATTCAACTGCCTCTCCATCCTTAAGTTCCTTGAAACCATCCATCTGCAGTGCGGAATAGTGAACAAATACATCCTTGCCCTCTGCATCTGAAAGGAATCCATAACCCTTTTTCGCATTAAACCATTTTACAGTACCCTGCCGCATAACGTTTCCTCCTACATTATCTATCTATTGTGGCTGACGCCACTTTGCATACCCTAGCATAAATTACCATTTTTGTCAATGGGAAAATTCTTTCTGACATACTCCAAATTTAACCAAAAGCTCTTCAAAAGTCCAGAGCCATTGAAGCGATGCCGGATGGCATTACCCCACTAAACGCCGGAAAGAAGAAAGCGGAGGATGGCGGATTTCATGATTACCACTGCTGCGGCTACGAGCGGCAGCTTGAACATTATACCAAAAATCTGACGGGCAAATGGGCGCGTGTTAAACTGTTACTTCGTGTAGTCCTTTGTAAACGGTACTTTGTCAGGATAAAAATCAGTAGCAGGGGCTTATAACCTCGCAAAATACTTCACATTTACATACTCTGTCAGCCACACACCATTTTCAGAAAGATAAAATTTACATCCATTCTTGTACATCTCTCCGCTATGTACTTCTAAAACCACAGGTCTGCCATGCCTTCTGTAAATTACCGTTAAAGACGGTTTTTACAGCTAAATTGTTTTTAACTGGATTTTTTATTGAATTGTTTCCCCATTCCCGCTGTCGGTCAGATTTCCGATGAAACGGTAATGGATTTCGATAGACTGAACTTTCTCA
>JAAWDZ010000001.1 GCA_022794015.1 Eubacterium sp. | reverse complement strand
TCCCTGGAGAACCGGGAATCTAATGATACCCGTTCTATGGGGGAACTGTTTTTATACTTTTCTGATGAGATGTCTGATATCACATGGATACAGGCTTTTCAAATACTGCTTCAAATGTTCAGAACTCTGCTTGTGGATCAAATAGATATATCTAATGAAAAAATCGACGAGCTGGTAAATGCATTTATGGATGCAATACCTGCACTTTTAAAATCGAAGCTGCAAGCGGCATAATTGACTGAACATTGACAACTGAATACTGCCAGATATTGAATTTTTAAGGTGCATAGCTAAAATCTATGTGCGAAGTTTGAGTTTCATTAAAGAAACATTAGCTTCTTCATTGTTTTTTCTTAACATTTCTTCCATCGCTTTCACATATTCATCAAATGTCATAACCACAGAAGATCCCACAAAACTATAAAGAGTATTTACTGCATTTGGAAAAGCATTTGCCAATGCCTCTCGTAAAGTTGGCCCATTCTTCTCTGCCGCTTTAACTTGGCGCATCATCCGAATAAATGTCTGAACAATGTATCTCAACGCTCTCCCCTGCTCTCTCATAATAAGTCCAAGCAGTTCACTCTTATTTCTTATTCATAAAATCCCAATATGCCTGCATACTGTACTGGTAATATGCCACAGCATTTTTCTGACTCAGCAGTTTCATATCGTTTATGACACTTTTGAACATATCCATGAAATCCCGTCTGTCATTTAATCCCATGTTCCCAGCTTCAAGCGGAAGGGATGTAAAGCCCCCTAACTTATTTACGCCTGTATGCGCTTCCAAAGCCCTCATTTCCACAACAGTAGCGCACTTAGGATTTATCTTGTTGATATGTATGATTTTTTCAAATTCGTCCCCATTCTCATCATCACCCTTTGCTATCACTATCGGATCATCCTCTGTTGAATTTTCCGCATATTTGAGATAATAGGACAGACCTGTGCCGTTCCCACCAGACCACAGCATATCTTCCTCTGAATAAATCTGATAAGTTTTTGGTGCGCTTGCCACGTTATTTACTTGATTTACAAAGCTCTTTCCTGCCGTATTCTGTTGTGCCTTTCTTGCTCCCTGCCATGCCGGATGTCCCAATGTTCCTATACCATTTACATTCATTTTACAAGTCCTCCATTTTCTAAGCCTCAGTTGAAATATTCGACATTTCATCCGATACCGTATCCATTTCAGCATCAGCGGAAAGCATATTGTTATCAGTATCCTGCTTTGAATTTTCATTTGGTGCTTCTGTTGGTTTAGAAATTTCCAAACTCATGGTAGTTTCCATTCCTCCGATACTCATTGTCATTACAAGAACCCTGGAACCATCTGGCTTAACAATAATGTCTGTTTTTGTTTTAGATTCCTGTTTATCTGCCTTCTCTGATTCCTCATCTGATACGGCACTATCCTCCTGCTCCATTAACGGATTTTTTGATTTAAGTGCTTCGTATATATCCTGCACATTAGCATTCTGCCTTGTACCTACGGGAACGGATGCTTCCGCTACCTGTTTCTGTGGATAAAACTGTCTTGCCTTGCTCCTGTTGCATTTATTTGTTGGTATATCGTTCTGGTAATAATTCTGTCCTATTCCACTTACGCTCATTTTTTAAGCCCTCCATTGTCATCAAATATTTTAATGGCAGCTCATCTGTCATTCAGAGCCGCCCATGCTCTCTCATAATAAGTCCAAGCAATTTATTACTTCATAAATAGCAAACCAATATTATCTAACTCCCCCTGTCATACTTCATGACAAACACCTCTTTTCGCTGCTCCCCAATTTACCGGGAAATGGGAAATCTGCCCATCCTATTTCCTTACATAACCTCTCCATCAATTACCAAAATCACATCCGCATATGTTTTACTTTAATAG
This sequence comes from Eubacterium sp., assembly GCA_022794015.1. Lineage (GTDB taxonomy): Bacteria > Bacillota > Clostridia > Lachnospirales > Lachnospiraceae > Roseburia_B. Next base: position 3,933 of record JAAWDZ010000001.1, on the reverse strand, counting down.
GTTTTATTATCTTCTTCTATTTGTTCTTTGCCTGCTTCACCATTTGTCTTTAACGATAATTCTATTGAATATTGCTCTATTCCCTCATCACAGGATACCGTTGCTTCTGCTGATTCAATCCCATCTTCATCCTTGAACATACTTTCTGTAGTCTGCACCCTGCCATTAGCAATACACACATTATCGCTAACAAAAACGCTATTCCTTTTTTCATCAACATTTGCTCCTTTTTAATATTGCGACTTTGCTTCCCGATTCACAGATCTGCCGACAACCGGCAGAGTCTGCCCTGTCTGGTTGTACCTTATTAGTGATATGCATTCTATAACTTCTCCAGCCTCTCCAAAAACGAAACATAAAACTCCCTTTCTTTGATATGGGCCTGTTCCGCCTCTATGCTTCTATACGCAGGCGCCAGAGGATGATCCAAATCGTACAGTGCTGCTTCGTTGCCCGAATAGCCGTTCCCACTGTACTCCCCAGAATATCCGAATAATCTGTTTCTCCCCTGAGCATTTTGTTACATCTCTGTACCATCATCTGCGATATATGGCTCATCATGCCGTTTCTCTTGATTCCCGCGCCGTTCGCATTTACTTCTTTTGCCGCTTCCATCCATGCATCTTTTACCTCCTGCGGGGCATGCGGGCCAACCATCTCAAAGGCTTTTTCATCATAATCAGTTGTTTTTCCTATACCGCTTTTTCCTCTACTATTTCCATAAATTCCACAGCCCCAGACGTGGCATTTTTTTCTGCCTTCCTTGTCTGATATCCTGTTACTGGATGCTCTGTTGTTCCTATTCCGTTAATACCCATCTTTCCATTCCTCCATTATCACTGTTTATAAAACTTTCCTGAACGGATACTTATACATATCGGAGTAGATATTTCCGAAAGATTGTGGTGTCAGCCGTCTGTCCAGCGCGCCAATATCTGCCGCAAAACCGCCATCTGCCACGGTGAACGCTCCATTACTGAACTGGAACTCCGAAGTAAAATCGGGAATCCCCAAGTCACCGCTTATCCTGATATTCCCTATGATATCCACCAGCGCATCCTTCATCCGATCTATCTTGGCGTTATCCTTTGTCTTGTTAATCAGATTAGACGCTTTTTCCGGCAACCCTCCAATCTTACCGTCGGGTGTCATGTAAAGGCTCTCCAAAGATATGTCCTCTCCCGTAACTCCTTTCAAGTAACGGCGTACTTCCTGCACGTCTGTTGCATATCGGTATGTGTTAGAGGACAGATTCCCCACGCTGTCTGCAATCCCTATGTAATACCGGTACATCCGGTCACTGTACTTTTCATCTATCAGTTTCTGCGCCTGCTCCCGGACGGCTTCATCCTCTATCCCGTCCACGGTCACATCCCCGCTGCTTCCAATCCTTACACGCATCCCCTCTATGTCATCACGGGAGATACCCCTGCCTTCCAATTCCTTTACAAAATCCTCTGAAAAGCTGCCTTTCAGTTCCGCTTTCTGCTGTGCTTTTTCAATATCTTTCAGGTTGGCAAAAATCCTCACATATTCCAGCTCCGCATCATTCAAATTCTTCCCCTCTGCCATATCCTGCAGCAGTTCATCCACCATACGCCCGCCTTTATACTTCTTTTCTTCCGGCAGGCTGTCAAACTGCTTCCGGTGGAGCTGTTCCATCTCCTTTATGTAATTCTGTTCGGTATCCCGCAGAACTTCATTATACTTATCAAGGTATTCCCGCCAGTTTTCATCTTTTCGACTGTACGCACTCTGCAAATCTCCATACGCTTTCCTTATGGCATCGGTCTTTTCATGCTCTCTATTTTCGGAAACATGGAAACTGATCTTATAATAGTCATCCGGGGAAACTTCCTTGCCGTTTCCGTTTTCTACCTTAAGGCAATATTTGTTGGTATCGATATCCCAATTAGGGATGCTCAGCTTCTTCCGGCCTTCTCCGTCCCACTCTGCCTTCCCTACCTGATTACCGTATTCATCATATAGGGTGAGGTCGTAATCACAGCCTTGCGGCATATCTATATAAGCCTCAACGCCAAAAAAATTCCGCTGAAAGCTCATAAACGGAATGGAAAAGTTATAAAAATCCACGTCCTTATCATCACTGAGACTCCCTTTCAGGCTGCTGGTCTCATCCTTGATAAGAAAGTTCAAATCCAGAAATGCGCTGCCTTTGTCCTTATCGGAAACCTCATAAGTGGTATGCTGCCTGCGGTAAGTGTCATTACTGCTGAGAGTACAGGTATCCTCCTGCAGCACCATGTTTTTCTTCAATTTCCCATCAAAAAAAGCCTCTGTTTCTTTTCCCGATATGAAAAATACTGGCTTGTTCCTGAAAGCCGCTCCCCACTCAGGGCTTTGATCATTTACATTACTTATTCCCATTCCTTAATCTCCCTCCATTGTTGTCAATTATATTTATACGGCTGCCCCTCTGTCAGTCCGAGCCGCCCATGCTCTCTCCTAATAAGTCCGAGCCGTTTACCCTTATTTCTTATTCATAAAATCCCAATATGCCTGCATACTGTACTGGTAATATGCCACGGCATTTTTCTGGTTCAACAGCTTCATGTCGCTTATCTGCTTCTGGAACATATCCATGAAATTTGTTCTGTCGTACAATCCCATCATCCCGGTTTCCGGCGGAAGTGATGTAAGCCCTCCGTTCTTATCTACACCCATACAGGACTCCAACGCTGTCATTTCCACCAGTGACGCATTCCTGGGATTTATCTTGTTGATATGTATGGTCTGCTCAAATTCTTTCCCATTTTCATCAACACCCTTGGCAATCACAGTCGGATCATCCTCTGTTGAATCTTCCGCATATTTGATGTAAAAAGATAATCCTGTTCCATTACCGCCGGAATACAGCATATCATCCGTTTTCATGTAAACAATAGATGTATGTGGCTTTGCGCTTGCCGCATTGTTCACCTGCTCTGAAAAACTCTTTCCTGTCGTATTCTGCTGCGCCTTTTTTGCTCCCTGCCATGCCAGATATCCTGTCGCTCCTATTCCATTAATGCCCATTTCTTTTCATCCTCCATTGTCATGAAATATTTTAATGACAGCTCCTCTGTCATAAATTGAGAAAACCTGTCATCTATAATACGAATCGGCTCTCAAAAAAGTTTCGTTTCTAATATCAGCTATGGCGGCTCCTCCGTCATTTAGAGCCGCCCATGCCCCCTTATGGTAAGTCCGGGCATAATCTCCTCATTCAACCAAGCATAAAATCGCCGCTTGCCGCAGTTCCCGTCATAATATTTGCATCATAGGCACTGGAAGCCTTCGCCATCTGCCTCTCACTATTCCATGACTTAGACAGTCTGCTCCTCTCTAATTCCTGCTTTGCAATTTTTTTCAGACGGTCCCATAAAGCCGCCCTCTGTGCAGGTAGTCCAATTTGCAATTTCTCCATTTTCATCTAAACTAATCAAAACAGAAACAGCTCTAGTGTAGTGACCGCTTGTAATTAACGGTAATTTATCTGGGAATTTTACTTCCCGGATTCTCCAAATTTTGGATAAAGAGAAATGAGTTTTGTACGAGCCTGTGGTGTTGTAAAGTGCCATGTCACTTTCCCACAAGCTTCATTTCTCATTTGCTCCCATGCTGCCAATTCCTGCTCAATTGCAGAAATGCAATCCAGCCTTCTGGCAAGACATTGCTCTGTCATTACATTCAGCTCAATTTCGGCAATGTTCAGCCAGCTTCCATGTTTGGGCGTAAAGTGTATTTCCAGCCGCTTTGCATAACTGCGTGCTTCCTGTGCAGGATATCTTTTATATAGCGACCCGATTACATGGGGTATTCAGGTTATCCATAACCAAAATAACCTTTTCATTGTCAGGATAGCATTCTGTCAGAAGATATTTTATTTCTTCTGCCCAATCCACTGCTGTCCGCGTTTTCCGGACATGGCTG
>JAAWDZ010000020.1 GCA_022794015.1 Eubacterium sp. | reverse complement strand
CTCGGGGAGTTTTTTTGTTACTGTCCACATGGGGATGTGATCGGTAACGCTTTTCAACCTGGCTCCATGGTCAAGCGGTTAAGACATCGCCCTTTCACGGCGGTAACACGGGTTCGATTCCCGTTGGAGTCATTTTGGCGTAGTAGCCAAGTGGTAAGGCAATGGTCTGCAACACCAGTACGCGCCGGTTCAAATCCGGCCTACGCCTTTAAAAGATCCTGTTTATCAGGGTCTTTTTTAGTATATAAACAGAGTTTATGATTTTGTGAAAGAATAGTGGAAGTATCATTGACGAAAAAAGATATTTTTTTTATAATAAAGATAGAAAAACCGGAAATTGGCAGATAAAATATCTCTGGTTTTTAAAAATAAATAATTTTATTATGAAAGGAGAACAGGTATGTCAAATATGCCAAAAAAAGAAATTTTAGAACATGTCTATGGGGAAAGTGAAAAAAGCGGGGAAAGGTTTGCACATTTGTCAGAATGTTTTGCAAAACATTTTGGTGATGCAGAGGTAGAGTTTTTTACTTCGCCGGGACGTACAGAGATGATAGGTAATCATACGGATCACAATGGCGGAAAAATTGTGGCTGCCAGTATTAGCCTGGATACGATTGGAGCGGCAGCTCCAAATGGAACGGGGACGATACGTATTCTTAGTGAAGGCTATGATATGATTGAAGTGGAGATTGCCGTTGCTTCTGCTGTAGAGAAAAAATCAGGAACAAAGGCATTGGTAGCAGGCATGGTAGAGGCACTTGAGAAATTTGGGTATAAAGTAGAGGGTTTTGATGCATATATGACCACAGAAGTGATTGCAGCAGCAGGTGTCAGTTCATCTGCATCCTTCGAAATGCTGTTTTGTGCGATTGTAAATTCTATGTTTAATGACAATAAGATGCCGCTTGGAGATTGTGCAAAGGTTGGGCAGTATGCGGAGAATAATTTCTGGATGAAATCTTCCGGTCTGATGGATCAGATGGCATGCGCAGCAGGTGGGGCAATTCTTTTGGATTTTGCAGACGATATTAAATGCGAAAAGATCGATGCTTCTTTTGATCAGCTGGGATACGACATGGTAATTGTAAATACCGGAAAAGGACACGGAGATTTGAGTGACGAATATTCTGCAGTTCCGACAGAGATGTATCAGGCTGCCGCGGCAATGGATGCAAAAAGATTATGTGAGCGTTCCGTAGACGAGTTTATAAAGGAACTGCCCAGAATAGAGCAGGCTTTGAAAAACGACCGTGCCATTATGCGTGCGCTTCATTTCTATGAGGAAAACCGCAGGGTAGAGGAAGCAGCGGAAGCGCTTGCAAAAAATGATGGCAAGACAGTGCTGCGACTTTTGACAGAGTCTGGCAACTCTTCCTGGAAATGGCTGCAGAACTGTATGTCTAAGTCTAATGAAAAGGATCAAAAAGTTGCTCTGACATTGGCTTTGACAGAAATTTACATAGAGAAAATTAAAGATGGCTGCTGCAGAGTTCATGGCGGTGGTTTTGCAGGAGTAATTCTTGCAGTTATACCTAAAACAAAGACGGCGGATTATGTTGAATATATTGCTGCTTTGGTAGGTGAAGAAAATGTATATCCAATGCAGATCCGTCAGACAGGTGCGGTAAGCTTAGGGAATTAAGATTTTTCCGCCGGGCGGCGGAGCAGGATAAAAAATCTCGCTCCGCCGCCCGGTGTGTCTGTTACAATGATTTTTCCACCGTGGGAGGTTGCGATTTCCTGAGCAATACTCAGTCCCAGGCCAAAGTGCTCTTTTCCAAAACGGGATTTGTCTGCGCGGTAAAACCGATCAAAGATAAACGGCTTGTCCTTATCTTCAATTCCGATTCCATTATCCTCTACCATAATCCAGAACATTGATTTTTCATAAGAAAGCGACAGCTTGATATATCCGCCGTCCCTGCCGTAGCTAAAGGCGTTGGAAATCAGGATGGAAAGCATCTGTTGGATTCGCTTTTTGTCACACATGCAAATGGGAAGTGATTCCTCCGGAAGTTGTACCGAAAGCGCCATGTTATGCTGCCTTGCCATAGGCTCAAAGGTTTCACAGGTATCGAGCAAAAGTGTGTCCAGTTCAACTGGATTTAATTCCAATTCAAATCGCTCAGTATCTGCCCGATTTAATAAGAGTAAATCATCTGTCAATGTGGATAAACGCATAGATTCTTCCTCTATAATGTGGAGAAAGCGTTCCCTTTGGACTTCATTTGCAGATTTGGAGGCGGATACGGCGGAGCAGATGACTGCAATTGGCGTTCGCAGCTCATGAGAAGCGGATGCGACAAAGGCAGTCTGTTTTTTGCGCGATTCAATGATCGGTTTTATTAGTTTTCCGGTGTAATACCAGGAAAACAAGAGCAAAATTGTAATACCTGCAATGTTTAAAAACAAAAAGCGGCGCCGCTGTACCCTTAACTGATGCAGCGTCGGCAGGCGGGAGGAAAGAATGGTGCCGGAAAGGATGCTGGAGTTTTTCCGGATATTGAAAATAGATGCAAAATAGGGAGCTCCGCTGTCGGAGGTCCAGACGAATTCCTGATGGGAGGCAGAGTAGGAAGAACCGTTGCCAAGCTTCGGATATTTTTTGCGGCCATAGGAGAGGGCCTCGTCTGCGAGCGCAATTTCCTGATCAGACAGCACAACCCGGTTATAGGAAATCGAGGTATCGTTATCGTATAAAACGAGTGTTAGGTTTTGGTTTACAGAGGTTTTGGAGAGCCACTCCCAGGTCAGGGAGGTCTGCTGTTCCAAAGAGGACAACAGGGAGGTGACCTGGGAGGAAAACGTTAAAAACGTATTTTGCTGCAGCTCCTTTTCAGACATATAGAGATAACTTAAGGACATGGTAATCAATATAGTACCTGCGATTCCAGTGAATAGCAGTGTAAGACGTTGGTGCAGTTTTTTATACATGAGATGTATCCTCCAGATGATAGCCAATTCCGCGTACGGTTTTGATGGAAACGCACGTGCTGGCAGTTTTTAAGCGGCGGCGGATAAAGTGCATATAATTGTCCAGGTTGCCGTCTTCGACCTCTGAGTCAAAGCCCCAGACGCGGGAAAGGAGTGTGGCGCGGGGAAGCGTTTGGGAGGGGTTTTGAAGGAAAATTTTAAGCAGCGCCCCTTCCTTTTTAGAAAGCGTACAGCTTCCGGCGGCGCCGGATAAACGGCCCGTGGCAGGGTCAAAGCACAGATCGCCGAAGGTAAGTGTTTCGGTGGGCTGCCATTGCCTTGGTCTGCGGCTGATGCTGCGGATGCGTGCCATAAGCTCTTCAAAGGCGAAGGGCTTGACTAAGTAATCATCTGCGCCGGAGTCTAAGCCAGTTACCTTGTCCTGCAGCTCGCCGAGTGCAGTGAGGAGAATGACAGGAGTCTGATTACCGGATGCACGCAGCTTCTGCAGAACAGTGACCCCGTCCATGCAGGGAAGCATACGGTCTAAGAGGATGAGCTCGTGTATGTTTTCTTTCATAAAATAAAAGGCATCTTCGCCGTTATCACAGGTATCTACAGTAAAGCCGGCGTGAGTAAGCTGAAACGAGAGGGTTTCCAAGAGATTTTTGTCGTCTTCTACGAGTAGTATTCGCATAATAGTCTCCTTTTTTTATGTGCAATTTGTATACGCTATTTTCTCGTAATACTTTTATTTATTTTAACATAAAAACTTTTAATTTTTCTCTAAAAATGTTTTTGAAATATTTAAGAAATGCAATATATGGCAACGGTTACGGGACCTTTATAATAGTGTTTCCAAAAATTAATTTTGTTGCGTTTTTAGAGAAAAATTAAAGATTCTCCTGATACATTAGAACGGGCGGGGATAATGAGGAGAGATTTTGAAAGTGCAAAATATTATAACAGGAGGATTTTTATATGAAAAGGAAAATGTGGAAGCGCATAGCAGCGGGGCTGCTGGCAGGAATCATGCTGATGGGAGCCGCAGGCTGCGGAAAGAATGGCGGGGGAGAGGCCAAAACGGATGAGCCGTCTTCTTCGAATGTTGCTGAGCAGTCAGAGGACGGGCAGAAGGATACGGTTGTAAAGGGCAGATATATGGAGCAGCAAATAAAAGTGCCGGAGGATGTGACAGGTATTGAAAGTATGGTGCGGCTTTCGGATGGCAGTATTGCTTTTTTGAATATGGCAACCGGAGCTATGGTGATTTCAAAGGATAACGGCGATTCCTGGGAGATTAAGGAGCTGCCGGCGCTTGCAGACAAGTGGGGGATTACGGAAACAGAAATTACAAGCCATGCGATTGCACCGGACGGCGGCGTGTTCTTTTCCTATGTGGATTGGACCCAAGAGTCAGGAGAGGAAGGCTCTGTGAATGAGATTTATGTGTATATCGATCCAGAAGGAAATGCTTCGGAGGTGACGCTTACGAATGAGTCTGGTATGTTTTTCTATTTGTCGGACGCCGTATTTACGGGGGAGAAAACACTGATTGGCGAGATGAACGGAGGATCGCCGAAACAGATTGACCTTGAGGCAGGAACTATTCGTGAGATGAACGCTTTTTCGGAGGAGTACAGTACGATCTGTGCGGCAGGAGATTATCTGCTTTCGAAGGAATTGGTGTATCAGCTTTCAGAGGAAAATACGGTAGAGGATGCCGTATTGACGGATTTTATCAGGCAGGAGACAGAGGGCTATAACCGGATTGCATTTTGCTATGATGCTGCGGAAAATACGTTGTATTCAGCCTCGCCGGGCGGGCTTTACAGCCATGTGATCGGCGGAAGCACGATGGAAAATCTGTTAGACGGCGGGCTTTGCGCAATGGGAGATCCGACGAAAACGGTGTCTTCTATTTTAAAAAACGGGGATGACAGCTTTCTGGTGGCCTTTGAAGACGGGGAAATAGACCTGTATACGTATGACAAGGATGCGCCGTCTGTACCGACAAGACAACTGGTGGTTTACAGCTTAAATCAGAATATGACGGTGAGCAAGGCGATCAGCATGTTTCGCAAGTCGAATCCGGATGTGTATGTCAAACAGGAGATAGGTTTGCTGGGCGATTACGGTGTGACAAAGGAAGATGCTATCCGGAATCTGAATACGCGCCTTTTGGCAGGAGAGGGGCCGGATATTGTACTGATGGACGATATGCCGCTACAGTCTTATATCGAAAAGGGAATTTTATCGAATCTGGGAGACGTGGCAAAGGAGCTTGAGGGCAGCGGCGCTTATTTTTCCAATGTTTTACGGGCATATGAAAACGAGAACGGACTGTATGCTATTCCAATCCGGTTTCAGATTCCGGTACTGATCGGCGAAAAGGGGCAGATAGAGGGGATTTCGGATTTTAAGAGCTTTGCAGAAACTGTAAACAAAGCAAGAGAAGCGCATCCAGATACCGATACGGTATTGGGAACATATACAGCGGAGGAGCTTATAAAGCGGCTGTATATGCTGTCTTCGTATGCATTTGAAACAGAAGAAGGAGCTGATTCGGACGCCATCCGGTCATTTTTGGAGCAGGCGTCTGCGATTTATAAGGATGAGCAGAAAAATATAACGGAGCAAATGCTGCGGCAGCATAATGATTCTATGGTCTGGCGGGAAGATTATGGAGTTATAGATGAATGGGAAAATTTTTCCATTAATGCCAGCGGAATGTATGAGATGATAAGCAATGAGCAGCTGCTGATGATAGGAAAAATCAGCGGAATGCAGGATTTCCAGATGACGGAAGGCCTTGTGGATAATAAGGACGGCATCACATATGATTTTATGGAAGCGTCGGACGGAAAGCTGTTTGTACCGTACGGAATTGCAGGAATCAGTGAAAAATCGAAGGAAAAGGAACTGGCAGCGGCATTCTTAAAGGCGCTTTTGGGAACAGATGTACAGAAAACGGATTTGGAGGATGGATTTCCAGTAAATGCAGATGCATATGATATGTTTACGCAAACCGATAATCCGGACGCGACGGTTGGATTTTCTGCGTCCGTAGCAGAGGAGGATGGCAGTACTTCAGGGCGGGTGAATTTTTCGGCAAGCTGGCCGACTGAAGAGGAAATTGTCGCTTTTAAGGAGAAAATCGGGACTTTAACGTCTCCGGCGCTGTCAGACGACGTAATCTTTACAGCGGTACTGGAAGGCGGCGTAAAGGTGCTGGAGGGCGATTTGTCCCTGGATGAAGGATGTGGTGAGATTGTACAAAAAGTGGAACTCTATCTGGCAGAGTAAAGTGTGGTTTTTGCTGCCAAGTGTGCTTGGTGTGGGCGCATTTGCGATTCTTCCGTTTGTACAGGTGCTGGTGAGGTCGTTTTCAGGCGGCCTTGCCGGCTATCGGACGGTTTTGGAAAATGAAGCGTTTCATCTGGCAGTAAAAAATACCTGCCGTTTTGTGGGGGTGGGGATTCCGCTGCTTTTACTGCTTTCCTTTGCAGCGGCATTTGGAATTTATAAGAGCAGGTGGATGCGGCTTTTGAAATCCATTTATCTTTTGCCGATGGCGGTGCCTACTGCTGTGGTTGCATTGATTTGGAAGGTTTTTTTCCATAAGGCTGGACTGATGAACCAGCTTCTGGCGCTGTTTCATCTGGAAGCGACAGACTGGCTGACGAGCGATGCGGCGTTTGGGGTGTTGATTATCAGTTATCTGTGGAAAAACTTAGGTTATACAATTGTGCTGTGGCTCGCCGGTATGGCCGGGATTCCGGAAAGCATTACAGAGGCGGCGCGGGTGGACGGAGCGACGGAAGCACAGTGTGTGCGCTATATGATTCTGCCGCAGCTTAAGCCGGTGTTTTTTACAATTACAATGCTGTCGTTTCTGAATTCGTTTAAGGTGTTTCGGGAGGCTTATCTGGTGGCAGGGGCTTATCCGCAAAAAAGCATGTATCTTTTACAGCATTTGTTTAATAACTGGTTTACGAATCTGGAGATTGATAAAATGTCGTCAGCCGCTGTGCTTTTGGCGGTGTTTTTTGCAATCTGTTCGCTGGGTTTGCAGAGGATGTGGGAAAAGGAGGAGTTATCTTAAATGCGCATGAAATTATTCCGGGTGGTTTTGCTTGTTGTGGGAATTTTAATTTGCCTGCCGATTTTTGCGGTGATACTGGGCTCGTTAAAGAGCGACAGGGAGCTGGTAAATTCGCTGTCTGCGATTCTGGGCGTATCGGGCGGAAGTATAGAGTGGCATTTGCTGCCGCTGTATCCGACGCTGAAAAATTTTGGGAAGCTTTTGTTTCTGACGCCGGAATTTTTGGCGGTGTTCTGGAATTCGGTAAAGCTGGCGGGCGGAATTTTGCTGGGGCAGATGCTTGTGGCGATTCCGGCGGCGTGGGCGTTTGCAAAGTTTTCCTTTCGTGGGAAGGGGGCGCTGTATGCGTCTTATGTGATTTTGATGCTGATGCCGTTTAGTGTGATGATGCTCCCCTCCTATCTGGTGCTGAACGGAATGCATCTGATGGACACCTATTGGGCGGTTATTCTGCCGTCGGTGTTTTCGACATTTCCGGTGTTTATAATGTACCGGGGATTTTCAGCGATTCCAAAGGATTTATATGAGGCGGCAAAGATAGACGGGGCGAGCGAGTGGCAGATCTTTGTCTGGATCGGACTGCCGCTTGGGTCGCCGGGGATTTTGTCGGCGTTGACACTTGGATTTTTGGAGTACTGGAATATGGTAGAGCAGCCGCTGGCGTTTTTGGCGGAGCCGTCGCGCTGGCCGCTGTCTTTGTATCTGCCGGAGATTGATTTGAAACGGGCGGGGGCTGCGATGGCAGCGTCGGTCATTACGTTGATTCCGGCAGTGTTTGTGTTTTTTATAGGGCAGGATTATCTGGAACAGGGAATTGTAGCTTCGGGAATGAAGGAGTGATGGAGTGTTTGCTGGGGGAGATTTGTCTGGAGGAGGGAATTATGACCGGTTTGAATGAAAAGGAGCATGGAAATATGGGCAGACGGAAGAAACGGGCAGCTCGGTATTTTGGGCTGTTTATGCTTTTTATGTTGGTTTGTACAATTGTGTCGAGGGGGATTTATGCGTATCGGATGCCCAGGGTGGCGCTTGGGACGGTGGATGCGCAGACGCTGGTGCATAAGATTCAGGGGAATGGGACGGTGCTGACGACGGAGGAGGTTCCGGTTGTGACGGAGGAGGGGCTTTTGGTGGAGAAGGTGTCGGTGGTGGAGGGACAGAAGGTTGCGCCGGGCGATGTGCTGTTTTGGATTGGGCTTCCGGATCTGCAGGAGGTTTTGGGGCAGGCGGATGCGCAGATCAAGGCGGAGGAGATGAAGCTGGCAGAGCTGAATGCAAGCGGGACGGCGGCGGTGAACCGGGCGAACCAGGATTTGCAGGATACGGCGAATACGACGGCGGGGGAAGTAAATGTGGCCGAAGAGGAAAAAAGAGCGGCCGAAGCGGCGAGAAATGCGCTGCCGCAGGAGGAGGAGTACCGGAAGAGGGCTTATGATCAGGATGCGGAGTATCAGAAGCTTTTGGCGGATTCAAAGAAGAAGGGTGCCACAAAGGAGGAAAGGAAGGCGTTTTCTTACTATAAAAAGAGCCTGGATGCGAGGCTTTCGGAGGAGTATGCGAAGGAGCGGCAGGCGCTGGACGATGCGGTTGCCGAAAAGGCGCAGGGGGTTAACAGCGCGAATGAAAAGCGAAAGGATGCGATGAAGCAGGCTGAGCGCGCAGTGGAGGATGCGAAACAGGGAGATCAGACGGGAGGCAGCAGGATAGAGCAGGAGAATCTGATTCGTCAGCTTGAGGAAAAGCGGGAACGGATGGCGGCGCTTTTGGCAGCGGAAGGGAAGGTTGTGTGTGAAATGGACGGGTATGTAAGCCGGATTGCAGTCCATGCGGGCGAGCGAACGACGAATACTTCTGCGCTGGTGCTGAGCGATGCAGCGGGCGAGAAACTGTTTCAGGCAGTTCTGCCGCAGGAGGAAAAATCGTATGTGGCACCGGGAGATAAGATGACCCTGTCGTTTGCGAAGGATAACAAGTCGCTTTCGGGTATTGTGATCGATGCGGTCGGAGAATTAGAGGACGGAAGCTGCCAGATTACGGGACGGATTGAGGATGCGCGAGTAGAAATCGGGGAGCTTGGGTCGCTTGAGATTCAGAAGACGACAGGGAGGTATGAGTGCTGTATTCCTGTGGATGCGCTACATTCGGACGGTGGGTCGAGCTATGTTCTGATTGTGGAGGAGCAGGCGACAATCCTGGGAACCGAGCTTACGGCGCGGAAGCGGAAGGTAAAGGTGCTGGATCAGGATGAGCAGTATGTGGCGCTGGAGGATGGGTCACTGACGGATGAGGAGCGGTTTGTGGCGTCTGCGGATAAGGAGGTGGCGGATCGCGACCGGATAAGGGAGGCAGAGGATTGATAAGCAGAAATGAGGGGCGGTCATTGCAAAGCAAAATTTGCAATGCCGCCCTAAATCGTTACTATAAGCGGCCGTTCAGGCTGTAATCAGTAACGATTTTGGGTTAATAATCCGCAAAAAATGAAATATTACACTTGATTTTCCTGCCGCACGGGTGTAAATTACATAGGGAGTGTGAGTATAGTATGTATATTTTATTATTATTATTGTGGATTATTTTAAACGGACAGCTGACGTGGGAAGTAGCGGCGTTTGGAATTGTGATTGCAGGCGTGATGTATGGGTTCGTCTGCAAGTTTTTGGACTATTCCATTGAAAAAGATATTCTTTTGTTCCGCAAGCTGCCGTATATCCTGGCCTACATTCTGATACTGATCTGGGAAATCATTAAGGCGAATGTGAGTGCGATACGTCTGGCGCTGAGCTATCGGAATGAAGTGGATCCTGTCATTGTCAAATTCAGGACGGATTTAAAAACAGACATAGCCAAAGTGGTGCTTGCCAATTCCATTACGCTGACGCCGGGTACGATTACGATTAAGCTTGAAGGCAGTGAGCTGGTTGTACATGCGCTGGATGCAGAGCTGGTGGAGGGAATTGACGAGAGTGTATTTGTCCATATGCTGCGCAGGATGGAAGAGATGGACGAAGCGTACATGCAGAAACGGAGGAGTCAGCATGAATAGTGGAATTGCAGCGTTAGAACAGGCGTATCATATCCTGTTTATGGCGCTTTTGGTTATACTTGCGGTTTTGTTCTTTTCCTGCCTGATCCGGGCAGTGGTGGGGCCCCGGATGGCGGATCGGATTGTGGCGATTAATATGATGGGAACCATGGTTATGGTAGCGATTGCCATACTGGCTGTGATGGTGCAGGAGGGGTATCTGGTGGATATCTGTCTGATTTATGCCATGATTAGTTTTCTTGCCGTGATTATACTGACCAAAGTATATATGGGTGTATATCTGGAGTGGAAGAATAAAGGGGAGGAAAAATATGGAGATTATTGAATGGATTCGTTTTTTTCTGGTGGTAGGCTTTCTGATTATGGGAATGTCTATCTTCTTTTTGGAAATTTTCGGCGTGTACCGGTTTAAGTATGTGCTGAACCGGATGCAGATTGCGGCGACCGGGGATACCCTTGGAATAGGGCTTTGCCTGGTGGGACTTATGATTGCAAACGGCTTTAATGCGACCACGGCAAAGCTGGCGCTTGTGGTGGTTTTCCTGTGGTGCGCTTCTCCCGTATCCTCCCATGTGATTGCCAGCCTGCAGATGTCTACGGACAAGAGGATTTTAGATCACTGCAGGATTATGATTATCGGCAAAAAAAGAGAGAAGCAGACGGAAAAAGGAGGCGGAACAGATGACAGTATTTAATATCATTCTGCTGGCATTTCTGGTGGTCTGTGCGGTTTCGGTCAGCTTTTCGAAAAATCTTTTAAACTCAATTCTGATTTTTATGTCCTACAGCCTGATTATGTCGATTATCTGGATTCTTTTGGAATCGCCGGATCTGGCGATTACAGAGGCAGCGGTCGGAGCGGGCGTTACAAGTATCCTGTTTTTTGTCACTTTAAAGAAAATCCATGCAATTTCGCAGGAGCAGGAAGAGGAGGATGGACATGAGCCGTATCAGAAATCAAAGTGAGTATGAAAAGACATTTGCATACCGGTTTTTCCGCTGGATGGGCGGAGAAAAGGATGCGTTTGTGGGCAATATGGAAATGCGCCCGCAGAAGGAATATGTAGAAGAGGAAGCGACAATTGAAGAACGGATGCGCGACAGGCAGCAGGCGCTGGAGGAAGTATATGACAGCGTCCACAATAAAGAGCTGCGTTTTTTTAATGCCCTTTACAAGTGCTTTAGTATTGTGTTTTGCATTGCGATTGTAGCGCTTCTGATCATTACGGTGTCATACCTGCCTTCCGTTGGCAGAGAGGATAAACCGACGAATAACGTGGTGTCAGATACATATATTTCCGACGGGCTTAAGGACACCGGAGCGGTGAATATTGTCACAGGCATGATTTTGTCCTATCGTGCGTTTGATACGTTTGGAGAGACGAACGTGCTGTTTATTGCAACATGCTGTGTGATGATTATGCTGATGGTGGATGAGGATAAGATACGGGAAAATGAGGAATCCAACGACCGTATTTTTGAACCGAAAAACGATGTGATTTTAAAGGTTGTGGCGGGACTTTTAGTGCCGATTGTATTTTTGTTTGGGATTTATATCATTTTGAACGGGCATCTTTCGCCGGGCGGCGGATTTTCGGGCGGAGCGATGATTGGCGCAGGGATGATTTTATATGTGGCGGCGTTCGGTTTTGACAGGATGGGTAAGTTTTTTAATGAAAAGGTGTATAAATGCGTGAAGGTGACGGCGCTTATCTGTTACGGCTGTATTGTGACGTATTATTTTCTGACTGGGGCCAACGGGCTGCCATGCCTGATTCCCCTGGGCAGGCCGGGGGCAATTTTAAGCGGAGGTATTACGTTGCCGATTAATATTTTTGTGGGTTCTGAGGTTGCGTGTACGATGTATGCGTTTTATGCATTATTCCGAAGAGGAGGGTTATAAAATGGAGATCGGAACACATTTGCTGGCAAATTATGCGGAGGTTGTGGCAGTGGCGCTGTTTGGAATTGGATTTACGAATCTGCTGCTGCAGAAGAATATGATCAAAAAGATTATCGGGCTGAATATTATGGATACGGCGGTGTACCTGTTTCTGGCGGAAAAAGGGTATATTGAGGGGCATATTGCGCCGATTGTCGTAAACGGCAACGTGAGCCCGGATACGTATATCAACCCGGTGCCCAGCGGTCTTGTGCTGACGGGAATTGTGGTATCCGTATCGGTTACAGCACTGATGCTGTCATTGACGATCCGGCTTTACCGCAGGTATCATACGCTGGATTTGGATGAGATTACGATGAGACTAAAGAAAGAAGGTCTGTAAATGGAAATCATAAGAAATTTTCCCTGTCTTTCGATTTTACTTGCCATGTTTTCAGCAATTATCAGCTCCGCATTAAAAGGCGCGGGAGCAAGGCGTCTGAATACCTTTGTCGTAACGGCGGTCGGGGTATTGTCGGCCTGTACGCTTTATTTTACGCATGTTACAGGCAAAAGCTATGTCTATGTGATGGGGCATTTCCCGGCGCCGCTTGGAAATGAAATCCGGTTTGGTTCACTGGAGGCGGGCATGGCGCTGTTTTTCTGCGTAATTATGCTGCTGTCATTAAACGGCGGGCGAAGGAAAATTCAGCTGGAAATTGATCCGGGCAAGGAGAATCTGTACTATATTATGGTGGACCTGCTGCTAAGCTCTTTGCTTGCGCTGGTATACACCAACGATTTGTTTACCGCATATGTATTTGTGGAAATTAATACGATTGCGGCCTGCGGTTTGATTATGATTATGGAGAGCGGGCGTGCGATTGAGGCGGCGACACGCTATATGATTATGAGTTTGCTTGGCTCCGGTCTGTTTTTGATTGGGCTCTGTATGATGTATGATATGACGGGGCATCTTCTGATGAGCAATGTGCAGGAGAGCGTGCAGCAGATTGCGGCGGAG
The DNA here is from genome assembly GCA_022794015.1 of Eubacterium sp. Lineage (GTDB taxonomy): Bacteria > Bacillota > Clostridia > Lachnospirales > Lachnospiraceae > Roseburia_B. The sequence goes on along the minus strand of JAAWDZ010000020.1, from coordinate 12,133 downwards.
GGCACGTATATGATTCCGCTTCTGGTCACGATTGCACTGATGGTCGTTGGGCTGGCCATTAAGAGCGCGCTGTTTCCGTTCCATGCATGGCTGCCGGACGCGTATGGATATTCAACGGTATCTTCTGCGGCAATGCTTTCGAGCCTGGTGTCAAAGGGATACATATTTCTTTTAATTAAGATAATTTACAGGGTCATCGGTTTTGATATTTTTGTGCAGAGCCGTATTATCAATGTATTATTTGTATTTGGACTGGCCGGAATGATTATGGGTTCGACCAGTGCGATTCGGGAAAACGATATCCGCAGGATGATTTCATATTCCTCGGTGGCGCAGATTGGATACATTTATATGGGCTTCGGGCTTGGAACCCAGGCTGGTATGATTGCCTCTGTTTTTCACATTCTGGCACATGCGGCGACAAAGTCCCTGCTGTTTGTATCGGGCGTGGGCCTTACGGATGTGGCGGATGACAATAAGCAGTTCATTGAGCTGACTGGAGCGGCGTACCGCAACGTCTGCGCGGGGCTGGCGTTTACGGTGGGTTCGCTGTCTATGGTCGGGATTCCGCTGTTTTCCGGCTTTATCAGTAAGCTTCTGTTTTCGCAGGCAGCAGTGCAGGGAAATTTGAAAATGCTTCCGGCCCTGATTGTGCTGGCAATTAGTACGGTGCTGAATGCGATTTATTTTATGAAGACGGTGATCCGTATTTATACGCCAATCCAGAGCAGATATGCGTCGGTCCTGGCGAAGGAGAATCCGCTGTATACATTTACCCTGCTGTGCTTTGTCGTATTGAATATTGTGCTTGGTATGTGTTCGCAGCCGATTACAGACTGGATTACACAGGGCTTATCTGTTTTTGCGTAAAATGATTACGTCGGATGGTATAGTACAAAGAGAGATGCCTGAAGATCGTAGGAGGGAGAGACGATGGAGCAAATATTGCTGTTGCCGGTATTTTTTCCAATCCTGGCAGGAATTGTGTTGTTGTTTAAAAAAGAGTTCCAAAATAGGAATTCTCTGCTGCTTTATGTGGGGATTGCCCTGGCGTTGACGGGAGTGCTTGCCTGCATGGCAATTTTCGGGGAAACAGACGGTGTAACTCTGTTTTATCTGACAAAAGAGCTTCCGATTTATTTTAAACTGGATCTGATAGGAAAGTATTTTTCGCTTGTGGTAACGGTTGTCTGGATTCTGGCCGGACTTTTTTCCTTTGAATATATGAAACATGAGAAGAATGAAAAACGGTACTATAGCGTTTATCTGATTGTGTTCGGTGTGCTTTTGGGATTGGATTTTGCAGGAAATCTGATTACGATGTATCTGTTTTATGAACTGATGACGCTGACATCCATGCCAATGGTGCTGCATACGCAGAGCCGTGAATCAATTATGGCGGGGCTTCGGTATTTGTTCTTTTCATTTGCAGGCGCGTATATGGCGCTGGGTGGAATTTATTTTATCTGCCATTACGGAACGACCCTGGAGTTTACAGAGGGAGGCGTGATTTTGCCAGGGGTGCTTGCGGAACATTCGACACTGTTTTTGGTGCTGACATTTTTAATGATTCTGGGATTTGGAGTGAAGGCTGGGATGTTTCCGCTGCACGCATGGCTGCCAACGGCTCATCCGGTTGCACCGGGACCTGCTTCCGCCGTGCTGTCCGGAGTTATTGTAAAAGCAGGCGTGTTAGCGGTGTTTCGCGTCGTGTACCAGATGATCGGCGTACACTTTTTGCGGGGGACCTGGGTACAGACGGCATGGATTGTGCTTGCCCTTGCGACGATATTCATGGGATCGCTGTTGGCATTCCGCGAGCCGGTGTTAAAAAAGCGGCTTGCATATTCCACGGTGAGCCAGCTTTCCTATATTCTGTTCGGCCTGGCATTGATGGATGCAGGGGAGCTGACAGGAGCCATGCTGCACGTAGCTGCGCATGCATTTATTAAGGTGGCATTGTTCCTCTGTGCGGCTGCAATGATCTACCGGACCGGGTGTACGCGTGTCGAAGAGCTGCGCGGCATTGGAAAAGGGATGCCGGTGACGCTGTGGTGTTATACAATTGTATCCCTGGGACTTATTGGCATTCCGCCGATGAGCGGGTTTGTAAGCAAATGGTGGCTGGCGACAGGCTCGCTTTCTTCGGGAATTCCGGTATTTTCGTGGCTGGGGCCGGTGGTGCTTTTGGTGAGCGCGCTGCTTACAGCGGGATATTTGCTGCCGATTACGATGCAGGGATTTTTTCCGGGCGAGGAGTATGATGCGTCGCAGTTTTTGGGAAAAGAACCGTCTTATATGATGCTAGTGCCCCTCGTGGTACTGGCGGCATTGACCGTTCTGATTGGATTGTTGCCGAACGGACTGACAGATCAGCTGTTCGCGTTTGCAGCGCAGGTGCTGCAGATAGTGTAAGGAGGGGATTTTATGAATGCGTTATACTTATTTGTGGCAGTGCTTGTCCCCTGCGTCGGCGGAATTTTAACTCCGCTTATTCCATGGAAAAAGCGGAGCCATATGCTTGTGTATTTAGAGTGCCTGGTCATTGCCAATTCCATTTTGGTCTGGACGCTTCTTTTGCATCGTCCGGCTGAGATATTTACATTGGTGCATTTTACCGGAAATCTGGCGATCGCATTTCAGCTGGATGGTCTGGGAAGCATTTTTGCAGGACTGATTTCTTTTTTGTGGCCGCTCGCAACGCTGTATGCGTTTGAATATATGACAAAGGAAAGCCATGAAAAGACATTTTTTATGTTTTACACCATTACGTACGGAGTGACGCTGGGGATAGCCCTGGCGGATAATTTCCTTACGATGTACTGTTTTTATGAACTTTTGACGCTTGTGACGCTGCCTCTTGTGATGCATACGCTGACAAGAGAGGCTATCCTGGCAAGCCGTAAATATCTGTACTATTCGATTGGCGGCGCGGCCTTTGCGTTTATTGGGATGATTTTCGTGATTTTGTATGGGGAAACTTCTGATTTTATGCTGGGCGGCGTAATGAATATGGCAAGGATTGCCGGCGGCAAAAATATATTTCTTCTGGTTTATGTTTTAAGCTTTTTTGGGTTTGGTGTGAAAGCTGCGGTCTGTCCCTTTAACTCGTGGCTTCCGCAGGCAGGTGTTGCACCGACGCCGGTTACTGCGCTTCTGCACGCAGTAGCCGTTGTAAAATCGGGTGCGTTTGCGATTATGCGTCTGACATTTTACTGCTTTGGGGCAGATTTTCTGCGGGGGACCTGGGCACAGTATCTGGTCATGGCTGCCGTTTTGATTACAATTGTGTATGGTTCGAGTATGGCGTTAAAGGAGATGCATTTGAAACGCCGTCTGGCGTATTCGACAATCAGTAACCTTTCCTATATTTTGTTCGGGGTGGTGATTATGACGCCAGCGGGGCTTGCGGCGGCGCTTTCACATATGTTGTTCCACGCATTTATGAAAATCTGTTCATTTTTCTGCGCGGGAGCAATTATGCACCAGACGGAAAGGCATTATATCCATCAGTTAGACGGGTTCGGCAGGAAAATGCCAAAAGTGTTCTTTGTTTTTACCGTATCGGCGCTTGCACTAATGGGCGTGCCTGGGCTGTGCGGTTTTATCAGTAAGTGGAATCTGGCGGACGCGGCGATTGCAAGCAAAAATGTGCTCGCGTATTTTGGTGTGGGTGCGCTTCTGGTGTCGGCGCTTCTGACGGCAATGTATATGCTGACAATTGTAATTCGGGCTTATTTTCCGAAGGCGGATTTTGATTATAATACAATAGCGGATGTGAAAGATCCGAATTGGATGATGCTTTTGCCGCTGTTTGTATTTGTCATTGGCATTGTAGGATTTGGTATTTGCTCCATACCAGTAAATGAGCTGTTTGGAGCGGTTTCGCATGGGAGTTTTTAGGTTTGTTCGATGGAATAAAATGATGGTTGCCGGTGTCAGGAAAAGACAGGCGGTACTTTTTTGGAGGCTGTGATGGAAGGATTATTTTTGGGACTGATTTTAGTTCCGGTCTGCGGCGCGTTTTTTGTGTATTTTGCCGATCGGAAGGCGGCTGCATGCAGCCCTGCGGGAATGGGTGGATGGAACAATATCAGGGATTATCTTGCAATGGGCATAGGCGTTGCTGAATTTGTCCTGATGTGTATGCTGGCAGGAGGCGGTATGGGAAGTGAGCTTACTATGCCAGAGATCTGCGGCATGGGGCTTCATTTCTGCATAGACGGATTTCGTGCGGTGTATGGTCTTGTGGCTTCATTTATGTGGATGATGACGCTTTTGTTTTCGCGGGAATATCTGGCGCATGAACATCATCTGGGCAGGTACTACTTTTTTCAGCTTGTGACGCTTTCTGCAACACTCGGCGTATTTCTTTCGGCGGATTTATTTACTACATTTGTATTTTTTGAGATTATGTCATTTACCTCCTATGTGTGGGTGGTGCAGGAAGAAACAAAAGGAGCAGTTCGGGCGGCGGAAACATATCTGGCCGTTGCAGTGATCGGTGGTATGGTGCTGTTAATGGGGCTGTTTTTGCTGTATCACACGCTGGGAACTCTGGAGATGTCAGAGCTTTTGAACGCTGCAAACGCCTGTGGCAACAAGCAGATTTTATACATTGCCGGATGCTGTACGCTTGTCGGCTTTGGGGCAAAAGCGGGTGCATTCCCGCTGCATATCTGGCTGCCGAAAGCACATCCGGTTGCACCGGCGCCTGCAAGTGCATTGCTTTCCGGCATTTTGACGAAAGCAGGTATTTTTGGTGTGCTTGCGGTGAGCTGCAATATATTTTTACATGATGCGGACTGGGGTATCTTTATCCTGACGTTAGGGCTGTTTACCATGTTTGGCGGCGCGCTTCTGGCAGTTTTTTCCGTTGATTTGAAGCGGACGCTGGCGTGCTCTTCCATGTCGCAGATTGGGTTTATACTGGTGGGTGTCGGTATGCAGGGGATTCTGGGGGAAGAAAATGCACTGGCAATCCGCGGAACTTTGCTTCATATGGTAAACCATTCTCTGATTAAGCTGGTACTTTTTATGATAGCAGGAGTCGTGGTAATGAATATCCATAAATTAAACCTGAATGAAATCCGCGGTTTTGGACGAAAAAAACCGTTTTTAAATATCTGTTTTCTGCTCGGTGCACTTGGAATCGCAGGAGTTCCGTTTTTTAACGGATATGTCAGCAAAACGCTGCTGCATGAAAGCATTGTAGAAGGAATTTCTCATGTGCAGGAGATTTCCGGTTTCTTAAAAATGAGTGAGTGGATTTTCTTAATCAGCGGAGGGATGACACTTGCCTATATGACAAAACTTTATGTAGCTGTATTTGTAGAAGAAAATGCAGAAAAAAAAGAGCAGGAGCGTTTTGATAATATGAAGAGCTATATCAGTCCGATTAGCGCTTTTGCAATTGGAGCCAGCGCTTTGATTTTGCCGGTACTGGGAATTGTGCCGAATCTGACCAGTGATCGGATTGCGGATTTGGGACAGGGTTTTATGCATTTGGAAGGTGAAGTACATACGGTCGCTTATTTTGGCTTACAAAATCTCAAAGGAGGTCTGATTTCGATTGTAATCGGTATTGCGCTTTATGGATTGCTGCGCAAAGTGACGATGGATACTGTAAAAGAGCGGGCTGTAGAAGGCAATAATGTCCGGGTGTACAAAGACTGTTGGCCGAAATGGTGGGATGTGGAAAATCTGTTTTATCGTCCGTTATTGCTTGGGATTCTGCCAGCTGTGGCGAGGTTTTTCTGCAGGATTTTAGACAGTCTGGCAGACTGGGTGATTTTGCTGCTGCGTAAAACGCTGTTTTCAGACAGGAAAATACCGCATGAATTGCCGGAAGGAACGGAATTTACACATCTTCTTGGGGCAGCGCTGGACTGGCTGCGTGTGGTAAAACGCAAGATATTAAGACAGCCTGCGCCGGAGCGGGAAGTTTCTTATAAGCATAAGCTGGCAGTGCAGAGAGAGAAGATGATGGAAACGAATATGATTATACAGAGAAGTCTTTCTTTTGGTCTGCTGCTGTTTTATGTGGGATTGGTGTTTACTTTGATATATCTGCTCTATCTGGGGAATATTTAAGTTATGAGATCTTTGCAAAATACAGGCAGCAGGCCTGTGCCCGGACACCTGCTGCCATCTGTCTGCAATCCGCTTTCAGTTGACAGCAAGTGTCAGCAAATGAATGCAAGATATGCAACCGCATGCAATAACTACGAAAGGAAGTGTTTTCATGGCGCCAGTATTGGCACAAGAGAAATTCTATACCATTGACGATATCTACAGTTTGCCAGATGGCAGCAGGGCAGAATTAATTGACGGCCAGATTTATAATATGACGCCGCCTTCCAGAAAACATCAGGATATTACGGGGGAACTCTTTGGAATCATCCGGGAATACATCCGTTCAAACAATGGCTCATGCCGTCCATACATTGCCCCATTTGCCGTATTTTTAGATAAAGACGATACAAACTATGTTGAGCCAGATATATCCGTTATCTGCGATAAGTCAAAACTCACCGACAAAGGATGTTTCGGGGCGCCTGACTGGATTATCGAAGTTGTGTCGCCTGGCAGCAGGCGAATGGACTATTTTACAAAGTTATTTAAATACCGCACCGCTGGTGTTAGAGAATACTGGATTGTAGATCCGGAAAAGAATCGTGTTCTTGTTTACAATTTTGAATCAGAAGATACTGGAGACTATACTTTTGCCGATTCTGTAAAAGCCAGTATCTATGATGATTTGTTCATCAACTTTTCGGAAATTGTCGATATGCTAAATTTATAGCCCAAAAGAAAAGTTTTCTGTCAGAGCCTTTCCTGGTTAGCTGTTACCTCTATACCATGCTGTATCTGATCTATAATCTTCTCGTTTGACATATCCCATCCACTCCCTATTTTGTGGCCTAAATCGGAGGTCTTTTTTGCACTATAATTGATTTATAAGTATGGAGTGAAAGATAAGAGCTTTAGTTTTCACAGTAGTCTGTCGATATAACTGATAAGAGTATGTTGACGTAACAGTTCAGACAGTTATGATTCCATGGGACATGTAACAGGACAGTTTGTCTGGACAGTTATATTTTAATAGTAAAAACAGGATGGAGGAGGTAAGAGTATGAAAATTTCACAGCAGAACAAGTCCTTTTTTATGGGAGATTCTTTGTTTGGAAAAAAGGAAATGGATGTCCGGGAAAAGATTGCTATGAAAAAGGCGCTTTATTTGAAAGAGGGTACGCGTATTGTAACAGGCGCCTACGGTGCGGAGAAGAAAATTGACAAGAATATTGAAGATATACAGGATCGTACCCGCAGGCTTCAGGCAGAAAGCGATGAGGCAAATGAGTATTTGCAGGAAATCAATCAGAGGATGGCGGACGTAAAGGCGAGCTATAATATAGAGGACGACAGCCAGGAGGAGCAGGATTTAGCGTTGTTAAAGAAGAATTACGATATCACAACGCACGGTTCTACTACACTGTTGACGGATGAGGAAAAGAAACGCTTAAAAGAAATGGGCGAGATGACGGAATATCAGAAGCAGTCGATGGAGCTGTACGCGCAGGCAGATCACTGGAAGACACTGATCAGTGACAATCAGGAGGAGATGGCGTTAGGCGGCAGATCGGTCCGTCAGATTAAAGTAGATCGACTGAGATCGCACGCCCTGATCGATGCGCAGAAGGCCAGGGACGAGATTATGGAGGCAGCGTCTAAGGAAGCGATGGGGCTGCTTGTTGAGGATGCGAAGCAGAATATAGAAGAGAAGGCGGAAGAGATCCAGGAGGCTGCCGAGAAGAGAGAAGAGAAGGAAGAGGAAAAGGAAGAGCGTATCGAAGCGGCGAAGGAAGATCGGGAAGCAGCTGAGGAAGCGACAGAAGCGATTAAAGAGAATATAAAGGAACTGACAGAGAATGTAGTAGAAGGCGAGGATCTGGTCCGGGAAATTGATGTGGAGATCAAGAAGATTCTGGAGGAGGAGAAACTGCTTTTGGAGGATTTGAAGGGACTGAATGTGAACAAAACCGTTTAAGGAGAGTGAGCTATGAAAATAGGACAGCAGAAAAATGTTTTTTTTGCAGGTGATTTTCTGCCCGGACAGCAGACAGCAGCCGCTGACAGAATTGCAGCCAAAAAAGGACTCTGCTATAAGCAGGGGATGCGCGCGGTAACAGGTGTAAATGATTCAGAAAAGCGTATGGATCAGAGTATGGAAGAAATCAAAGAGCGCGTCAACAGGCTTATGGAGGAAAATGAAGAGGCAGACAGACGCTTACAGGAAGCCAACCAAAAGATGGCGCAGGCGAAGGTGGATTATCAGATTGCTCCAGACAGTCAGGAGGAGAAGGATCTGGATTTGCTGAAAAAGAAATTTGATATTGAGCACCACAGAACCTTTGAGACTTTAACGGAAGAGGAAGAGAAACGCTTAGCGGAAATGGGAGAGCCAACCGAATATCAGGCGCTTTCTATGGAAGCGTATGAGCAGGCGGATCACTGGAAGTATACAATTATTCTGGAGAATAAAAAGGAAATGCGCGCCATAGGCTCCGTAACCCGCCATGTCAAATTGATGCGTCTGGAATCGCATGCGATGGAGGATGCCATGCGGGCGAAGGAGGAGATGATGGAGTCCGCGGCCAAAGAGGCGGTTGGTATTTTAACCGGAGAGGCTGTTGATACAATCGACCAAAACTCAGAGGATGTAAAAGCAGAGGCAGAGGCAAAACAGGAGCAAAAGGAAGAGCAAGAGGAGCAGATTGAAGCGGCCAGAGAGCAAAAGGAAGAGGCAGAGGCTGTCGCACTCGCAAAGCGTAAAAATGCTTCGGAGCGTGTCGAACAGGCCCTGATGAGTGAAATCAGCACCGACAGTATGGATGCGGAGATTCAGAAGATTTTAGAGGAAGAGAAGATGCTGGAGGAAGAGCTGAAGGGGCTTCGGGTGAATATGGGAATTTAAAAGAGGATATATAAAAGCTGGACTGCTGCGTGGCAGATCCAGCTTTTTTAGCGCTATTTTACAGCAATGGCGTCAATTTCGCAGAGGACGCCTTTGGGCAGTTCTTTTACCGCAACGCAGCTTCTGGCAGGCTTGGATGTAAAATAGTCTGCGTAAATTTCATTGAAAACGGTGAAATCGGCCATGTCGGATAAGAAACAGGTAGTTTTGATGACATTGCCGTAGCTGCACCCCGCGGCAGATAAGATGGCGCCAATATTTTTGCAGCACTGGTGTGCCTGGGCTTCGATGCCGACTGCAATTTCTCCGGTTTCGGGGATGATTGCGATCTGACCGGAGGTAAAAAGGAGGCCGTTGGCTTCATAGCCCTGGGAATAAGGGCCGATGGCGTCAGGGGCGTTTGGCGTGCTGATAGGTTTCATGTGGTTGCTCCTTTCTGGGGTTATTGGGTTAATAAGTTATAGAGATTATAGCAGTTGCAGAGGGAAAAGGGAAGGGGATGTTCAGAATTACGGAAAAAACGGTAACAGTTCAGCCTTCTGGCTTCACTGTTACGGAATTCGCTCATTTAAAGAATAAAGCCATAGGGCCGCTGCGGTCAGGCATGATTTCCGGTCTGCCAGCACCACGTTGCAATTTTTTCAATCAATGCGGCGTCAATTTTGCCATAAGGGATACGGATAGACCCTTTTTCGGTTTTGTAATCCAAAAGTTCTTCTGCAAAATGTATTACGGCTTCCGGTCCCGGATACAGTCCAATGTGTTTCTTTGAAGCGGCAAAATGAATAATATTATGCTTTTTCCAATAAGTTGGCATACTCCATGAGATACGTTCTTCCGCTTCTGGCAATGCCCTGTGCAGGATCTGGCGGATATGCTGCAGATCTTCCTGTTTATCCGTATCCTGGCCAAGAATATATTCATCAATCGTTTTGGGCTTTTCACCACAGTAATGGCTCTGCCCTTTGTTTTTAAATTCCCTTCCGCATTTTGGGCATTTCCACATGGATGGCTTCTCACTGTCTCTTTCCTGCAAAATAACCTCAACAGTATCGCCAAAACTTTTGCCGATTTGTCTGCGGATCTGTTTGGTAACGCCAATGATGTAACAGGGTGTGCCCATTTTTACTACCTGTCCTTTGTATGGGATGCCGTCAAAAGATGCATTTACCAGCAGGCGGCCTTTACCAAATAGTTGTTTGATATCATAAGGGACTTCTACATAAGCAGCATCCATATCTTTATTTTGAATTATCACTGCGCTGAATTTTAGTTCCATTTCATCCCTCCTTATTAGCGGTCATCACAATGACGCTATTTTCTTAAAATTTGTTCCATTTTTTTACCTTTTGCGAGTTCATCCACTAATTTATCAAGATATCTGATCTCCTGCATCAATGGATCTTGTATGCTTTCAACACGTACGCCGCATATCGTTCCCTTGATCAGTTTGCGGTCTGGGTTTGGCGCGGGCGCCTGTCTGAAAAAATCGCCGTATGTCAGATCGCTGTTCAGAAAACCATGAATGGAATCACTGCTATATCCGGTCAGCCAGCAGGCAATTTCATCCACTTCATTTTTTGTGCGGCCTTTTCGTTCCGCTTTTGCTAAAAGCATCGGATAAACCTTTGCAAAATACATTCCAAATATCTTTTCATTTTCCATAATACAATCCTCCTCGCAGATACGGAAAATTATCAGTGCCATTCCTTTTTCAGGATACTCATATGCATGCCCCAAGTTACCTATGAATATACATTCTTGACATATCGGATTCATGATTCCCCTGAACCATACATAAAAATTTCCATCCGTATCTTTCATAAAAATTTGTATGGTCAGTAATCAGATAGATTGGTGCTATCCCTTTGGATTTCATATCTTCCACAACGATGTCAAGCAGCCGTCCCGCAATGCCCTGACAGCGATATTCCTGTTCTGTATATAACGCACAGACATTCGGCGCGAGGTCTTTTCTGTTGTGAAAATCATTTTGGATTACTCCTAAACCGCCGATTATTTTCTCCCCGTCCAAACAAAGATACCAGCCATATTCAGTCTCAGAATTGAGGTAAGCATTGATACATTCGAGATAGGCTTCCTGCGGAATTTTCCATTTTGTGTGAAACCATGCGGCAGCTTGTTCTTTTAATTGAGGTCTTTGTCTTAAATTGATATAAGTATATTTTTCCATATTCCCTCTTAAATCTTAGAAATTGACGTTCTTAGTCCGGTTGTTGTCCGTTATGGGCAAGCCATTTACATTCCGTTATTTCCATGTGGGTAAACGTAGCCTTAAAAGAGGATTCTTCAGGACTACATGCATAAATTCCAAACAGGATCGTTCCGTTGCCATTCCACATATGGCATACACGCATCTGCCTGAAAGTAACGCCATCTTCAGAACACTCAATGCAATAGTCGTCTTCCCTGCGGCTGAATCTATACCACATGGACTTTACAGAAGCGCTTATTTTTGTTGTTGCCCAGTCTGAATAGCCATTGTTTGTGACAACACTTCCAAGGTGCTGGAATTTTTCATTTTCGTATTCTATCGAACCCTTTAACCAATTTTCGCTGTCAAGGTACATTACAATTCCACATTGGTCAAATCTGCGCTTACTTTCAAATTCTGTTTTCACGGTAAACGAAAAGAATTTTTCATCCGTTTTCATCTGCAAAACAGGTGCGTTGTCGTTTCTGAAATGATAGTATGTCCTTTGCCATAAATCTGTGTGAGGATTTGTTGTGATCTCAATTTTATCATCGGATATCGCGTAATCTGCAGGTTTCCGGGTCCATTTTAATTTGTTTGTATCAAAATTCATATGACTGCCTCCATAAACTGCAATTTAAATGGTGATTTTATTTTACCATAGTTCGGAGAGAAAATCTAACTTGCTTTATAAAACGTGTTAGGAATATATATTGATAAGGTCAGAACATGTACGACATATGGAAATATTGGTATTTGGGGGTTGGACAGTAGTATAGATGAAACATAGCCAGGTTAAGGGTAGTGTCAAGTAATCTATGAAAAAACGAGCTGAAAAAAATAGGCTCAAATGAACCTTGAAAACTGCAGATATTGATTCCGAAAAGCTCTCCGAGGGCTTAGGGCGTTGCCCTAAGAACCCACAAGGAACCAGTCCCTTG
>JAAWDZ010000019.1 GCA_022794015.1 Eubacterium sp. | reverse complement strand
GTTACTGTTCACGGCCTGGGAGGCCGCTCACAGTAACGGTTCGGGGCGATATTTAAAGTTTTGCTTCGCAAAAATCGCCCCGAACTTGTATCATATTCTCACGGAACACGCAGTAAATGCGCGTTCCTGACCCATGAACGGTAACCAACACGTTTCCTGTCTGAAAACGTTTGCTTAAATTCATTGACATTTAATTTTTGATTTGTTACATTATTGTTACGAACATATTATTAACTGCTTTTACAATATTTTACAAGCCCTATATTACGCAAACGTTTTCTCAATTTTTCAGATTCTATGGTCCCCTTTGAGAATTGTAATTACTTTTTACTCCGTGACCAGTAACACGCTCCACGATGCACAGAAATTGCAAAAAGATGCGATTTCACGCCGAAAACTCAGTATTTTTGCACAGAATGTGCAGAAACACCCCGCGGAACAGTAGCGTGTAAACAGTAACGAATTGTGCATCCATGTAAAACGAACTTATAAATATGCATTGTAAGCATCAGGCAGATATTTTATAATCGAATCTATACAACAGAAAGGTTGGAGTGGATATGTGTACCAAAAAAGATAACGAAGAACTTATTGAAGCCCTTGTAAAAGCTGCCAGAGCAGCGTTTCTGTCTTTAAAAGAAACAACCAAAGAACATTTTTATTTCTATGCGTTTATATTCGATGAGGGCTTGCATCCATATATTTCAGCATGGTCTTACGAAGCTTTAGAAAAATCAATTATGGAACAGCAAATACCGGATGAAGAGAAGAGTTGGTGGAAATGGGACAGCGCAGATTCTCCCTATGCTGATTATGGATATGACGAATTTTTTGGTGAAGTAAATGAATTGCTGGACAAAAGGGCAGATGGATTACCAGAGGATGAGCTTTATGGGATTGAGTGGGTTGTACGGATTGATTCCATGGAGGAAGCAATGAAAAGGCTTGATGATTCGGATCTTTTTGGAACCGGAAAAGAACGTGAGCGTGTAGTTATTAATGTAGAACAGGCGCCGCCTGACGAAGATGGCTCGGAATACGACAGGGCATTACGATTAAATCCATCTTCAGCCCTGCTGTCCGAATATTTAGAAACATGTGAGTAGATTGGAGAAAAATTCACTTTCCCGAAAAGCGAGATACTAATAATGGAAAGGAGTGACTATATGTCCCTAAAACAGATTGCCGCTATGACAAACACCTCTGTTTCTACCGTTTCCCGTGTTTTAAATCAAACATCTGCATCCTGCGCCTCCAAAGAATTGCAGGATAAAATATGGGCCGCTGCCAGAGAAATCGGTTATCACCCAAATAAAGCGGCAAGAGCCCTGAAAAAAGGTGACAGCGGTACTCAAAAGCTTCCCCGGATTGCCGTCGTAATGGCACGTGTGACAGCCGAAGAAGATCCTTTTTTTTCAGAACTGTTTCGAAGCCTGGAGATGGAACTGCTGCTGCAGGGAGGACTGATCGAGGATATGGTTCATGTAGAAGAAATCAGACAAAAAAAACTTTCGGAAGCAAACGGTATTCTGATTATGGGCAGATGTTCCCCTACCCTTTTAGAACAGATTCTGATGCAGAACAGAGATATTGTGGGAATTTGGCGGAATTCTATGGATTTCGATATTGACGAGGTAATCTGTGACGGCAGAAAGGCAGCTGAGCTGGCAATGAATTATCTGCTTTCACTTGGACATAAAAAAATCGCCTATATCGGCGACTGCTCTTATGAAAGCCGTTATGTCGGCTACTGCAATATTTTATTTCAGAATAAAATCCCAATGGATTATCACCTGATCAAACAGACGAATCAGACAAAAGAAGAAACGGACGCTGCATTCCTGGAGCTGCTCACAGATAAGCAGTCTAAAAAAGCAGATTTTTCTGCAATATTTTGTGCAAATGACAATACGGCAGTTCGTGTACTGGAACTGCTTGGGCAGCAAAAAGCAAATGTCAGGCGTTCAATTTCTGTGATTTCAATTGATGATATTACAGACGCGCAAAATACAAAACCCTATCTGACAACGGTTCACATTCCACACCGGGAAATGGCACACATGGCGGTTATGCTCCTGCTGGATCGCATTGCAAGAGGACATACTTCCTCTGTGCGGATTGAATTTCCATGCAGGCTTGTTTACCGGGACAGCTGTTATCCAAATTCCATTCAGTCCATTCGGCCCTGACATGCTAAAGCATTTTACCATTTTATTCCTTTCACTCTTACCCACATTTTTCAATAAACCCGAAAGGATATCTTATCCCATCATATAGTAGCGGAATAAAATATCCTTTTATTTATCAGGTATCGCCTATACCGTAATGTCTACTGACGCTCCCTCCACGCCTGCTGTTTCTGAGGATGCATTTCCTGTCATCTGTGTGGCGTCTGTTACTGCCATATCAATACCCTGTGCAGCCAGGCTGCTCATTTCCATCTCTACTTCTGCTTCTACCTGCTGCTCAAGCTGCTGTTCCATACGCTGAAGCTCAGCTAACCGTTCGGCAGCCATACTCAGCTCCAATGCCACACTTCCCATATCCACACTGTGCACCGGCTGATCATTCTCTCCAAGACCCTTGAGGTATTTCATTTCTGCTTCCGTTATTTTACCCTGTTCTTCTGTCCTGTGCATACGCCGCTTCTGGTTTAACTGCTGCCTGCGCATCTTTTCTTTTAAAATCTGCTGATTCTCCTCAATCGCCATTTTCACCTTAAGGTCATTTTCCTTCTGATGGACACGGCGTTTGATTTCACTCTTTTTCTTCTGTTCTTTTATGGTATGATCCCTGTCATCGCGACCTTTTAAAAGCTCTTCTTCTTTTAAATTGCGCACTTTCATACGGGAACATTCTACCATCCTCCTTGCATGCGCCAGCGCAATCCGCACATCAGAATCCTTATACTGCCCGCTGACCTTCACTGACATCAGTACGGCAACCTTGCTCTTTGCCCTGGTCAGAACCGTCGCTGCATTTCTGGACTTAGTCACCCGCTGCAATTGATTGGATATTTCCCTTGGATTATACTTTAACTTCTTTTTAGGCCGTTGGTTCCTTTTTCTGACTTTTTCCATCAAAGCCAATTGACTTGTTACACTGTTTGTACTTGATGTGTGGACAGAATACCCTGTCGGTATTCCGCTTATCCCTCCGCCCGCTGTCATCCCCATACTCATTTCCTCCCTGAAACTGTGTGTGATTCCATTCATACATATGTCTGATACTGTCAAAGTCTGACAATATAATTCTTATATGTTACATCGGCAGAAAAACGCAGAATAATAACCAAAATACCCCATAAAAATCAAATTATTGAAAACATCCTGTATATCTATTTTAACGATACATCCTGTACCAAAAATCCCGCACCCTCCAACACCTGCTTTGCCATCTGTGTATTCTGGTATCCATGCACCTGTATATATCCCCCTCTCACTTTGCACATGCTGCCAAACACCTCTTCCATCTGTTTCTTATCCATACAAATTATCTCTTTGGGATCCTTTAAAATTCCAAACACCTTCGCCTTTTTTTCCTGCCCCGTTTCATCCAGAACCGTAAGCAAAAGCTCTTCATAATGCGCTATCCACTTCTCAATTTGTCCTTTCGTTGGTGTATGGCCGTTCTTATCTGCAAATGACGCAAAGCTTTCCTTCCCTAAAAACAAAACAGCTGTACCAGAAAAGGCAGCTGTCTGCTGTGCCACCTCCCACTGTAAAGGATATTCTTCCAAATAAATTCCCGTCATTTCAGTTTGCAGCGTATATTCCTCCAGCTTCAATGTAACATGAACCGAAGCTGTCGGCAGAAACTGCCTGAGACCCGTCAACTTTGCAAATTCTCCCGCCACGCCTTTTGTCAGTTCAGACTGCGACTGGATCACAAAGCCATATGTTTTCTGCTCTCTGAGCCAGATGTTCAGCCTCCCTTTCACATGGACAAACATAAGAAGCACCGCTGCAATGATTACAATATCTTTATAAACATTTCGTACTTTCATATGCCTCCTCCCTCATCCTCTGATAATATTTCATACGTAAATACAGCCAGATAATTATCAAAATCAGAACCAGAAATACAAAAAACAGAACGGTTATCCACCACTGGTTCGTATCTTCTGCCTGCTTTTCCACTTTCAATTCCACCGTTTCCGGCTTTTTAATTGCTGTATGAAAAGAAAGAGACTGTTCCACCGCTTCACCCTGCTCATTTTCATAGGAAAAGATCACGTCTGCAGAAGTATCTCCGTATTTCGACGCATCTCCTTTTGATGCATTTCCGTCTGCATCCATATCCAATGTACCCGCAAACACCGAAATTTCACCGTCCACCGACGTCCCGGCCTCTATATTTCCCAAAAAAATCTCCTTTTCCGGAAACAGACCCTTCCCTTCCAGACGTACTTTGGCATTATAAATTACAGCAAGCCCGGTATTCTGAACCTGAAAAGACAGTATGTCCGTATCCGATTCATAAATACTTTCCGGAAAATTCAAGTTTACAAGCTGAGCTTTCTGCTCCTGAGAGATCAAAATCCGTACTGTTTCCGAAGAACTGTATACATTCCCCTTTTTATCTTCATAATCAAACTGAAGCTGAAATGAAACCTGCCCCTGCGCTGCTTTTTTTGCCACAGTAATTTTCTGCGACAAATCCACGCTGCCTCCGGGAGGAACCTGTTCAAAATACCATGCTGTTTTCTCAAAAGAAACCTCATTTCCCTCAAAAAGCAGTGTAACCTTCATATTTTCTATCGACTGACTGCTGCTGCAGTTTTTGGCAGTTACAGCCCAGGCGGTACTGTTCCCGGCCTGTACCTCTGTTTTCTGCAGACTGTTTTGTGCAATCAAAATCCTGGGCTGATGGTTTACTTCCTCTTTTAACTCACTTGCCTGCTCTCCCTCACTGTCTTCCCTGGACAAAACCGTTTCCTCCCCCGTATTTTCCTCTCCAAAAACCACCGTCTTTCCGTCCGAAATCTCCACATAAATTGTAAATTCCTGCTGAATCAGTTCTTCACTCGTCTGCGCCAGTACCGTCAGATGCAGGGGATACTGCCCGTTCATTCGATTTTTTCTCAGCTTAATTTTACTCTTATAAAGATAAATACCCTCACTCGATTTTTTCACCCGCTTCTGATAATTTTGAAACACAAACGGGCTGTTTTCCTCCCGTTCAAACGAAACTCCCACCAACAAACTCTCATCCTTAAGCGGCATCTTTACAATAAACGGAATGACCAGCTTCATTGTATTTTTCTGAATTGCAGGCATATAGCCTTTGGCAAAGGACGTTTTCATCCCTTCGTATTTTTTATCTGTATCTATGGAAACAAGCCCTTGTGCCGCAATCCTGACAGGAAACCAGATTAATACGATAGCGCTGACACACGCCAGTAAAAACAAGCTTATCTTCCAAAAGAACCTCATAATTCCTGTATCCTCCCTCCATCCATCTCAAAAACTCTGTCGCATAAAATCCGTATATCCTCACTGTTATGACTGGCCAGAATAATTGTCTTCCCCTGTTTTTTCAGCTCTAAAAGCAGCGCGCGGATATCACTTACACCATGCTTATCCAATCCGTTAAACGGCTCATCCAAAATCAGGAACTTTGGATCTTCCATAATCGCTTGGGCAATGCCAAGTCGCTGTCGCATCCCAAGCGAATATTTGGAAACAGACTTCTTTAAGGTCGGATCAAGACCAGCTTTTTCAATTGCCTTTCGGATTTCCTTTTTCGAAATCCTGCCGCGCAGCCCCGCTAAAATTTCCAGATTCCGCATTCCGCTTAAATTATTTAAGAATCCCGGCGTTTCAATAATAACGCCTATGCTTTCCGGAAAATCAGTTTCTACGCCAATAATTTTTCCTCCCACGCGGATTCGTCCGGCTGTTACGGGCAAAAAACCGCAAATGCATTTCATCAGAACGGTTTTACCGGAACCGTTGTTGCCGGAAATGCCGTAAACCCTGCCCTGATCCATTTTGATGTTAATGTCATCTAAAATGATATCTTCGCCAAATACTTTTGTTACGTGATCGATTTCAATATAAGGCATATTTGACCTCCAATTTCAAAAGGAAAGGCTCATAGTCCGAAAACACAGCGCAAAACAGCTCCTTTCTGCCGCGCTCCCTCCTCCGCCAAACCTTTCACCTCATATTTCTTTCAGGCGCATATAAAGTACAATTCCATGCAGCAGTCCTGCCGCCAGAGAAAATGTCCCCAGAAACCACCATAGACCGCCCCCATCCGCTCCCCAGTTTTTTTCAAATGCGATCCACTCTCCAGGATACATACTATACATCTCTGGTAAATAACGCTCTTTCAAAATTACCAGCAGATAATAACCTACAAACGGCATCCCGTAAGCCATATAAAAATTCCCAAATAACGCCGCAAAAATTCCCGATACTTCCGCCATAATCCCTCCAACCAGACAAACTCTTGCCAATAACAGCACAGCCTTCCATACCTCATCTGCCGCAATTTCCCCCACAAGCTCCAACGGATACAAGAATAAAAAACAAACCAGCGCCCCAAAAAGCCCTGCAAAGAAAACCGGCAGTATGCCGCCCAGATAAATCTGCATGGTTTTTCTTTTGATATATTCTGTACGGCTGATCCGATTGATGTATAATTTCAAAAATCCACTCGAAGACTCTCTCACAAAAACCGCCCCCACCGGGAGCACAGACATAATCGGAATACAAAACAGCACTATCTGCGTACATAGAGCCTCCTGATAAAGTTTCAAAAAATCTCCTGCCTGTAAAGGAATTTTAATCTGATCATATGGAAATCCAATTACAAGCGCTGCAAAATAAACGGCCGCCGCTGCCCACAATCCCTTTTCCCGAAATAATTCATTCATAGTCTGCTCCGCCTTCCCCGAAAACATTTTGCCCCCATTGCCATGCCGCGCATTATTCTCCCGTAAACGATCCAAAATTATATTTTTTCAGCGTTCGAAAAGACAACCACGCCAAAAATCCCAGCAGCAAAGCAAACAGCAGACAAGATTGTCCAATTGACGGCAGAACATCATACCCAAAATCATGCATTCCATAAGTAGCATGGTTCAATGGACTAATCCAGCCGGTAAGCCTGCGAATTTGGAACATCTGATACTCTTCCTTGTGCAAAATTACCGCCAGTACTTTGGGATTGAGCAAAAACCCAAACAGACTGTAAAAAAGTCCTGCTGCAACGCCCGCTTTTTTCCCGATCCACATCTGAAAAAACAACATTAAAAAGCTCAAAGTAAGCGCATAGCACACTAAAAGCAGTATAATCTGCGCACTGCATGCAAACGGGCTTGTGCTCTCCATAACTTTGACGGTAGAAGGAACTGACAGGTCCTTTCCCATCCTGGAATAAGCCAGCAGCGCCGCCGTTTTGCTCCAGATATTTCCGGGATATGTCTTTTTCATGCACAGGATTCCCGTAACCGCCAACACATACAGCATATACAAAACTGTCACCAAAAAGATGTAAATTAACTGCGCCAAAAGCCATCTTCCCTTTTTCATGCGCAGCAGCATATATGGCGTAAACGGGCTCAATTTCGGCAGATCCATAAATAAGAGAATCAAAAGCAGGGCACACAGCAAAATCGACGTCGCATCCCCAAAGGTCCAGATAAACGGTTCAAACGCCTGCACCGGAGAATCATAATATTCCGCTACCGTCATCGCCCTCTCACTTAGAAAAAAGCACAGAATAAAGGAAAATAAAAACGCCATGATAATTCTTGGATTTTTATAAAATCCCAGAAAATTCCACCGAACGGCGGCGGCAACCTGTCTGCATGCCCCCATAAGCTAATACCCCATCTCCCGGTTGATTATCGTACCGTCTATGGCGTTAATCGTCAAAAAACTTCTGGTAGAATGTTCCCCGGAATCTTTGAACCTGTAACCGTCCCCTTCCACATCGAATTTTCCAAAAAAGTCCCAGACCGGAACGAGAATTCCGGAAGCATTATCTACCGTCGGAGCATAAATTCTTCCATATCCCAATGTAATGCGCGTAATATGATATGTCCGCAGTGTTTCATCTGCCGCCAGATCTGCATTGGAAATTTCCATCATCTGCTCGTAAATTCCAATAATGCTGTCAAAATCCATCATTTTTACATTTTCAATCTGCACGCTGCCGACTTTATATGGGTTATGAAGCTCTACTGAACAAATCCCATCATTTCCCACAATAATATTGCAGGTTTCATATTTCCAGGATTCAAATGTGAGTTCCTCTCCGATATCCTCCTCATATACGCCCCCCAGCTCGCTTGTATATGTAACCGGCACACCGCCCGTTTCTCTGGTAAAATAAAAGATATACCCGCCGTCTATCACGCTGCTTTCCTGAATCTCTTCATTTCCCCGGTAGCACAGCTCATAATCCCAACCATATACCGTAAGATCCAGCCCCAGTTTTTTTACCTTTTCTGACGCGATCTTTTCCGCTTCTTCATAAGGCAGCTCAATCAGGCGCTCCATGTCCGCTTCTGTCCAATTGCGCTCTGTATCCTCCTTACGGTCTATCAGTTCTTCTCCGGTTACCCAGTACGCAACCTCCCGCATACCCTCTGTATTATCTATCTTTGTAATTTGAAACTCAATATCGGGCCCCATACGGTTAAACCCATACGTATACAGCCCGTCTTCTGATTCTGCGACACCGTAAAAATAATCATCTCCAACGACTTCCCCCGAAGCGTCCTCTTCTTCCAGGGAATAGGTAAGGCCAAATGACGGCCTTACCTCCTGCTTCGGCTTCTCCTTGGGTGCATCCTTTATTTCCTCCTCATACTGTGCAATCCGGGCATCAATGTCAAAATAATACGCTCCGTTTTCATCTTTTCCATACTGATACGGATCGAGATTTCCTTCTGCCTTATATTTTTTCAGTTCTGTAATCTTCTTCCTGCAATCCTCTTTCGTATTGGTCAGATATTCACTGTGGTAAAATTTTGCTTCGGGCAAAAACACCTCTGACACAAGGTCGATCATTGCCTGATCTGCTGTTTGCGCCGTTACTGCATATGTGCTGATCGCATCCACATCCGGCAGAACTATATCTGCATCCGTATCAACGACCAACCGGCCATCTTCATAAGAGCGCCGGTTCGTATAATGCTTCGGTACATTTAAGCTTTCATACAGGGAACTGCCCATACTCTCGGTACTCTCATATTCCTGAATACTTTTTATTCCCTTTTCCCGGACCACCACATCCTCTGGCGTTTTCTCACAGCCCGTCAGGACTACTGCCAGAATGCCAAAAGCCCAAAGTACCTCTTTTTTCCTCATACATCGTTTCCTCCTGTCACACTCTTACGACTGCTAATATCCCAGTCCCCGGTCAATCACCGTTCCGTCTATGGCGTTGATCGTCAAATGACTCTGCGTGGAATGTTCCCCGGTATTTTTTACCATTGAAGTTCCATCCGGCTCCGTCAAATCGAATCCGCCGAAGAAATCCCACACCGGCACCAAAAGACCCGTATCGCTATCCTTTGTCGGATCATAAATCCGCATATACCCCAATGTAATTCTACGAATATGGTACTCCCTGTGCGTCTCATACCTTGTAATATCCGCATTCGACACCTCCATCATCTGCTCATAAATCCCAATCACCTGATCAAAGTCCAGAAGCTTTACGTTCGCGGTCTGTACCTCCCCAATTTCATAGGGATTGATAATATTTACCCACTGGATTCCATCGTCTCCGACAATGATCTCACAGCGCTCATAGCTCCACACAGCAAGCGTACTGTCCATATCCTCAAGTCCGCCGCCGTACTCTACAGTATGCGTAACCGGAACTTTATCCAATTCCCTCGAAAAATAAAACTGATATCCGGCGTCCAGCATATGATCTGCGTTTGCGCCGCCCTCACCCTCGCAAAATACCGCATAATCCCAGCCGAAAAGCTTTAAATCCCATCCCAGGCGCTCTATCTTTTCTTCCGCCGTCTTTTTTGCATCCTCAAACGATACATTTAGCTTACTTTGTATCTGTTCTTCCGAAATATGGTTTTCCCCATCAATATCCATCAAAAATCCCGCTTCCGTCCAACTCGAAAACACATATGGATCCGCCAGATCCTCCCTGCGGCGTTCTATCGAAAACGTCACGTCCGGCTTCATCCGATAGTTGATCGAATAATTATAGATTCCGTCCGCAGTCTCCACAACTCCTCCAAAACAATCTGTATCGACCTCTTCTTCCTCCCCTTTTTCACCCTCATAGGCAATGCCAAACGATGGCGTAACCTCTCTTTTCTCCGCCGTCTCCGGCGCCGTTTCTATCGCTTGCTCCTCCCGTTCGATCTGTCCGTCAATATCGAACTGCAGATTTCCGTTTTCATCCCTCCCGTGTTCATAAGGATCCAGATTCCCCTCCGCCTTATATTTCTTCAACTGCGTCGCACGCTCCCTGTGATCCTCTTTTGTCTGTAAATCATACGAATATCTGTGGTAAAACTTCTCTCCTGGAAAAAACGCTTCTGTCACAGTATCAATCAAATCCTGATTAACCTCCTTTGCCGAAACCGCATATGTATTCACCGTATCCGCCTCCGGCACAATCACATCTGCATCCGTATCAATGACAAGCCCGCCTTCCTCATAGCTCGCTTCATTCTTATAATGTTCCGGCACCCCCAGCGCTTCCCGCAGCGCGCCCTTTGCTTTCTCATCAGCGCTTTCATATTCCTTTATACTATCCGCGCCCTTCTCCCGCACAATCGCCTCCTCCGGTGTCTTCTCACAGCCTGCCAGACCCAAAACCAAAATATTCACACAAACCAAAACCGCTAATACTTTTTTTCTCATCGTAACCTCCAAAAAATTATTCATATTAGATAAAGCTTCCTGCCCTGTCTCCCATTTGACAACATACGGCAGAACCTGGAATAACGTAGTCCAAGAAAGGCTGCGGCACCTTTCCAAACTCCCCCTGCCTCTCATCCCATCGCTCTATCCACCCCATACTTTACGCCATATTCATTTCCAAGTATTCACCTCAATGTAAATGATCTGTAAACGCCACCTTTGTCCCTGTCCCCACCGTGCTTTCGATTTCCATTTTTCCTTTGTGCACTGCAGCAATTTGCTCGCAGAGCGCCAGGCCAAGCCCCATATTGCCGCTTTTTCTGGATCTGGATTTATCTACCCGATAGAATGCTTTTTTCACTTTTTCCAGTTCTTCCTTTGCAATTCCGCACCCTTCATCTCTTACCCAGATGGAATGTGCATCCGCTCCTATGTAAATCTGTCCTCCCTCTTTTGACGCCATAATACTGTTGTTGATCAGGTTAATTAAAAAGCTGATCATCAAATCCTCATCCAAAACCTTTTTCCTTTCCTTTAAATCCCCTTCAAAAACCAGCGTCATTCCTTTTTCCAAAAGCCGGTGCTCTACGCTTTCTTTGACGGCGTCAAACAGCTTTTCTACTGAAATCTCCCGCAGCGTTATTCTGCATTCCGGCTCATACAGGCGGGTCAGCTCCATCATTTTTTCGAAAAGTCTCGACAGTCTTGCACTCTCCCGGTTGATATACAAAAGCGCCTTTTCTTCCTGATCTTTTGACAGCTTTACGCCTGAGAGCGTTTCCGAATAGCCGCGGATAGCTGTGAGCGGCGTTTTTAATTCGTGCGACAAACTTCCGATGAGCTGCCTCTGCGTTTCATTCACTGCCTGCAGCGGTCTTGTAATTTTTTTGATCAGAAACATCAGTAAAAGCCCCATTCCCACAGATGAACAGAAGGCAACCAGCAGCTCTTTTAGTATCAGATAAAAGCTTTTTATGTAAATATCCGTAATATCCACGACGTGCACCAGCAGGTATTCCTCCTGCCCATACAAGCCTAAACCATTTTGATTCGTACCCCACGTTGCATAAAACACCTGCAGGTAATGTCCGTTTTGCTTTTCCAGGCGGTAATTGCAGGGGTACTGCTGAGCATCCTCTTCTAATTTCCCGGCTGCAAATTCATACCGGCTGCTGTTATACAACTCCTCGCCCTTTAAGTACAAAGCCGATTGTGACGGCATCGTGTTACGGAAACAATAGATCGCTATATTTAATCTATTTTTCCCTGCCTGCCCTCTCTTTGCAGCTGACAACAGTCTGTCCCCAAATTCATTCACAGACCTTGCAAACAGCCTGCCCTCATGCTCCTTCAATAAAGCCGTCTTTTCCTGATGGCTGATATAAATCACATAAAATGAAAAAACCTGCGCCAATACAAATAACAGAATTGACGCAGTCAGAGCAATTTTTTTAATCATATTCATTTGAAACCTCCATACGGTAGCCTACCCTGGGCACAGTAATAATCACATCCGCAAAATCCAGCTTCTTTCGGATGTTCCCCACATGTACATCCACCGTCCGGCTTTCCCCGTTAAAGTCCACACCCCAGAGCAGGTTTAATATCTGCTCTCTGGTCATCACACGGTTTCTGTATTTCCAAAAGGCCAGCAGACAGTCAAATTCCATCGGCTGCATCAAAACCTCCGTACCAGCCTTATGCACCGTCCGCTTTTTCTCATTGATCACAACATCCTTAATCCGGATCTCTTCTTCTTCTTTCGAAAACCGCTTCAGTACATTATCCATACGCACTAAGAGCTCAAGCATCTCAAATGGCTTTACAATATAATCCTCCGCCCCGCTTCTAAGCCCCTTCACCTTACTCGGCAAATCACCCTTCGCTGTCAGATAAATCACCGGAATCTGATGCTGTTTTAACTCTTCCAACAGTACAAACCCGTCCTTTCCCGGCAGCATAATATCCAAAAGCGCCAGATCGTAGTCGTCCTGCTCCTTTAAATGTGCGCTGAATATCGCTCCGTCCAGAAAAGGAATTGGCTCATATCCGGCAATCTCCAGATTCATACAAATCAAATCATTTATCGCTATCTCATCCTCAATCACCAATATTCTCTTCATTCCCAAACCATCCCAAATTACATTCTTTTTAGATTTCCTTAACACGCCGAATGGCACGTGTGCCCCAGAGGGTATAGAGGTATCCTTTAGGATTTCCTTAATATGCTGAATGGCATAGAGGTATCCTTTAGGATTTCCTTAATATGCTGAATGGCATAGAGGTATCCTTTAGGATTATACCAAAACCATGCAAAGGAAACCCCAATGTTTTGTAAACATTCTGTAAATGCCAGTCCATTATCCTGCCACAGCTGCAATATCCCCTGCTTTTTTCACTATAAAATCCGCCCCTGCTTCTTTCAGTTCCCCAAGACTCCCATATCCATACAACACACCAATGGAATCCAGTCCAACCTTCTTTGCCCCTAAAATATCATACTCTCTGTCTCCAACCATAACTGCTTTCGGCAAATCTGTCACATTCCCTGCCATCAATGCATAGGAAATTACTTCATCCTTTCTCGTTCTGGTTCCATCCATATTGGCTCCCGCCACATAATCAAAATATTTCGACAGTTCGAAATGCTCTAAAATCATCCTGGCAAACTGCTCTGGCTTTGATGTTGCCACCAACAGCTTTTTACCGCTCCTTTTCAGATTTATCAGCAATTCCTCCATCCCTTCATATAACACGTTTTCAAAAATGCCCCTGTCTCTGTAGTACTCGCGGTAATATGCAACCGCCTCCATTGCCTGCTCCTTAGAAAAGCCATAAAACACCTCAAAAGACTCATGTAACGGCGGTCCGATAAATTTATATAATTCGGCTCTGCTTTTTGTCTGAATGCCGTATTTATCCAGTGCATACGCCACCGAATTGGTAATTCCCACACCTGGATCTGTCAGGGTGCCATCTAAATCAAATAAAACAACTTCATACATTACAGCAATTCCTCCTTGATTTTATCCCAACATTATACAACAGCAATTTCTTAAAAGAAATAGAAAATACAAATTTCTTTCTTTCAATTGTTTCTCAATTCGTATTATGGTAATATATAACAAAGCCTTGCTCATCCGGCATTTTTACTCAGAAGGAGATCTAAATGAAAAATAAAAAATTGCTGTACCAGATTACTTATATCCTTTTTCTTTTGCTTGCTATTATCATCATTTTTTACTGGTATACGACGCAGAACAACCTGCGTATAGAGGAAAGGAACAAATCCTATGCCGCAGACTCGGCACGTCAGACTGCCATGCGGATTGATGATGAACTGGATAACGCACTCAATCTGATTCAGACTTACACCTATTTTATCGAACAAAATTCAAACGGGCCAACCATCACTGCACGGACACTGAAAGAGATGGAAAGCCACTCTATGTTTGATGCCCTGACATTTACCGATGCCCACGGCATTGACTATGCCTCTGACGGACAAACTTTTGATGTGGCGCAGTATACTTTCTATCAGGAAGGGATACATGGCAGCAGTGATATTGATATTATTTTTGACCCTCATTTTTTTAATGAAACTACGGCGTGTTTTTATACGCCGGTGCATTATCAGGGCAGAATTACCGGCGTACTGCGCGGAGCATATCTGGCAGAAAAATACTTACAAAACATGCTCGCTACTTCTTACTTCGGAGAAAAAGCCGATGTTTTCCTCTGCACGATGGACGGCAGAGTCATTGCCGGCACGAATCACAACTCAGGCGAGGGAAATCTTCTGGAAATGCTTACAGATTCCAATGTAATTGATGCTACGACCGCTTCCCATGCCAAAGACATTTTTAAAAACGGCGGATGGGAATCTTTTCTTTGCAGCCCTGACAGCAAAACTGATAATCTCTGTGTCGTGCATCTTCCCAGACATGATTTTGTTCTTGTTCAGACATTCCCCAAAAGCATCACACAGTCCATGGTAGCTGACGAAAATCTTGTAGGTATCCGCCTGGAAGCCATGCTGATTACTTTGTTTATCATTTACATGATTCTCCTTTTGATCCGATCCGGTCAGAACAAGAAGCTTTTAAAACAGGAAAATCAGGAAATGAGTTGTATTATCCGCGGTATGCGCACACTGTTCACCCGTTTTTCCATGGTTGATTTTGAAACCGATACCTATCAGTACTTAGCCGGAACAAGATCTGAAAATGATCTTGTAGCTGTAAGCGGTACCTATGAAGAATTGTCAGAATATTTTCGTTCTATTGTCATAGAAGGAAAAGAGCGTACTGAATTCTCTGAGTTCATAGACCGCGAATCCGTTATAAACGGCCTGCAGGAACAGGATGATCTTCGCTATGAATGTCACATCCAGCGAAACGGTCATGAGGAATGGGAACATATGAACATTATTTGTCTGGAACGCAAAAACGGCAGGGCAAGTAAAGTTCTCTTCATTCGACAGAATATTACCGCAGTCAAAGAACAGGAGCTGCGCATCCAGGCAAAGCTGTCCCTTGCCGCACGCAAGGAACGTCAGTACCGCATTGCTATTACCTCCAATGCGTTTTGCACCTTTGAGTTCAATTTAACACAGGACTGGATTGAAAACGATATTACCCGCGTCCTGGACGGCAGACAAATATCCATACTGGAGGCTGCAGGCCTTTGCGCCCCCTGCAAAGCGTCCGAATGCTTTGAAAAATGGAAAACATTTATCCTCGCGGAATCTGCAGAGGAATACTCACGAATTGTCAACATTGCATACTTAAAAGAACAGTTTGAGCAGGGGAATGCCGAGGTCACCGCAGAATACTGGGGGCAGGATTCTGCTGACAGGCAAATATGCGTTCGTCAATCCTTTATTATGACACAGGACAATATCTCCAACGACATTATGGTCATGGTTGTTTCCAAGGAAATAACCGAACAAGTACAAAAGCAGAGAGAACAGACACAGGCTCTGCAGGATGCACTGATGCAGGCACAGCATGCCAACCGCGCAAAAACGACCTTCCTTTCCAATATGTCGCATGACATCCGCACACCGATGAATGCGATTATGGGCTTTACAACAATTGCTGTCAGCCACATCGACAACAAAGAACAGGTCAAAGACTGCCTGCAAAAGGTTCTTGCCTCCAGCAACCATCTGCTTAGCCTCATCAACGATATTCTGGATATGAGCCGAATTGAAAGCGGCAAGGTGCAGATCAAGGAACAGGAATGTAACATTTCCGAACTGATGCACAATCTGGTCAATATTATCCAGCCGCAGGTCAAGGCAAAGCAGCTGGAACTGTTTATTGATACGTTTGAAGTGGCCAATGAGGATATTATTGCAGACGCCCTCAAATTAAACCAGGTATTTATCAACCTGTTAAGCAATGCTGTAAAATATACGCCTGCCGGCGGAACAATCACTTTCCGGATTATACAAAAGGCAACCTTCCGCCATGGCTACGGCGATTACATTTTTGTCGTCAAAGACAACGGCATCGGTATGTCACCGGAGTTTGTAAATCATATTTTTGAACCTTTTGAACGGGAAACGACAACTACCCAGAACAGCATCCAGGGAACAGGCCTCGGCATGGCTATCACAAAGAATATTGTAGAAATGATGAATGGAAGCATCCGCGTGGAAAGTGAACCTGGCAAAGGAAGTGAATTTACAGTAGAACTTGGACTAAAGCTGCAGGACACCGAAAAAAATACTGCACAGATCAAGGAGCTTAAGGGCCTGCGCGCTTTGGTTGTAGATGACGATTTCAACACCTGCGACAGTGTAAACAAAATGCTAAAGCAAATTGGCCTGCGCTCAGAATGGACCACATCCGGCAGAGAAGCCGTATACCGCGCCAAAAGCGCCTATGAGGAAGGCGATGCTTATCACACCTATATTATCGACTGGCAAATGCCCGAAACCAGTGGTATGGAAACTGCAAGACGTATCCGAAACGTCGTAGGAGACAATGTCCCAATTATTATTTTAACGGCCTACGACTGGTTAGATATCGAAGCAGACGCAACTGCTGCAGGCGTCACTGCCTTCTGCGCCAAACCTCTGTTTCTGTCGGATCTCAAATCCGTTTTACTCGCCACCAACAACCTGGTCGACAAAAAAGATGACGTTCCAGAATGGACTTTAGCGGACTTTGGCGGAAAGCGAATTCTCCTGGTAGAAGATATTGAGCTAAACCGCGAAATTGCAGAAGTCATTTTAACAGAAGCCGGCTTCCTCGTAGAAAGCGCACCGGACGGAACAGATGCCGTCGCAATGGTAGAAAAATCTGAAGAATACTATTACGACGCCATTCTGATGGATGTGCAGATGCCGATTATGAACGGCTATGAAGCTACCCGTACGATTCGGAATCTTCCGAGACGGGATGTCCAGGAAATTCCGATTATTGCCATGACGGCCAATGCTTTGGAAGAAGACAAAGAAGCTGCTTTGAAGAACGGCATGAATGCCCATATTTCCAAACCCTTGGATATGGAAGTTTTCATAACAGTCCTGAAAGAATATTTGCAGTAATATTGTTTGCCCAAACAGGACAGATATGTTATACTCTACATTAAGAAATTATAAATACATACAAGGAGGATTTTGATTCATGAGATTAGTTACTCGTTCTGATTTTGACGGATTGGCCTGCGGCGCATTGCTTTTGGAAGCAGGCATTATTGACAGCTGGAAATTTGCGCATCCGAAGGATCTGCAGGATGGGCTGGTAGAAATAGACGAAAATGACTGCCTGGCTAACGTACCTTATGTAGAAGGCTGCGGCCTTTGGTTCGATCACCATTCCAGCGAACACGAAAGGCTTCAGCTTGCCGGTAAATACAAGGGGGAAAGCCGTATCACTCCTTCCTGTGCAAGGATTATATATGAATATTACGGCGGCAGGGAGCAATTTCCTCAGTTTGACGAAATGATGGAAGCCGTTGACAAGGTTGATTCCGGTGATTTGACCATTGATGAAATCATGAACCCATCCGGCTGGATTCTGATCGGCTTTTTGATGGATCCAAGAACCGGATTAGGCAGATGGCGGCAGTTCTCCATCTCTAACTACCAGCTGATGGAAAAACTGATGCACGCCTGCCAGACTATGTCTACCGAAGAAATCCTCGCTCTTTCCGACGTACAGGAGCGCATTGAGATATACAACGAGCAGACCGAAAAATTTAAAGAAATGGTATCCGCTCACACCAGAACAGACGGCAATGTCATTATTACTGATTTAAGGGGTGTAGATCCGATTTACACCGGCAACCGCTTTATGATTTACAGTATGTATCCCGACCAGAACATCTCCGCATGGATTGTCAGCGGACGCGGCGGCCAGGGATGCTCCGCAGCAGTCGGCTACAGCATTATAAACCGGACCTCTGAGGTCAATGTAGGAAGCCTGATGCTCAAATATCATGGCGGCGGCCATAAAAAGGTCGGCACCTGCCAGTTTTCCAACGAAAACATGGATACGGAGCTTCCAAAGATGCTTGATGAGCTCTGTGCTATGGCAAACGCATAAAAAAGATACAGGATAGGAAGCCTGCCTGAAAGCAGATTCCATATCCTGTATTTATTTTACTCGTGCCAAAGCCATCCTGCAGCCAGACATTCTATGCTATGGCCTTTGTCCTGTCATATTTTATTATGGCTTACAGTTTTTACACGCCTCATATCCTGCTTCTATCAGCTCTTCCCTGCCGCCTGTGTATTCCTTTTTATTGGCCTCCTTCATATCCTGCACTCCTGCACAATCCGGTAAATGAAATTTTTTCGTATTTTCGTTCGTGATATACTTCGTTTCCCCGGCTGGTTTCTGTCCCACCTCTTCAGCCAATGTGCTCTCACCTGTAGTATAGTCAATTTCCACCCCCGGCTGGTTATTATAAACATATACGTGAAAACAAATCCCCTCGCCCTCATCTTCCACGGATGCTGCCTCCATTTCTACGCCGGATGCTACCAGGTTCTCTCCTTCAAAGATCGGCGTCACACGATAAAGCACATGGTTCTCCGTTTCCTTCACATAATCCGCCACCATATTTTCAAATGGCAGCATTCCCTGTACATTCATATAACGCGTGCCGGTAATTAAATTTTTTTCATTCGCATTTTCTCCCGCCAGCTGAAATCCAATCAAATGACACCTGTTATACAGGTATTTCCCATCCACAAAATCGTACTCCACCGTCTGCCAGCCCGAAGGCTTCACCGATCCGATATCCCCGCGCTTCTTTGTCGGCATCAGTTCTCTGCAGATATTGGCATATGCTGTACCGCACCTGCCAGCCCCGTCTAAGCTGCTGTAAAGCTCAAACGGCTCCTCCACATAATCCTCCGCCGTAAACATCGGTTCATTCCCATTTAGCACAACATACGGCTCATCGGAAAACTCCGGAACCTCCGACAGATCAAATACATAATCCGTACTGCTGGTCGCGTCCACTCCCACCGAACATCCGGCGGGTATTACGCAAAACATCAGAACCGCTATCCAGCAAAACAGTATTTTATGAATTTCATTCTTCATCGCTTATACACCTCTTTTGTAATTTTTTATGTGACTTACCCGCAAACTCTTCTAAAGCGATTCCTGTCTCTGTAAAACAGGTATCTTCCCCAAAATATGCAGAATGATTTTTGACAGGTATCACCCCATTCTATCAAGATGAGAGGTCAGCCAGCCGTACAACTCAGTTGTCATGTCGTATTTTATCAGATTTACATATGTACTACAATCTTTATTTCCTTATTCATTATTATTTTCTTTTGCATATCTTTGTAACGCACTTTTGATGTGCTTATTCTCATATAGCTGCATACATTACAAATAATAGTACCCTTTCATTCGTCAAATAAACTAAAAATTTTGATATCTTTATTATACAGTCATTTATTTTGTGTTTTAATAAATTTTGACAGCAATTATAACAACCATAACAAGAAAAGATATTTTGACGGTTTACATATCACAAAGAAACAATCGTGTTGCAAGGCGTCAGCCTCCCTAAACTTGAAAAAGAGGGGAGACGGTGCAGATGGATACATACCAGATTTTAAGCCTGTTAGCAACTACATTTACTATCACTATTTCCGAACCATGTAAACAATGGGCATTTGATATAGAGAATGACAATATTAAAGGACATTGGATTGGAACATTTACGGAAAAAGATGGACAGACAGAAATTGATTTTACAGAAGATATAACTGCAAAAAAATTGGTGCTGAAACTTTTCGTAAAATCATTTTTGCAAAAACAGCAAACGCAATATGTGTTTGACCTAAAGAAAGCCTTACAATAATAATTTATAAGAGGTGGAGGTATCTGCAAATATGAAAAGATATGTTGCACTTTTGCGCGGCGTTAATATAAGCGGAAAGAATAAAGTACCAATGGCAGAATTAAAAAAGGTTTTTGAGAAGATTGGCTTTTCAGAAGTTAAAACATATCTGAACAACGGGAATGTGATTTTTTCATGTGAGGAAGATAACACAGACCTTTTTTCAAACCAAATTGAAGTGACAATTAAAAATCAATTTGGTATTGATATTCCCGTTTTTGTTATATCACAGGAAGAACTTGAGGATATACTACACAATGCCCCTAATTGGCGGGGAAGCGAAAGCAAGACAATCTATGATAATCTGATTTTTATTATGCCACCAGCCACATTTACTGATGTATTGTGTTTATGTTTGTTCACAGACGTTTTAGTAATCTACTCCTTTAAAGATATATGATCTGCAAAATGATTACTCGTTATTTTTCATTCCCATCATCTTTACTTTTTTCATTCCTAATCAATCCATGATAAAACAGCATAGCACAAACTGCTGATATTGTACCTGTCGCTGTCTGGTCTAAGTGAATGTCATGCATATTACAAAATATATTGATTACCATTAATACAACCAATACCACCGCTGCTACAGCAGCTCCTTTTAATAAATGCTTCATAGCTTCCTGTTTCCTTTCCAAAATAAATTTATTTACTGCAATATAGTATACCAGAGAAAACAGCAATTCTTTCAAACCAGTCATGAAATGCCCTAATTCATGAATAAGTGCATTTTTCTTTTTACAGAACACGCACTTATTCGTCATTTTTGTATGAGGGCAGTTGATATAAAGAATGGTATAAAGTATAATTAGGGAAGTAAATATCGAAAGAATGGATATATTGAAATGCTACTATCTTTTTTTCGGCTATCCCTTGCTATCCGCAATGTATGGCCTCAGCGTATGAACTTCAAAGGGTTTAGCGCACTTTATATACTGCTGTTGGTTGCTGGAATGCCTGTAACGCTCCTCGCCTGTGTTCCATACGGTTTGTTCGGTATTCTGGCAGCGGTATGTATTTATGGGCTGATTGCTTGCCGTGACACTGCGCCACAGAATGTTTTTATGGGTATGATTGGATGTATGCTTGCCGTTGTGACAGAGAATTTGCTGGCAAATTTTCTTTATACACTGATTCCCTCACCTTTATCAAATCAGTGGTATTTTTTTTACGGCATCGATTTGATTTATACTTTGCTGTTTTATTGGATTACACTGCTT
>JAAWDZ010000018.1 GCA_022794015.1 Eubacterium sp. | reverse complement strand
TTTTCCTTTCAGTGTTTGTGGGTTAGTAATAGTATTGACACAAAAAGGGAGGTCATTGCTTTTTCTTTTGAAAAAGTGTTGTAATCCTTGAAACTATGTGGTTTGTAACAAAAAATATAGTGGTAGATTTGACACTACCAGGTTAAGATGGAAGGAACAGAAAATGGAAATTCTGTTGATTTTGGGGATGTCAGGAAATATAATGAATATATTAAAATTATTGATAAAAATAAATCAGGAGGAATATTGAGTATGAAGGTATTATTAGTGAATGGAAGCCCAAGGGAGAAAGGATGTACGTATACGGCTTTGTCGGAGGTTGCAAAGGCTTTGGAGCAGCAAGGAATAGAAACGGAGATTGTCGGTCTGGGAGCAGGCGCCATCCGGGATTGTATCGGCTGCGGGCAGTGCAATACAAAGCAGCCCGGCTGTGTGTTTGGGGATGATGGTATCAATGAGCTGATTGCAAAGGCGAAAGAGGCAGATGGATTTGTATTTGGAACGCCGGTATATTATGCTCATCCGTCAGGACGGGTACTAAGTGCGCTGGATCGGATGTTTTATGCAGGGAAAAGTGCGTTTGCCCGTAAACCGGGGGCGGCGGTTGCATCCGCGAGACGCGCCGGGACAACGGCATCGGTAGACGTATTGAATAAGTATTTTACAATTGCAGAAATGCCGGTGGTTTCCTCCTCTTACTGGAACATGGTGCATGGCAATCGGCCGGAAGAGGTTTTGCAGGATAAGGAGGGCTTGCAGGTGATGCGGAATCTGGGACGGAATATGGCGTGGCTGTTACGGTGTATAGAAGCGGGGAAAGCACAGGGA
Source organism: Eubacterium sp. (assembly GCA_022794015.1). Taxonomy (GTDB): domain Bacteria; phylum Bacillota; class Clostridia; order Lachnospirales; family Lachnospiraceae; genus Roseburia_B. Next base: position 40,650 of record JAAWDZ010000018.1, on the reverse strand, counting down.
ATAGACGCGCCGGAAAACGAATATGGGGAAAAGACCAGTTTTATAAGATAAACACGCATTCCTGCCGAAAATCAGATTGCTTATCATATCCGCTCTGATATGCTGGGACTGTCGGCGTGCATGTCCAGATGTAATTCGAAAAAGAGGATATTTTTACAAAAAATGACTTTTAGATACGGGAATCTCCTTACAAAACGTAGGGAGATTTTTTTTTGGAAATCATAATCAAAAATTAAGGGAAAAGCTACTGTACTGACCGCTTGTACCTTAGAATAATTGCGCAGAATGAATGTTCAGCCTGTAAGGTGTAGGCAATGGAAGCTTGGCTCGTAATCAGAAGACGGATAGCGAAAAAAAGAAAAAAGAGTAAAAAAAGTCCATACGATCAGGTAAAAAAAGTACTTAATAGATGTGTCAGAGGCTTGTTATAATTGATGTGGTATTCCAGTGGCAGTTGTAAAAAAGTGATTTTGGAGCTGCGCCACCAGTGGAAGGCTATTCTTTCTAAACTTCAATTTCTAAATTAAATGAAACACAAAATTGAAAAAACAAAACGAGAGGAGAAGAGAAGTGAAAAAAAGATTTTTAACAGGTTTTTTATCGGCTGTCCTGTGTGGAAGCCTGATCCTGCCATCCTTTGCCATGGGAGCGCCGGCCATTTCAGGCGCGGCAGTCAAACAGGCACAGCAGGCAGATGCCACGGACGTATCTTCTGTAACCGGAAGACAAACGCAGAATTTCAACAAAGACTGGCGTTTTAGCCTGGGCGATGTCAAGGGAGCGCAAGAAAAGTCGTTTGACGACAGTGCATGGAGGCGGTTAAACCTTCCCCATGACTACAGTATCGAACAGGATTTTGATCTGACGTCCCCGGCAAAAGCAGGCGGAGGCTTTCTAAACGGCGGAATGGCATGGTACCGTAAAAACTGGATCGTCCCAAAGGAAATGGCAGGGAAACGGATTCGCGTAGAATTTGAAGGGGTATATATGGACAGCAACGTCTATGTCAACGGGACGCTGGTCGGCAATTACCCATACGGCTACAGTGCGATCAGTTATGATATTACAGATTATCTGGTGGCGGATGGCATAACGGAAAATGTGATTGCCGTGCGGGTAAACAACGAACAGCCGAGCAGTCGGTGGTACTCTGGAAGCGGGATTTACCGCGACGTGAAGCTGATTGCCACAGAGCCGATCCATGTGGAGCGGTATGGTACAAAAATTACCTCGCCAAAGCTGGAGCAGGAATATAAAAACGGTGAAGCCGTTACAGTGAAGGTAGACACTAACGTAGTAAATGAAAGCGCCGGGGACGCGGAAATTACACTCCGGCATACGGCATATTACAACGGCAGCTTAGAGGAGCCGGGAAGTCTCGATCCGGCAGGGGCTGCCGTAACAGAACAGGTAATATTAAAAGCGGGCGAAACAAAGACGATAGGCTCTGAGGTTTCCATCGCCGGTGCACATCTCTGGGAAGTAGGCAAGGGAGGCATGTATATGCTCCATACCGAGGTTTTGCAAAACGACAGGGTGATAGACGCGTTTGATTCGGATTTTGGTCTGCGCTGGCTGAACTTCGATCCGGTAAACGGCTTTTTCGTAAACGGAAACTATACGAAAATGAACGGCGTATGCCAGCACCACGATCAGGGGGCGCTTGGCGCAGTCAATAACCCGGCCGCTTTAGACCGCCAGATCCGTATTTTGCGTGAAATGGGCGTAAATTCGATCCGTTCATCCCATAACCCGGCGTCACGGGCACTCTTAGACGCCTGCAATGAGCAGGGGATCATGGTCATGAACGAGGCGTTTGACTGCTGGTGGGGCTCAAAAAACCTCTATGATTTCCATCGCTTCTATGATACGCCGTGTACGCATCCGGACGCAGAGGAAGGGCAGACATGGCAGGAATACGATATCAAAAATATGGTTAACGGCTCCAAAAACGACCCTGCAGTCGTGATGTGGTCGATCGGAAATGAAATCGGGGAATCGTGGAGTGAAAAAGCCGTTGTAGAAGGCGGCAAGCTAAGGGACTGGGTAAAGGAAATTGACGATACCCGCGCGGTAACGCAGGCGGATCCCATTTTCTATAGTCTGAACAAGCCTGCTTATGACCCGGCGAATAACCAGCCGCACTGGCAGCTCATCAACGGGCACGACGCGATGGGATTTAACTACGGCAGATATACGGACTATGACTATGTCCATGAGAAGAACCCGGACTGGTTTATTTACAGCTCCGAGACGTCTTCTGCAGTCAGCACGAGGGGCGAGTATTTCCATCCGGATGTAGACGAGGATCAGGATGCCGGACTGCACAGATCGGAGTATAAGTGTTCGGAATTTGACAATGACTGCGTGAACTGGGGAACGACGGTTCACTATGCGCTGCGCGAAGACGCAAAGCGGAAATACATCGGCGGGCTGTTCTTCTGGACAGGGTTTGACTACATCGGAGAGCCGGCCCCGTTTGCGGGTGGTTCCTCTAAAAGCTCGTATTTTGGCGCAATTGATACCTGCGGATTTCCAAAAGAAACCTTTTACCTGATTCAGAGTCAGTGGCTGGACGAAAAGACGGATCCGATGGTACATATCCTGCCGCACTGGAACTGGGAAGACGATCACAGCATCGAAATAGATGGGAAGATGCCAATCCGCATCTACAGCAACGCCAGAAGCGTGGAGGTGTTTTTAAACGGCAAGAGCCTGGGCAAAAAAGAATTTGCCTATTATGAAGAAACCGAAACCAGCCTGGCACGTCAAGACGACGGTAGCGAGCAGGAAAACCTTTACCTGCAATGGCTTGTGCCCTATGAAGAAGGCACGGTAGAAGCAGTAGCGTACGATGAATCGGGCAAAGAGATTGCAAGGGATGTAAGGACGACCGCGGGCGATCCGGCTGCAATCCGTATGACGCCGGAGCGGGAATCCATTACGGCAGACGGTGAGGATCTGTGCTATATTGAGGTCGATATTGTAGACCAAAACGGCGTAATGAATCCGCACGCAAACAATGACATCCGGTTCACCATCAGCGGGAACGGGCGCATCGTAGGAACAGACAACGGCGATCCGACCGATTTTACCAATATGAAGAGCAGCAGACGCTCTGCATTTAACGGGAAAGCCCTGGTCATCGTACAGTCCACACAAAAGGCAGGTTCCTTTACACTTACGGCCTCTGCCGCAGGGCTTCCGGTCAGCCGGACTACCGTTTATACCGTAAAAGACGGTGCACAGGACGCGCTCCTTGGCTATCGCGAGGTATCCATTAAGACGGCGGCAGGACAGCAGCCAGCACTTCCGGAAACAGTAACCGCCGTTTATCAGGACGGAACACACGAAGAAGCAGAAGTAGATTGGGATAAAATAGACGACAGCCAGCTGGCAAAAGCAGGCGTGATTAGCGTATCCGGCACCGTAAAACGGGATCAGGCAAAAGTGAAAGCGTTCGTGGAAGTAGTGGCGCCCGTTGGGGTGCAGCCGGTTTCGGCAGTAACGGCTCTTGGAGTAATGCCCGTACTTCCGGCCCAGGCAGAGCTTATATACAGCGACGGGACAAAAGAGTCTAAAAAGGTGACATGGAGCCCTATTGACGAAAACAGCCTGACAGACGGCGCACAGCTTACAGTAGAAGGCGCGTTAGAAGGGCATGCAGTTTTGAAAGCATATGCCCATGTCCGGGTTTCCGCTGGCGGCGAAAAGAAAAACGTAGCCCGCGCAGTACGCGGATCCGAATATCCAAAATTTGAAGCATCCCATACCAGCACATATGATCCGTTAGAGCACGTAAACGACGGCATTATATCCTATAACACAAATCCCAAAAACGGATGGGGCAACTGGAAATATGCGCCCATACCGGAAGTGACAACGCTCGACTGCGAGCTTGAGGAAGCGCTCACTATAGATAATATCTGGATTTACTTCCGGGAAGACGACGGGATTTACATACCGAAGGATTTCCATTGTGCCTGCGCAGGAAAAGAAAGACATTGTAAGCTATGCACAGGTAACAGTCGACACAAAAAAAGATCAGATCCCAGTCCTTCCAGAAATCGTACGCGCTGTGTTTGACAGTGGGCTGCCCAAGGACGTGGCGGTCACATGGGACGAAATCCCGGCGGGCGCCTGCGGGAAATATGGGACATTTGAAATAAGCGGCACGGCAGCCGGCTATCAGCTTAAGCCGACAGCGACAATCCGCGTGCGCGATACGCAGACAGGGCAGAATATTTCCCTTGCGACGCCGGTAGGCATGGAGCCAAAGCTGCCGGAAAGCACAGCTGTTTACTATACGGACGGCGCTTCGGTACTCAGCAGCGTTGCCTGGCAGGAGTATAATCCTGAAGATCTGAAAAAAGAAGGTATTTTTACAATCAAAGGAATCACAGAGTTAGGCGGTTATGAGGTCACGGCGTCTGTCCGTGTCACCAGCGATACAGTCCAAAGCGAGAACCACGCCAAAAACCGCAACGGGTGTCCGTATTCCAAAGCAATTGCATCCTACAGCGAAGGCAATTCCGCAGTCGCCCTAAACGACGGCCTGCAGAATAAATGGACAGACTGGGGTAACCCGAACAAAAAGGGGGAGGTATGGTTTGGCGTAATCTTCGGGGCGGATTATCCGGAGCTGCGGTATGTAGATACGGTCGTGCTGGATCTGCTGGAAGACAGCGAGTGGAATCGCACCAAAATTGAAACCTGCAAGGTAGAATACTACAACCAGCCGATTACATTGGAGGATGTGCCTAAAAGCGTAGCAAACTTTGACGATGCCTCAATGGCAAACCACCCGTTCAATAACCCGGATAACTGGAGCGAAGTGACAAACCTGAAAGAGCCGGATCAGTACAAATACGGCGAGAACGTGCTGACCTTCGATATGATCGAGGTGCCTGCCATCCGTGTAACAGTAAACCACGGAACGCCGGGTGGCCAGTATTATATGGCGCTCCGGGAGTTTTATGCATACGGAAAGCTGGCGGCGGCCAACAGCGATTTCACCGTGTCAGAGCTTACGGCAGACGGCAAACCGCTGGAAGGGTTTGAAGCGGGCAAATACAACTATACCTATCAAACCACAGGCGGCAACATGCCTAAGTTTGTCATGTCGGCGGACAGCAACGCATCTGTAACGCTAATCCCGGCAATAAACACATACGGCGAAGCAAAATTTATCGTCGTGTCAGAAGACGGGTTAAAGACCGAATCCTATACAGTCCGCCTGCTTGACCCGGAAGCCGAAATGGAGGAACTCAAAAAAGAGCTGGAAGACACGAAAAAAGAACTGGAACGCAAAGAAACAGAGCTTTTGGGCGCATTAGAGGAAATTGAAAAAGCCCGGAAGGAAAAAGATGCCGCCCAGAAAGAGCTGGCGGATGCCAGAGAAAAGCTAAAGGAGGCAAACCAGAAACTAGAAGAGGCCATTCAAGAGGCGGAGGACGCAAAGGAGGACGCTGCCCAGAAAATTGCCATTGCGCAAAAGGAAGTATCAGAGGCACAGGAAACGGTAGCACAGGCGCTTGCTCTTGCATTAGAAGCAGAGGAAAAGCTGGCAGAGGCGCTGCGCGCAAAAGCCGCTGTAGAACGCGAGCTGGCGGAGGCACAAAATAAGATTGCGGAACTGCAAAAACAGGCTGCATCCCTGCAGGAAGAGCTTGCAGAGGCATTAAAGAAGCAAAACGAAGCAGAAGAAGCGCAGAAAAAAGCAGAACAGGAAGCAAAAGCCGCAAAAGAGAAGGCAGAACAGGAAGCAAAGGCCGCAAAAGAAGCGCAGGAAGCAAGGTTAAAAGCAGAACAGGAAGCAAGGGAGGCGCAGGAAGCGTTAAAGAGGACGCAGCAGGCCTTAGAGGAGGCGCAAAAAAAGCTGTCCGCATCATCTGCTAAAAAGACTGTGATCCGGTTTGACAAAAAGAAATATACGGTGAAAAAAGGAAAATCGGTTCGTTTGGGCGTTACAATAAAGAACCAAAACGGTGCAAAGGTAACTTATAAATCAGCAAATAAAAAGATTGCCAGGGTCAGCAAAAAAGGAGTTGTAAAAGGACTGAAAAAAGGCAAAACCAAAATCACCGTTACCTGTAACAAGAAAAAGAAATCTGTAACGGTACAGGTGAAATAAACACTGTCCCGCTTTCCATTTCCGGATTATCTGGTATAATAAAAGGGTATTATTCAGGATAGAAAGCGGGGCGATGATGGAGGACATGGGAGTTGGGGAAACAGCGCTGGAGATGTCGGCGGAATGTGTGGATACCGTGATACCAGATGTTTTATCCGCGTATTTAAGAAACAGACCGGAATGTCTTCGGGAGAGTATCACACGGCAAAAGAGGCAGATACCTCATTTATTCCTAGCTCCAAAATAAAAAATCCTGTTTGACATATCCAATACATTGTGGTAGAGTAAACACAGTTAAAAAGTAAATAATAATCTTCAGGGCAGGGTGACTTTTTACAGAGAATTCCCTACCGGTGGTATAGCCCACGAGCCGCAAGGCATGATTCGGTGACTTCTGTCAGAGCAGAACTTCTGACAGGCCAGAATTCCGAAGCCGACAGTACAGTCTGGATGAAAGAAGATATCATATCATTTTGGATCAATGAGATTGCATGGAAGGCTCTGGAATAGGGATACTATTTCAGAGCTTTTTCAGACGGTATGGAAAAGCCCGGAAGCTGCCGGAAGGCGCGGATATCCGGGCTTTTGTTATAGTACGAAATAAAAAGGAGGTGCCGGAGTGGATCTGACTTATTATATGAAGGAGGCAATAGAGGAAGCAAAAAAGGGGGAAGGATTTGTAAATCCAAATCCGATGGTAGGAGCAGTTATTGTAAAACAGGGACGCATCATCAGTAAAGACTATCATCATAAATGCGGGGAATACCATGCAGAACGAAATGCTATTTTAAACTGCAAGGAAGATATGCATGGAGCAGAGCTTTATGTTACATTAGAACCATGCTGCCACTACGGAAAAACGCCGCCCTGTACAGAGATAATCATGGAAAGCGGGATACAAAAGGTCTATATTGGTTCAATGGATCCCAATCCTTTGGTAGCGGGAAAGGGTGCGGAATTGTTAAGACAGCACGGGATAGAAGTAGTAACAGGTATCTGCGAACAGGAATGTCTGGATTTGAATCAGGTTTTTTTCCATTATATCAGGCATAAAACCCCGTATGTCGTGATGAAATACGCAATGACTGCTGACGGAAAAATCGCAACCTGTACAGGCGCTTCCAAATGGATTACCGGAGAGGCGGCCAGAGAACAGGTGCAGATGAGCCGCCATAGATATATGGGAATTATGGCGGGCGTTGGGACGGTGCTTGCAGACAATCCCAGGCTGACCTGCAGGCTGGAAGGAAAGAAAAATCCGATACGCATTATCTGCGACACGCATCTTAGGACGCCGCTTACTTCCGAGGCAGTGCAGACGGCCAGGGAAATTCCGACAATCATAGCAACTGCAGAGACAGACGGAGAAAAAACCGAAGCATATCAAAATATGGGCTGTCAGATATGTAACGTCCCTCTTAGTGGGGAGCATATAGATTTGAACTGTCTTATGCAAAAACTGGGCAGGCGCGGGATTGACAGTATTCTGCTGGAGGGCGGAGCGGAGCTGAATTACAGCGCCTTAAAAAGCGGTATTGTGCAGGCGGTTTTGACATATATTGCGCCGAAAATGTTTGGCGGCAGGGATGCGAAAACTCCGGTGGCCGGAGCGGGAGTTGCATTGCCGGACCAGGCATTTATGTTAGACAGCCCTAAAATACGGCAAATTGGAGAGGATATTCTTGTAGAATGGAAGGTGAAATCATGTTTACGGGAATTATAGAAGAGATGGGCAAGATTTTGCGGATAGAACGCGCAGGCACATCTGCCAAAATTCAAATTCAGGCGAAAAAGGTTCTGGAAGGGACAAAGGTTGGGGACAGCATCGCAGTCAATGGCGTATGTCTGACCGTAACTGCGCTAGGCAGCAGGGATTTTACAGCTGACGTAATGCCGGAAACGCTGTCGCGGAGTTCTTTGGGGCAGTTAAAATGCGGCGGCAGCGCCAATCTGGAACGAGCCATGGCAGCGGACGGCAGATTTGGCGGCCATATCGTTTCCGGCCATATTGACGGTACGGGAGCAATTGAAAAAATAACCAGAGAAGGCAACGCAGTCCGATATCTGATTGCTGCTTCACCAGACATTTTGCGCGGAGTTGTAGAAAAAGGTTCCATTGCAATTGACGGCATCAGTCTTACGGTGACAACTGTGCAGACAGAACATTTTGAGGTATCCGTCATTCCGCATACATTGAGCCAGACGACGCTGGCACAAAAAAAACAGGGGGCAATTGTCAATCTGGAAAATGACGTGATTGGGAAATATGTAGAGCGTCTGCTGTTATTTGACGAAGGGAAAGTAACGGGCAAGTGTCCGGCAGAATCCGGCCTTACGAAAGAATTCCTGCTTCGGGCAGGGTTTTAATAGCTTGGAAGATCCCAAAAGAATGGGAAGCAAGGAGGAAATTATGTATACATTCAGTTCAGTAGAAGAAGCGCTAAACGATCTTCGCGACGGGAAAATAATACTGGTCACCGACGACGAGGATCGGGAAAACGAGGGCGATTTTATCTGTGCGGCGGAATTTGCCACAACAGAAAACGTGAACTTTATGGCAGTTCACGGGAAAGGGCTAATCTGTATGCCTATGGGGCAGACGCTGGTGGAAAAGCTCATGCTGCCTCAGATGGTATCTCACAACACCGATAATCATGAAACGGCATTTACGGTATCTATAGACGCTGCGGAAACTACGACCGGAATTTCGGCAGAGGAACGCGGCATAACGGCCAGAAAGTGCGTAGCAGACAATGCCAGGCCGGAGGATTTCCGCAGGCCGGGCCACATGTTTCCGCTGCTTGCGAAGAAAAATGGGGTATTAGAGCGGGAAGGCCATACCGAAGCTACGGTAGATCTGATGCGTCTGGCAGGCTTAAAAGAGTGCGGGTTGTGCTGTGAAATCATGCGCGACGATGGTACGATGATGCGTACGCCGGAATTGATGGCTCTGGCGGAAAAATTCCAGATAAAAATGCTAACCATCCAGTCCTTAAAGGAATATCGTAAAGTGCACGAAAAATTGGTAGAAAAGGTCGCCGTGACGCAGATGCCGACGCGATTTGGCAAATTTATTGCACATGGGTATGTAAACAAGTTAAACGGGGAACATCATGTGGCGTTGGTAAAGGGGGATATTGCAGACGGACAGAGTGTTTTGTGCCGCGTACATTCTGAATGTCTGACCGGGGATGCGTTTGGCTCCATGAAATGCGACTGCGGGCAGCAGCTTAAGGCTGCCATGCGTCAGATTGAAGAAGAAGGACGTGGGATTTTACTGTATCTGCGCCAGGAGGGACGCGGGATTGGCCTGATCAACAAGCTGCGGGCATATGAGCTGCAGGATCAGGGTATGGACACCGTAGAGGCAAACCTGGCCCTTGGTTTTGGGGATGATTTGCGGGAATATTACATTGGCGCGCAGATTCTGCGCGATTTGGGAGCAAAGAGCCTTCGCCTTCTGACCAATAACCCGCAGAAAATAGAGGGATTGTCAGAGTTTGGGCTGAGCATAGAAAAGCGTGTTCCGATACAGATGGAGCTGACCCCGTTCGATGCATTTTATATGCGCACAAAGCAAAAGAAAATGGGACATATGCTGGATTATGATAATAAATAAGAATTTGAAAAACAGTACAGCGAAAAATTTAAGAAACAATCAAAAAGAAAAGGAGAGAAAAATATGCATGTATTAGAAGGAAATGTAGTAGCAAAAGATATTCAGGTAGGAATCGTTGTGGCAAGGTTTAATGATTTTATTACTTCAAAGCTTTTGGGAGGCGCTATTGACGGCTTAAAGAGACATGATGTGGATGAGGATAAGATTGATGTGGCGTGGGTGCCGGGTGCGTTTGAAATCCCGTTGATTGCACAGAAGATGGCCAAAAGCGGCAAATATGACGCAGTGATCTGCCTGGGCGCAGTCATCCGGGGAGCAACGTCACATTACGATTATGTGTGCAGCGAAGTCTCCAAAGGTATTGCACAGGTATCTTTGCAGGCAGGGATTCCCGTGATGTTTGGCGTGCTTACAACGGATAACATTGAGCAGGCAATTGAGCGTGCGGGCAGCAAGGCCGGCAACAAGGGATTTGAATGTGCTACAGGTGCGATCGAGATGATTAACCTGATGCGGGAAATTGATAAATAATGCGGCGCTGTTTGAACCCGCAGGATCAGTATGATTCATATATGAAAAGTGGAGGGAACGATTTATGGAAAAACCGGTACTAGTGGTTATGGCTGCAGGCATGGGAAGCCGTTACGGCGGCTTAAAGCAGATGGATCCGATGGATAACGAGGGGCATGTAATCCTGGATTTTTCAGTATATGACGCAATGCAGGCAGGATTTGAAAAGGTGATATTTATCATCAAGGAAGAGAATGAAGCTATTTTTAAAGAATGTGTTGGAAACCGGATGGCAAAGCATATGGAGGTCGAATATGCATTTCAGAAGCTTTCTGATCTGCCGGAGGGGTTTACCGTGCCGGAGGGCAGAGAAAAACCATTTGGTACAGGACATGCGATACTAAGCTGCAGGGACAGGATAAGCGGGCCGTTTGCAGTGATTAATGCGGATGATTTTTATGGACGGCATGCGTTTCAGATCATTTATAATTATCTGAGCACGCCAAAGGAAGCAGATGTGTATCAATATGCTATGGTAGGATATATTCTGGAGAATACATTGACGGAAAACGGGCATGTGGCAAGAGGTGTCTGCACAATAGATGAAAATGGGTATTTACAGGAGATTCATGAGCGTACCCATATTGAAAAGCGCGGGAATGAGACGGCATACACGGAAGATGAAGGCAAGAACTGGATTACAATTCCAAAAGGCAGCATAGTATCTATGAATATGTGGGGATTTGAACAGAATATGATAAATGAGCTGAAAAAGCGATTCCCGGTGTTTTTACAGAAGAATCTGAAAGAGAATCCTCTGAAATGCGAATTTTTCCTGCCGTCGGCAGTACAGGAACTGATGCAGGAAGAAAAAGCGCTTGTTACGGTGCCTAAGTCACAGGATCGCTGGTATGGGGTAACCTATAAGGAAGATAAGGACATGGTGCAGCGTGCAATTGCGGATTTTAAAGCAAGAGGTATTTATCCGCAGAAATTGTGGCAGGAATTTTAAAAAGCTGAAATTGACAGCCGTCCATCTATCATGTAAAATATTCCACAGTAAGCGATGGTTAATCAAACAGATGGAGGTATACGAGTGCCAAAGAGAGCTGATATCAACAAAGTTTTAATTATAGGTTCCGGTCCGATTATCATCGGGCAAGCCTGTGAATTTGATTATTCGGGAACCCAGGCATGCAAAGCGCTGAAGAAACTGGGCTATGAAATTGTGCTGGTCAATTCCAATCCGGCGACCATTATGACAGATCCGGAGACTGCAGATGTGACCTATATTGAACCGTTAAATGTAGAACGGTTGGAACAGATAATTGCAAAGGAACGTCCGGATGCCCTTTTGCCGAATCTGGGCGGGCAGTCCGGGCTGAATTTATGTGCAGAGCTGAATAAAGCAGGTGTATTGGATAAATACAGTGTGCAGGTAATCGGCGTGCAGGTAGATGCTATTGAACGCGGCGAGGATCGTATTGAATTTAAGCATACGATGGATAGACTGGGCATTGAAATGGCACGCAGCGAGGTAGCATATTCGGTAGATGAGGCACTAGCCATTGCGGATAAACTGGGGTATCCGGTTGTGCTGCGTCCCGCCTATACAATGGGCGGCGCCGGCGGCGGTCTGGTTTACAATAAAGAAGAATTAAAGACTGTCTGTACAAGGGGACTGCAGGCGAGCCTGGTCGGGCAGGTTCTGGTAGAGGAATCGGTATTGGGCTGGGAAGAACTTGAGCTTGAGGTCGTACGTGACGCAGACAACAATATCATTACAGTATGTTTTATTGAAAACATCGATCCACTGGGCGTGCATACCGGAGATTCGTTCTGCTCTGCTCCGATGCTTACGATTTCAGAGGAATGTCAGAAGCGTCTGCAGGAGCAGGCATATAAAATTGTAGAATCCGTACAGGTGATTGGCGGGACAAATGTGCAGTTTGCGCATGATCCGGTATCAGACCGTATTATTGTCATAGAAATTAATCCGCGTACGTCGCGTTCCTCCGCACTTGCTTCAAAAGCGACCGGATTTCCGATTGCACTGGTTTCCGCGATGCTGGCGGCAGGACTTACTTTGAAGGATATCCCCTGCGGCAAATATGGCACACTGGACAAATACGTGCCGGACGGAGAGTATGTAGTGATTAAATTTGCCCGCTGGGCATTTGAAAAGTTTAAGGGCGTACAGGATCAGCTTGGTACGCAGATGCGCGCCGTAGGCGAAGTAATGAGTATCGGCAAGACCTATAAGGAAGCGTTTCAGAAAGCTATTCGTTCCCTGGAAACCGGTCGTTATGGCCTGGGACATGTGAAGGATTTTGATTCCTTAAGCAAGGAGGAGCTTCTGCACCGCTTAAAGACGGCCTCAAGCGAGCGTCATTTCCAGATGTACGAAGCGCTGCGCAAGGGAGCGACGGTAGATGAAATTTTCCAGGCTACAAAGGTCAAAGTATATTTTATAGAACAGATGAAAGAGTTGGTCGAGGAAGAAGAGGCGCTGCTTGTGCACAAAGGCAGTCTGCCTTCGGATGAACAGTTGATTTCTGCTAAGAAGAACGGCTTTTCCGATAAATATTTAAGTCAGATTTTAGAAATTCCGGAAGCAGATATTCGAAACAGGCGGATTGCACTTGGTATAGAAGAGGCATGGGAAGGCGTACATGTCAGTGGAACAAAAGACAGCGCTTATTATTATTCCACCTATAACGCGCCGGACAAAAATCCGGTGAATACGGACAAGCCCAAAATTATGATTCTGGGCGGCGGTCCAAACCGGATTGGGCAGGGAATCGAGTTTGATTATTGTTGTGTTCATGCATCTATGGCATTAAAGAAGCTGGGCTTTGAAACGATTATCGTAAACTGCAATCCGGAAACCGTATCAACGGATTATGATACCTCTGACAAGCTCTATTTTGAGCCGTTGACCTTAGAAGATGTTTTGAGTATTTACAATAAAGAAAAGCCGTTGGGCGTAATTGCGCAGTTTGGCGGTCAGACGCCGCTGAATCTGGCATCCGAGCTGGAACAGAACGGCGTGAAGATTTTAGGTACTTCTCCGTCTGTAATCGATCTTGCGGAGGATCGGGATCTGTTTCGCGCAATGATGGAAAAACTGGAAATTCCGATGCCGGAATCAGGTATGGCGACGACGGTAGAAAGTGCCGTTGCCATAGCAAATAAGATTGGTTATCCGGTTATGGTGCGCCCGTCTTATGTACTGGGCGGACGGGGCATGGAAGTGGTTTATGATGACGAGAGCATGGCAGAATACATGAATGCAGCAGTTGGCGTTACACCGGATCGTCCGATTTTAATCGACCGTTTCTTAAATCACGCGCTCGAATGTGAGGCGGACGCCATCAGCGACGGCACGCATGCGTTTGTGCCCGCGGTGATGGAGCATATTGAGCTGGCGGGGATTCACTCCGGCGACTCGGCCTGCATCATTCCGTCTGTCCATATTTCCGAAGAAAATGTGGCGACGATTCAGGAGTACACCAGGAAGATTGCGGAAGAGATGCATGTCAAGGGCCTGATGAATATGCAGTATGCGATTGAAAATGGCAGGGTTTATGTATTAGAGGCAAATCCGCGCGCTTCCCGTACCGTGCCGTTGGTATCGAAGGTATGCAATATCCGTATGGTGCCGTTGGCAACAGAAATTATTACATCGGAGCTGACCGGGCGTCCATCGCCGATTTTGGAATTAAAAGAGCAGGTAATTCCAAACTATGGCGTTAAGGAAGCGGTATTCCCATTTAATATGTTTCCGGAGGTAGATCCGGTTCTGGGACCGGAAATGCGTTCTACCGGAGAGGTGCTTGGATTGTCCGTATCTTATGGAGAAGCGTTTTACAAGGCGCAGGAGGCTTGTCAGTCAAAGCTGCCGTTAGAGGGTACGGTACTGATTTCCGTAAGTGACAAAGATAAGAGTGAAGTCGAAGAAGTGGCAAGAAGTCTTTATGAAGACGGTTTTCGGATTATAGCAACAGGCGGAACGTATGATTTGATTATGGAGGCAGGTATTCCGGTAACACGGGTCAATAAAATTTATGAAGGCCGCCCGAATATTGTAGATCTGATGACGAATGGAGATATTCAGCTGATCATCAATTCACCGGCCGGCAAGGATGCGGTGTTTGACGACAGCTATCTGAGAAAATCTGCGATTAAGAACCGGATTCCATATCTGACCACGCTTGCGGCGGCAAAAGCGACAGCAGAAGGAATCCACTATGTGAAGTCGCATCAAGACAGTGAACTGAAATCTTTGCAGGAGCTGCATAGTGAGATCCACGACAAATAGAATGAATATCAGATATGAAATGTAAAAACCCATGCCGGTGAAATAAAATCGCTGGCATGAGTTTTTCTTTTTACTGTTCCATCTGCCTTCCCAGAAATCCTGCTGCCGTGATGGCCAGTTTATGTTCCGTATCCCCCATGGGGTGTTTGTCGTTTTTGTCAGAAATGACGACTGCGCCGATGGCGTCGCCTTGACAGATGATAGTCGCAACGGCCTGGGAGCACTGTTCGCCAGTGTCGTCTAATGTAATTTTTACAAAAGAAGCGTCATCTTTGTTTGCAACAAAATCCTCCCGGTTTTCTATAATACCTTCCATCTGTTTGCTTAGCGGCTTGCCGTCAAATTCTTTTTTGCCGTTTCCTGCCACGGCGACGACATGATCGCGGTCGGTGATGCAGACTAAATTGCCGGTAGTCTGTGAGAGACTTTCTGCATATTGGCCTGCAAACTGGCTGAGCTCACCGATGGGGGAATATTTTTTCAGTATGATTTCTCCCTGACGGTCCGTAAATATTTCTAAAGGATCGCCTTCCCGGATTCTTAAAGTCCTGCGGATTTCTTTTGGCACTACTACTCTTCCCAAATCGTCTATTCTGCGCACAATTCCTGTTGCTTTCATATGAAAAATTCCTCCGTTTATTTTCTAATGTATGGTAATATTATCTGTAAGCAAAGGAATTTTATACCTTGAAATCTCTGATTCTTGCAGTTGCGTTATTCTGCTAAAACGTGTAAAATAATCGGAGAAATTTACAATAATCTGCAGAGGAGCGACATGAAACAAAAAAAGAAGAAAAAGAAAAAATACCGTTTGTTCTGGTTTTTTGTAAAATTACAGTTTTTATTGATGATTCTGGTTGTTGCAGGGCTTGGCTATTATTATTATGGCGGTTATGCTACGCAGGTGCAGAAGATGAAAGCCGAGGCGGTAAAGTACGTGCGTGAATCAACGCCTGCAACATTCTGCGCGTCCCAGACAAGCGTAGTTTACGATAAAAACAGAAATACCATATCCACGCTGAAAGGCGAAAAAGATGTCTACTATCTAAATTATGATCAGATTCCGCTGGATGCATGCGCAGCGATTGTAAGTATCGAAGATAAAAAATTTTATCAGCACAGCGGGATAGATTATAAAGCGATTATCCGTGCGGCAAAGGCAATGCTTGAAAACGGGAAGGTAACACAGGGAGGAAGTACGATTACACAGCAGCTTGCAAGAAATATTTTTTTGACGCAGGATAAAACATGGCAGCGGAAAGTAGAAGAAATGTTTATTGCAACAGAGCTGGAGAAAAAATACAGTAAAACGCAGATTCTGGAATTTTATCTGAATAATATTTATTTTGGCAATGGTTATTATGGGATTCAGGCGGCGAGCATGGGTTATTTCAATTTGGAAGTACAGGAACTGGATTTGTCTCAGATTGCATTTTTGTGTGCGATTCCCAATAACCCGACGCTGTATGATCCGCTTAAAAATATGGAAGAAACGGTTGGAAGACGGGATCGTATTCTGCAGAATATGTTTGAAGACGGGCAGATTTCCGAGAGCGCATATCTGATGGCCAAAGCAGAGGAAATTACATTAAACCGGCCGGAACATGAGAAGAATAACTATGTGGAAACCTACACGTATTACTGTGCGATCCGCCTTTTAATGGAACAGGAAGGCTTTCGGTTTCAGACAGAGTTCAAAACAGAAGAGGAGAAGGAGGCATATTCTGAACGCTATAATGAAATGTATGCCGAATTCCAGAAAAAGCTGTATACGGCAGGATATCGTATTTATACTTCGATTGACCTCGCAATGCAGTCCATGCTGCAGCAGGCGATTGACGAACAGCTTTCAGATTTTACAGAAGTAAACGAAGAGGGCGTTTACAAGCTGCAAAGCGCCGGCGTCTGTATTGAAAATGAAACGGGCTATGTACGGGCGATTGTCGGCGGCAGAAGCCAGGACTTTGCCGGATATACGTTAAACCGGGCCTATCAGAGCTACAGACAGCCGGGAAGCGCAGTGAAACCGTTGATCGTATATGCACCGGCGGTGGAGCGGAATTATACGCCGGATTCTATTGTAAACGATCAGTATATTGAAAACGGGCCGTCGAATGCAGACGGTACTTACAGCGGAGAGATGACGCTGCGCACGGCGCTGGCCAAGTCGAAAAATACGGTTGCATGGCAGCTGTTTGAAGAGCTTACGCCTAAACTGGGGCTTTCCTATTTAAAGGCCATGAATTTTGCCAGGATTTCACAGGAGGATGAGCGGCTGACGTCATCATTGGGCGGCCTGACAGACGGAGTATCTCCGGTAGAAATGACAGCGGCCTATGCCACTTTGGAAAATGACGGCGATTATCGGATGCCGACCTGTATTATGCGGATTACGGATGCGGATGACCGGGAAATTCTTTCTACCGTACAGGAAGAGGAAAAAGTTTATAAGACAACGGCGGCGCGTATGGTAACAGATATGCTGGTCACGGCTATTACAGAAGGAACAGGAGCCGGACTTGCGCTGGAAGGAATACCAGCAGCCGGAAAGACCGGAACAACGAATGACAATAAGGACGGCTGGTTTGCGGGGTATACGCGTTATTATACAACAGGTATATGGGTAGGATATGATATGCCTGCAGAATTGCCAGGATTGACTGGTTCGTCGTATCCGGGACAGATTTGGCACACATTTATGGAAAACTGCCATCAGGGACTTACACCGGCAGAGTTTCTGCCTTATATGGAGATGGATTTATATCAGAAAATCCGCCAGGATGCACTGGGGCCGGAGGAGGAATCTTTGGATTGACAGCCGTCGAAAATTTTTCTATACTGAATATAGATTAAAAATAAGGATAAGGAGAAGATAAGAATGAAGAAATACGGATTTGGTGTAGACATCGGGGGAACTACCTGCAAAATCGGCCTGTTTGAAATGACAGGGGTATTGATGGAGAAATGGGAAATTCCAACGAGGAAGGAGAACGACGGAGAGAATATCCTTCCGGATGTGGCTGCTTCTATCGCGACAAAGATGGTAGAGCGCGAGATTTCCAAGACGGATATCCAGGGAATTGGAATCGGCGTGCCGGGGCCGGTAACCTCGGAGGGCGTCGTAATGCGCTGCGTTAATCTGGGCTGGGACGTCATCAACGTTGCAAAGGATATGACAGAGCGGACAGGCTTTTATGTAAAGGTCGGCAATGATGCCAATGTGGCCGCGCTGGGCGAAATGTGGCAGGGCGGTGCGAAGGGCCAGAAGGACGTGGTTATGGTTACGCTTGGGACTGGCGTAGGCGGCGGCGTAATTGTAGACGGCAAAATCGTGACGGGGAGCAAGGGAGCTGGCGGTGAAATCGGCCATGTGACTATCCGCGAAGAGGAAACCGAGAGCTGTAACTGCGGCAGAAAGGGATGTCTGGAGCAGTATGCATCTGCGACCGGAATTGTACGTATGGCGAAGCAGAAGCTGGAACAGACGACGAAGAAAACTTCGCTGCGCGACATGAATCCTCTGACGGCGAAAGATATCTTTGACGCTGCAAAAGCAGGCGACGCTGTAGCGGATAGTATCGTGGAGAATATGACGGAGATTTTGGGAGCGGCGCTTGCGAATATTGCGTGCGTTGTGAATCCGGAGGTTTTTGTTATTGGCGGAGGCGTGTCGAAAGCGGGCAGCATTATTACAGATCGTGTGAAAAAGTATTTTAATGAGAAAACGTTTCACGCATGCCGGGATGCACATTTTGAACTGGCTACGTTAGGCAATGATGCCGGAATGTACGGCTGTGTACAGATGATTTTAGAATAAGAAAAAAGCGAATGGCTCATTTCCCAAAATGAGCCATTCGTTTGTAAAAGTTTATAAAAATCAGACCGTTGTATTGACTCCGTTGATGGCGGCATGTTCATTTTCCTCCATCGGAATAACCAGGCATTTCTGTCCGCCGATATACTGCGATTTGATCTGGGAGGCTTTTTCCGGTTTTACGCGCAGGATCACATCATATGTTTTGATATTCCCAGGATCTGCATCATCTGCTTCGGATGCGGGCAGCAGCATACGGGTGTCTTCTAACTGCTGTTGTAAAGAAGCAACCTTCTGAACCAGCTCCTTGTTCTGGCGCAGCTTACTGCCGGCTTCTACTGCTTTGGTATCGATCAGATTTTCCAGAAACGGCGCTTCCTCTTCAAATTCTTTCTGATAGGAATTTTCAATCATGGCAGCAGCATTCTCCGGTACGTTCGACTCTGCCATAATTTCTCCAACGTGTTTGGATGTGAGGCGCACCGGTTCTTCTTCATCTGCTTTGTCGCCGGCTTCGTTTGCCATATCCGAAAGGCCCTGCTGGATATCGTAAAAGACCTCCTGGGAAGTATCTTCGTCGCCGCCGAAAGCTTTTTTGACAATGGATTCGAAAGCGATTTTCTGTTCTGTCGCGGTACGGCGAGCAGTACAGCCCAATATATCCTCCATTAGTTCCGTATGCGGCTCTTTGACATTCTTGTGGTAAGTCATAACAGCATGGATATCTGCGCTTCTGTCTGTAAAAGCAGGAAAGATAAAACCGCTTTCCGGCAGGCCGACTACCCAGTCGCGTACACGTGGGCCGATGCGGTTTTCATTTGCCCGGTAACCAAGCCCCGGTTTACTTAAACTGACAGGACAGACGGCGCAAATCAGGTATTCATAAACTTCTTCAGACTCGTCCAGTTTATTGTTATCATGTGTTTTCATAATCACATCATAAGCGTCATGGAAAATCAGAATCAGATAATTGCCCGCATAGTCATAATTATCTATAATCAGATCATAAAACCGCTCTAACAGCTCGTCATTTTTCAGCTCACTGGCCCGCAGCGCCATCAAAAACTGCTGTCTGCCTCCGGTAGCCTCTTCCTCCATCGGAAATTCCAATTCCAACAGGTTGTTTCCGATCGTACCGGAAAGAGTCTTTTTTGCAATTTCCAGGTATTTATAAAATTCATCTTCATCTAAATTCAGAAACGTCTCGCCAAGCTTTACCACGCGATTACGCTCGCTATCGACATAACATCCGCACATACGGGTAATCGTACAGGATTCCTTTTTTAGCCGGCGTTTTAACTCAGAAATATCTTTTTTGTTCATAAAGTCCTCCTTTTATAAAACTTCCAGTTATTTTTCACACCTGTGCCGTGTATTTTGCCGCACGGCGACGAAGGGCGCTCTGTTACTGTTCACAAGCTGCTGTTTCGCGAAGCGTGTTACGGGATACGGAATGAACAGTAACGATGTTCTAATCTGTCTCCCCACTATTATATAGAAAACCTCCAATTTGTGCAACAAATATGCTATACTGAATAAAACCCCCGTTTTTGGAACATAATAGCAAAAATAAACAATTTATATGAAGGAGATTTTTGGCTATGAAAAGACAGGCAGTTGCACTTGCACTGACTACGGCGATGCTTGCATCAGCTTTGGCAGGCTGCGGACGCGGGGGTGCGGATATTTCGAAAGATAATAATACAGGAATGACAGACACAGAAGGCGCGGTAGACAATACAGGGACAGAATCTGCAATGGGGACGGAGAACGGCAGCAGTCAGCTTCAGCTTGGCAATGCAGTGGAAATTCCGGAAAGCTTTGACGGGCAGCTTGCGGAAACGTCAGCGCATGAACGGTTAGAACAGGTGATTACGGCGTATTGTAATGTGCCGGAAGAAGAATATGCAAATGTGCGTTATTATTATAATTATGTAGATTTAAACGGAGACAGTGAGGATGAGATTCTGGCTCTTGTTTTAGGGCAGGATGTAGAGGGGATTAAAGGAAACGTGCTGCTTTGGATGGATGCAGAAAGCGAAGACACCAGTGAAGGCGCCGTTCGGCAGGCTTTTAAGCAGGTTGGCACACCGATTTATATCAGCAGTCATATGACAGGAGGATATCGGGATTTGATTATTCCGGAGAATACCAATCTTGTGATGGGTACGGAAGGCTCCGGCATGGATACGGTTGGCGGCGGTACCGGAAATGAAGCGGAACCAAATGAAGATACGACGATGTCCGGCGTTACCGGAACGGATATTACAGAGGAAGGCGAAGGGACGCCCGGAACGGATACCGGAAATGGCGGTACAGGTGTAGGTACATCCGGGGCAGAAGCTGCAGATACCAGCGAAGGAACAACCGGCTCAGACGCACAGGATGGAAACGGGGAAAACGGCGCGGGAGAGCTTGATATTTCACTGATTCCTTCAGAGCAGCAGTATCGCCTGCTGGTATGGGATGGAGAACGGTATCAGCTGCCCGAAGAAGGGACCGCTTTGTTTTCTCTGGAAGGTTATGAAGGCATTGCTATTTTAACGAATAATATTCAAAGTGATCTTGTAAATGACAATTATCATTTTCTAGGAGAAGCGATGAGATAGCATAATGGAAGAAATTCCAGGAGTATATTACAAAGGAAAGGTGGGGTAAGTATGTTGAAAAATTATGAAATCCGCAGATATCAGATGCCGCAGGAGGAAATCAAGGCGCTGGTTAAGCAAAAACGGGAGGAGCTTGTGCATCAGCAGCAGTTAATCAAGGAGCATAAGCTCCCTGTCTTAGTCCTGATTGAAGGCTGGGGCGCTGCCGGGAAAGGCACATTAATCGGAAATCTGATCAAAGAACTCGATCCGAGGTTTTTTACAGTTATCAATATGGACGTGCCGGTTGAAAAGGAGAAGAGGAAACCGTTTTTGTGGAGGTATATGGAACAGATACCGGAAGCAGGCAAGTTTGTGTTTCTGGATTCCGGCTGGGTGGATGAGCTTACAGATGCGGTTTTGGCAGAGGAGATTGATGATGAGGTTTTGGAACAGCGGATACAGCAGATCCGTACGTTTGACCGTCAGTTAAAGGACAATGGATATTTGGTTGTAAAGCTGTTTCTGCAAATCCCGAAAGAAGAGCAAAAGCGCAGGCTTGGCAAGCTTTCCCAAAAAAAAGATACCAAATGGCGCGTAGCGGACAAAGATCATATGCAAGTGAAAAAACGGAAAAAATACGAGGAAATCTACGATCGGATTTTGGAAGCGACCAATACCGGTTATGTACCGTGGAATATTGTAGATGCTGTCGACAAAAGACAGGCGTTGCTGCAGGCGCTTCACGTTTTGACAAACCAGATTAACCAGGCTGTAGAAAACGAGCGGATTCTTCCTGAAATTTTGCATAAAGATTATCCGCTGTTAAAAATGCAGCCGCTTGCGAAAATTCCGCTGGATCAGGAAATGACAAAGGAAGAATACAAGGTACGTTTAAAAGAGCTGCAGAAAAAATTAAAAAAACTGCATAATCGCATATACCGGATGCGGATTCCGGTAGTCATTGCATATGAAGGATGGGATGCCGCCGGAAAAGGCGGGAACATAAAACGGCTTTCAGGCGCCTTAGATCCGCGTGGTTTTGAAGTACATCCGATTGCGTCTCCGGAACCGCATGAAAAGGCGAGACATTATCTGTGGCGCTTCTATCACAGACTCCCGAAGGACGGACATATCGCTATTTTTGACCGGAGCTGGTATGGAAGGGTAATGGTGGAGCGCTTAGAGGGGTTTTGCTCGGAAAATGACTGGAAACGGGCTTACAATGAAATTAATGAATTTGAAAAAGTGCTGTCGGATTGGGGCGCGGTTGTGATCAAGTTCTGGGTGCATATTGATAAAGAAACACAGCTTGCCAGATTTACACAACGGCAGAATACGCCGGGTAAGGAGTGGAAAATTACGGAGGAAGACTGGCGTAACCGGGAGAAATGGGACGACTATGAAGCAGCCATAGATGAAATGATTGCGCGGACTTCGACGGAAAATGCACCATGGTATGTTGTACAGTCAAACAATAAGTATTATGCCAGAATTCAGGCAATTGAAATTGTGATTCGGGAAATAGAACAGAGGCTGGGCGTTGAAATATAAATAAAATACCTGCGGGAAACAGATTTGGCGTTTCCCGCAGGTATTTTTAATGGATTATTTTATCTTTACTTTCTTCGAAACTTTACCTGCGCTGTATGTGGTATTCTTGCCGACAACAACTACTTTATAATAGTAAGTTTTCCCGGATTTAGCTGTCTTATCTGTATAAGAAGTCTTCTTAACCGGCTTTTTGGTCAGCTTTGTATAAGCGCCTTTTTTCTTCGTCGAACGGTAAATCAGATATCCTTTGGCATTTTTCACTTTCTTATATGAAATGGTGACTTTTTTGCCGGACCGTTTTACGGTCACTTTCGTGGTATCCCTTGCAATTGTAATTGACTTTGCAGCTCCTGCCACACTGTCCGTATATTTTAATGTATCGCCGGAGGAGGCAACTGCATAGTAGGATGCTTTTTTTCCACTAACCGGTTTGGTATCAACGATGGTGCCTGTTGTTGTAACGCCGATCTTTGTTACTTTAGATCCGATTTTGCGGAATACGGTGTAGGAATCGGCATTGGCAACTTTATTTAAAACGATTGTAACCTGTGAACCGGATTTTCCTGCCGTGCTCTTTACGGATTTTACAGTCGGCGCGGTAAGTGCGGTCTTTGTCGTTGTAACTGGCGGCTCTGTTTTGGAAACTGTTAAGCCGGCGTACGCTTTTGCCAAAGCTGCTTTGGCCTGTGCGAGCTGTTCTGGTGTGGACGCGCTGTCATTTAAAACACGTATTGCCGCGGCCAGTGCGTCTGCAACGATCTGATAGCTTTCAGCTGTATAACCGGAGAAATCCAGGCTCTGATATTTATTAATTTCTGCCAGCAGATCTGCTTTTGCATCGGTATATGCGTTTGTTACTAATTTTCCAAAAGCCGCTGTTACAGCCTCTTTTGCAGCATTTAAATCTTCGGCTGTGCTGTCTTTTTTGGCAAGTACGTTCTTCGCATGCTGCAGGGCGTTTGCGAATATCTGATAGCTGACGGCTGTGTAAATGGAAGAATCTGTATCTGCATATTTTTCAAGCTCTTTACGAAGGTTATTTTGGGCCTCTGCAAGTGTTTTTGTAATTAAGTTACGGAATGCTTCGGTAAGAGCTGTTTTTGCAGCGTTTAATTCCGCAGCTGTGCTGTCTTTTGTTAATACATCCTGAGCATGCGACAGAGCGTTTGCAAATGACAGATAGCTGTTTTCGGTATAGGGCGCGGAGTCTGTATTTTTATGCTTTTCAATCTCTGCGCGCAGTTCATTTCTGGCTGCTGCAAGCTCTTTTGTAACTAACTTGTTAAATGCATCGGTAAGAGCTGCTTTTGCCGCATTAAAATCTGCAGCGGTCAGGCTGTCGTCTGCCAGTACGTTTTTTGCATGCTGCAGAGCGTCTGCAAACGTCTGATAGCTTTCGGGCGTATAAAGTGAAGCGTTTATACCGGCATATTTTTCAATCTCTGCACGCAGAGCGTCTTTGGCCTCCGCAAGATCTTTTATAACCAATTTGCCAAAAGCATCGGTCAGCGCTGCTTTTGCTTTCGTAAAGTCTGCTACAGCAGAACTGTCGTCTGCCAATACATTCTGTGCGTGCTGCAGCGCTTTTTCGAATACTCTGTAGCTGTCATCGGTGTAGATGGAAGCGTTTATATCTGCATATTTCTCAATTTCTGCCTGCAGTTCATTTCTGGCATTTTCAAACTCGACTGTAACCAGTTTGTTAAAAGCATCGGTAAGAGCTGCTTTTGCCGAATTGAAGTCTGCCACAGCAGAAATTTCGTCTGCCAATACGTCCCTTGCATGCTGCAGGGCGCTTTCGAATATCCTGTAGCTGTCATCGGTGTAGATGGAAGCGTTTATGTCTGCATACTTTTCAATTTCTGCCTGCAGTTCATTTCTGGCATTTTCAAACTCAATTGTAACCAGTTTGCCGAATGCATCGGTAAGAGCTGCTTTTGCCAAATTGAAGTCTGCCACGACAGAACTCTCGTCTGCCAACGTATCCTGTGCATTTTTCAGAGCATCGGCAAATACTTGATAGCTGTTTGCTGTGTAGAGCGAGGAATCTGTATCTTTATACTTTTCAATCTCTGCACGCAGGCTATTTTGTGCGTCGGCAAATTCTTTTGTTACCAGTTTACCAAAAGCATTTCTTAGAGCTTGTTCTGCTTCGTCCAGTTCTTCTGCCGTTACATCTGTAAGTGCAAGCAGATTTTCGGCTGCATTTTTGGCTGCTTCGAATATTTTCCAGCTTTCTGATGTATAAACAGCAGCGTCTAAATCCCGATAGCTGTTTAAGGTTTGCTGCAGTTTCGATTTACTTTCTTCAATCGCGGAATCATCTTTTAACGAAGCTACGCCAAACCAGCTTAAAACAGGCGCTTCGCCGTTTGCAGCAGCATTTTCGATTTCAAGTAAAGCGATACCGTCTTCCTTTACCGTAAATGTTACGGACCCTTTGGAACTGTCTCCTTTTTGGCTTATGGAAATGTTCTGTGAGGTTACTTTGTCAATGCTTTCGCCGCTTACGGAGATCTTCATGCTTCGGTTGTTCCACCATTCGCAGAAACCTGCGGTCAGTTCATAATCTCCGGCTTCCAGATAAAGCTGGTAGGTAAGCCATTCTGTTTTGGAACTGCTATACCAGCCGGTCTGGTATTTATCGGTAATATCCAAACCTGAGGTGCCTTTTTCACGGAAGTTATTTCCGGTACGGCCCCATTTGGAGTCTGAATTGTATTCCTGATCGGCGACTTTGTTCTTTAAGGTATTTCCTGCTATGGAGTCAATCAGATCAAAGGCAAGGGATTCCTTGCCGGCATCCCTGCTGGCGTCAATAAAGTATACCAGTTTATTTGCTTTGGCAGGAATGACTTCCACTTTGGCGCTGACCGGAGTACCGCTGTCATTGGTAATTCCGCTTGCTAATGTGGTTTCGTATGCTTTTCCACGGAAATTTTCTGTCTGCCAGGTTACTTCTTCTACGACCTGCTCACCGCTTTGTTTTGTACAGAGAACCGTATCCGGCAGCTGCGGAGCGCTGCCCTCAAATGCCGCGCCGTAAACAGGTTCTACGCTTACGATACGATCGCTGTTGTCTGCCTCGTTATATGGCAGCACATGAATAGCGTCAAGTACAAATGTGCCGGATTTTACAGTTACGGTAATGTCATGCGCCCCATCGGCAAGGCCATACTGGATATAGGATGCGCAGTGCTGGCTGCTGGCCTGTACGGAGACATTTTCCGCTACTTTCTTTTCGTCTGCTTCAATATCCAGGACAGCAGAACCGTTATTTGCGCCAATCAGTGCAAATCCGCCGCCATTTATCGCAAAATGGAATGTGGCGTTTGCCTGTGACGTCGTGCTGGTGGAACGATACCAGTCGTTGTTGCTGCCGCCCGCGCCTGCGATGATGTTCCAGTTTCCGGTATAAGCCACATCATCAGATGCATTGTCAATGAGTTTCGTTGCATAAGGCTCATAGCCTTCTAATGTTTCCGCCTTTAAGTTGTCAAAGGTGGTTTCGGCCCAATTGCATCCCAACCGGATGCGTCCGAAATATTCCGGAGCAGGGTCGTTGTAGACGGCGACTGCAGTTCCATCTACCCAGGCGGTGATAAATGCACCGCGGCCTTCTAATTCCAGACGGTAGGTTCCATCTGTGTTTACATCTGCCTGTCCGGTTGCTAAAGTATTGGCGCGTTTTTTCAGCGTCCATTTGCCGTCCTTTGTGATGCGCAGGCTATAGCCGCTTCCTTCAAAGCCCATGCCTGTCTGCTGACGGATGTTAATGCCCGCATAGCCATCGCCTGTGACGGTGACATCTACGCCTGCTTTGTAGTTCATCCAACGGAAATCACCAATCACCGTATTTGGCTCATTCGGATTCCATTCGCTGACAGACTGGTTTAAAAGCTGCTTGAGCTTTCCGTTTTCTACCACCCATGCTCCGGTGAAGTCTACGGCATATCGCGGTTCATTTCCTCTGCCGGCAAGATAGGTTTCATCGTATCCTGCGTAGTTAAAATCGTCGGCATAGAGGGTATGGTCTGTCGTATCCTGTTTTGCTCCGGTACTATCCGTATCCAAAACGGTCTTTTCGCGTTCTTCTGGAAGGCGCTCCTGATACGATTCTGTTTCATTGCAGTCTAAGGTGGTTAAGGTTACCATAGAATACGGTTCAATTTCTACCTCGTAGCAGCCGTTTACATAAGCGGATTCTCCCTTGTACTGCATATAGCTGTCTGTTTTTGTCTCCCAAATTTCCAGTGCAGCTCCCTGTGCAATATCCATATTCTGAGCTTTTACGGTATAGGGAAGCGTTTTATTACTGTTGTTTACAAGTACAATGGAAAAAGCAGATTTATCCGGGGATGCAAGCGTTAAATAGCTTGGATTTCCGCTTTCGTTCACCAGGTGGCCCAGGTCGCCGCGGTTGCCGGAGGTATTGCCGCTGGCATTTGCAATTACGCGCCAGATTCCGGCCGTGTTGTCTTTATTTTCCCAGCCGTTTTTGGAGAATTTGGTAAAATGCTGCAGCATATAAATTGCCGGATCGTAGTGTATGTAACCCGCCCAGGGTTCCCTTGCGCTTAAAAGCTCTTTGTGGTCGTACTGTGCGCCTTCATAGAAGGAGCCGATGGCGGGCTGGAAAATATAGTGGGTCTTACGGGAGTAAACAAAGCTTGCAATGAAGTTATCCGCAAGTGCAAGCGGGCTTTGATAACCGCCGATGGTGCCGCCGCCGTAAGAATCCGTCTTGTTTTTCTGGTATTCCGTGTAGCTGAAAACTGCACAGCCTTCACTGTACCATACTTCCTTGTCGTCCTTATCCGCCATATTCCGGTAATCTTCCGTAGAACTCTGCGTACCGGTAGAATAGTGGAAGCCGATGGCGTCTACGGCATCGTAAAGCTCGCTGTCATTTCGCATACTGGGTACGATGTTTAATGTCGTATTTTCATCGGAGGCAATGATTTTGATGCCGTGGTAAGCATCTTTAGCCGCCTGATCCATATAAGACGGGAAGTTGGTTTCGCCCGATACCCGTTTGCGGAACCATTTGATAAAGTCTTCGTCCGGGTCTCTGGTTTCATTTTTATCCGGGTCTACATAATCCACAATATAGCCGTATTTTTCATAGGCGTCAAAAATAGTTTCACTGTACCATTTGTATACGGCTTCGTAACCTTTGCCTGTGCGGTCGCTGTCCCATGCGGCTTTTACCCATGCAGGCATCTCCCAGCGTAAAAAGCTTACCTTTACATCCGGATTGATTTTTTTGGCGTCTGCTGCAAGTGCAAAGCCAGGGCTTCTGGAAGCGTCTGCTTCTTCATTTTCAAAGCGCATTGTACAGGAATCGGCGCCCGTAGAGTTATTGCCGTCATTTCCCATTTCCATCTTGATGTGGTTGATAAGCGGATGTTCGCCGCCAAACAGGACTTCCAGCATTTCGTTGTAAGCGTCCGGTGATTCCTGCTTGTAATCCATCAAAAGATCGCTTGTGCTGTTGCCGCTGAGCAGGCCATAGCCTTTCCAGGTCAGGCCGTTTTTGTTGGCGGCAGCCTTGGTTACTTCGTTGCCGTCTACAATGATTTCGGTAGATACGTCAGGTTCCTGGATCGCGCCTTTTGCTACTGCAAACCAGCTTACTGCCGGAGCGTCGCTATCCTCCTGATTTTCTATGCTAATGGTGACAATGCCGTCTGACTTCACCTGGAAGGTCAGAGATTCGGTTGCCGTAGGATTACTCTTTGATACTGTAATGAGGTCTGAGGTGGCAGCGTCTGTATGATCTCCAGATATTTTTAAGTACATACGGCGCGGTCCATCCCACCATTCACGCATGCCTGCGGTTACGGTATAAGTGCCCGCTTCCAGATAACAGCGCCAGGTAAGACTGTTTACACTTCCGTTTTCTCCGTAAAGCCCGGTTTGGGATTTGTCAGTAACGTCAAGAGTACCTTCTGATTTTAAGTTGTATTTGGCGTTCCTGCCCCAACGATCCGTTTCGGAATAGAGCTGATCCGGAACTTTGTTTTTGAGCGTATCTTTGGCAAGCTTTGAAACGGCGTCAAATGCTTTGGATTCTTTGCCATCTGCCCGGCCTGCGTCTACGAAATATGCAAGAGGCTGATCCTTTTGGGGAAGGACTTCGACTTTTGCAATGACTTCACAGGACGAATCCGCTGTAGCGCCGATCAGGGAAACTGTCTGGTAAGGTACGGTAAATTTGGAAGACGGCCAGCTCCAGGAAACATCTGTTTTGACTCCGTTGATTTCTACCTGTGCGGGCAGAGTTGTATCAGTAAGCTCTTTCGCATTCTGATAAGCCGCTGCGTAGATAGTGACAGTGTCTTTTTCAGCATTGTAAGCTTCTGCTACGGCAGCATATTCCGCTGCGGTAATGCGCAAAGGCGTACCGTGGCGCGGCGTACGGCTGCCGCCCGGAAGCTTGTAGCCGCTTGTCAGTCTGGTGAATTCACCGCTGTCTAAGTCTGTTGTAAGCAGCGGGTAGTATCCGCCGCCGCCAAAATCGTCAACGAGCAGGCACCAGGTATCTTTTTTTGCGTCGTCTTTATTCAGTTTGTAAATGGTCGGGCCTTCTACATATTGGTTATCCGCACTGTTTAGTATGTCGGATGGGATCTGTGTAAAGCTGCCCAGGATATCGCTGCCTTTTTCGATAAAAATAGTTTTGGTCAGCGCGCCAAGCTGATTTGTGTTTCCGCCTTCGTTTTTGGTGTAACGGTAAACAGAACCGTTTGCCTTGATCATAGTCGTATCAATACTGGACTGATCGTAGTCGATATAAACCTTCGGTTCGGTAAAGCTGTAGAAATCGCGCGTTTTCGCATAATACAGCCTCTGTTTGGCGTAACTGTCGCCCGCCACCTTGGAAGCCCAGAAGACAACATATTCTCCGGTCCGCTCATCATAAGCCGCTTCCGGCGCCCAGGTACAGCCCGCGTCAATGGATGCCGATACCTGCACCATGCGCTGTTTGGACCAGTTGACAAGGTCAGTGGATTCCCACACCATAAGCGACTGGCTGCCGGCCTGCTGTGCTGCGTCCCAGCCGTTTCCGCCGTGAATTTTTAAATCTGTGGCAATCAGGTAGAACTTATCCCCTTCAAAGGAACGGATGATAAACGGATCGCGCACGCCCTTTTCGCCCAGGGTAGAGGTAAGCGTCGGAGCGCCTTCATTTAAGGTTTTCCAGTTTAAGCCGTCGCGGCTTGCGGAGAAGTAAATCTGTTCGCCGTCTGAATGGCCCTCTCCGGTAAAGTATGCAAAGAAATAATCGGTATAATCATCTTCCGTAAGAGGTTTTGGAGCTGCCTTTACCGTAAAAGTAAAGGTTTTGTCCGCACTGCCGCTGCCTAATGTGACGTGGGCGGTCATTGTAACGTCAGTATCCTGTGCGGGCCTTGTCACCGTGCCGGCAGGCGTCGGATCGTAGCCGTTTGTTCCGGGAATTTCGTTTACATTGACAATTTCCGGATGATCGGTGCTCCAGGTAACGCTTCCGCTTCCGTCTACCGTATTTGGAAGAGTAATATTTCCGTAGACTTCTTTGCCGGCAGCAGTTGAATAAGGAAGAGCAAGCTGCTCCGCCAGATCTTTTGCGGCATTTCCCGCAGCCAGAACGGTAACCGTGTAGGTCTTTGTCGTAGCGTCCGCGCCTTCGCCGATGGTCGCTGTCAGCGTCACGGATGTATCCTGTGTTTCCGGAACTGTTACCTTGCCGTCTGTGCTGACAATATCAGGATTGTCTGAACTCCAGGTGATTTTGACGCCGTCTGAGGACTGGGTCAAAAGCGTCAGATCCTGAATTACCTGCGTGGTATCTCCTAAAGCTTTTGAAATCTCTGTTTCGGCCTGTTTGATTTTATCCTGCTCGTAAAGAGCCATACCTGCAACAATTTTAAAGTTGTCTAAGGTCATGCTCGAATATTCGCCCGGCGCCCAGTTCGCTTTGCCAATTTGGAAAATGCTTTCGTTTCCAAGGATACCTGTTAGCTGATAGCTGCTTAAAATCATATCCTTCCGCTGTCCGTTTAAATAAAGTACGGTACGGTCTTTGGTATACACAATATCTATGTGCTGCCATGTATCCGCTGCCATAGATGCAGCAGGATTTGTCGGACGGCTGCCGTTGTTGTGGTAGCGTTCTGCCTCTATATTTCCGTCCTTTACCATAACGCCCAGGTAACGCTCTTTATTTCCGTTTGTTCCCCAGGACAGCATGGACGCATCCGGAGCGGCATAAAGTACCCAGTTGGTACCAGAAACAGAAGGAAGAAGGATATCATAGGAAATCGTAATCTCATCATAACCGGTCAGAAGGCTGCTGCCGTCTGCTGCTTTCAGATTCAGGAAATCCTGTTCGTTACTTACAAATTTAGCTGCTTTGCCGTCTTCATGATCTACCAGTTCAATACTGCCCCCGGCTACGGTAGCTACGGCATTGCCTCCTTTTAATCCATCTGTTAAATCATCAAAACTGATATCTGCAATGACAGAAGCCAGGATTTTAAATTCTATGGTTTTGGCGCCGGTATAGCGGCTGCCTTCTACTGCTGTAATGGTAACGGTTCCTTTTCCAGTCCTGTTTTCCCCGTAAGCAACCGTGTAGTCTGTATTTTCTTCCAATGGGGCGGTTCCCCATCTTACTGAAATTTCAGGGCGGATCTGTGCGCCGGTTTCTACCACATCCTTTACTCCTGTAACTATGGCATCGCTCAGATTCCTTGTTTCCTGGGAATCCTGACGGACGGTAACCTGTACGGTAACAGTCCGCGCCGCTTGGGGCAGCTCTGCATCTGCAGACAAATTCAGAATCGGCAGGCCGTCTGTGCTCCAGTGTACGTTCTTAACCCGCGCATGGCGGCAGGGATCGTAGAGCGGATCGTTTGAGGCATAATCACACTGGTCTTTGTAACATTCCTCCGAGCGTGCATGATATACAAATACCGGGTTGCCGTCTGTGTCTGTTGTAAATGAGTTGTGTCCCGGCCCATATTCACCTGGCACATCCGAAGAGGTCAAAAGCGGATACGACAGCTTGGTCCAGGAATCAGGATTCATCAGATCGGAAGATTCGTCTGCATATAAAAGTCCGATGCAGTATTCCGGTCCGGTGCCGGACGCGGAGAAGGTGCAGAATATCCTGCCGTCATGCTTTAAAATAGCAGGACCTTCATTGACAAGCTCGCTGTCGCGTTCCCAACCGTATTCCGGCGTAGTCAGCATGGTCACTTTTCCCTTGCCTGCCCATGGCTGCGCGGGATCGATTTCCTGAATGTACAGCGAGGACGGGGAAAGCTCTGCCCAAATCACATAATGATGGATATTGCCCTGTGCATCTTCATTTGTAAACCATGTCATATCCAGAGACATATGTGTAAAGCAATTTGTATTTTCGCTGGTGGCGGCATGAATTTCGGCTGTGCCGTCTGCCTTTTTCCAGTTCTCTGCATTGTAGGGATCCTCGCCCTGGCATACCAATACGTAAGGGCGGATGGCCCAGACATTGTCCGAATTGCCTGCTGCAAAAAAGATATACCATTTTCCGTCAATCTGATGCAGCTCCGGCGCCCATACATGTTTTGCCATCTGGCCGGATGCAGGAGCAGTCCAGACTGTAATTTCCGTTTCAGCGTCTGAAAGGCCGCTTATCGTGTCCGCCTTTCGCAGAACAATACGGTCATAACCGTTATCAACGTTTCCGTATGCTGGATAGGATGCGGTAAAATAATAACATTTCTGTGCTTCATCATACAGAATCTGCGGATCCGGCCGTTCTGTAACCAGAGGATTGGCATAGGCGCTTAAGTTGCCGGTTACAGTATAGGTGCCTGCTTTGGAAAAATCCGGCGTATCCAAATCCCAGTCAACCTGCATGGCGGAAGAAGAGCCGTCATCATAGGATATGCTTACGGTATCTGGCAGCGCATTTTTGATTTCGGCTGCGGTATCGACAGTAACAGCTGCGATTGCTTCTGTTTCCTGATAGGAAACTGTTTTAAAATAGTTAAGCAGGTTTTCATATTCTGTTTTTGTAACGCGTATCATGCTTCCGTTTCTGGCGCCGTCCGGAAGCATCTCTGCTGTAATTTCCGGTACGGTATAAGAAGCAGCTTCTGCGGCGGAAAGCGTTTTGAGATCATCTGTCCGGTTTACATACTGGCTGCTGCCGTTTGTCCAGTAAATGCCGTAAGAACCTGCTGTGTCGCAGGAAACGGAAACTTTGGACACAGATCCGACGCTTTGGCCTGCGTTTAACAGAGTTTCGTCGCCGTAAGAAATCAGATCCCTGGAATCATACAGATAAAGCTGCTTTTGGTCTTTGCCCAAAGGTGCGGCAAGTCCGAATGTACCGTCTGCTTTGCGGAAGAGACTGATTTCCGTAAAACGGATGCCTGTGGAAAGAGACTTGTCTGTGTTTGCAGGATCGATGTGCGCAAAGTGGATTCCTGCGTTGGAATTCAGAGCGGTAAAAACTTTTCCATCTTTACTGTATGCTAAGTGCAGGCTTCCAGTACGGTCATTGTCCCCGGTGATATAGCCGTATATATAACCATAGTACGCTTCTAAAACTTCTACGGTGAATGTTTTTGTCTGTCTGTCAGAGCCTTTGGAAAGGGCAGCTGTCAGCGTCACTTTGGCATTGCCTTCTCCCGTTGCGGGGCGGGCTATGATTTTGCCGTCATTGGAAAGGACAGACGGATTAGAGGAAGTCCAGTTGATTGTGGTATCCAAAATACCTTTATCCGGAAGCGTTAAGTCCGTGTCAGTAACTTTCCGAATCGTTAATGCATCGGCAGCGGCAGTCAGATCTGCCATAGGGTCTATGCGTTTGACGGTAGCAGTGTAGGTCTTTTCTACGCGGGCGCTGCCAAGCGAAAATACAGCGGTTAGAGTTACGTCTGTGTCGCTGTCCTGACGTGTTACGGTACCGTCTTCCGAAATGATATCTGGATGATTGGACGACCAAATTACTGTGGTATCTCCTGCAGTTTGCGGCAAGGTCAGGTTTTCACTCACTGCGGTCAGATCACCCAGGGAGAAATTCTCTGCAATGTGTTCTGTATACTGTTTTTCGTACAGAGCAAGAATGTCTTCTGCCGTCAAATCCTGATTGTATACGGTAACGTCGTCAACCAGTCCGTCAAAAACGGAATCCCAATTATTGACACCGATAAAAATATCCTGTCCGGCGCTGTTTAATACATTTGCGGCATTTTGGATAACGCTTGTCGATGTATCACCGGTCAGCGTCACAGGTTGTCCGTTGAAGTAGACATCAAAATCTGTGCCGTTTCCGGTTAAGGACAGCATCGTCCATTCTCCTGTTTTCTGTTTTACGGATTCGTCTATGTAATACCAATTGTTTGGTGAAACAGCTTTGTTTCGGGTCCATATTTTATAGTTGCCGCTGTTGTTGCGATCCCCTGCAATATCCAGCCAGTTTTCCGATTCATTTGTCCCATGTCCAAGGAAAAGGATTTGCTGGTTATCGGTTAAAGCAGTATCATGCTTCATCCACAGAGATACGGTATAATTCTGGCCGACATCTTCCTGATTTAAACGCAGTCCATAATTGTCAAGGCGGATCGCTTTGCCCAAACGTCCCGCTTCATAAACAGGAGAACCGTCGTATGCGCTAAGTCCTTTTGACAGTGCAGAAGCATCTCCAATGGATTCGTCGTCAAAATCTAAGGAAAAGACGGGTACTGCTTCGGCTGCTTTTTCTACGGTAATGGCAGTCGTCAGCTGTTTTACCGCAGTTCCCATAGAGATGGCAGCTGTGATTTCCGTTGTTCCAGCCTGGTTACCTGTAATTTTGCCGTTTTCATCTACCACGGCAATGTTCGTATCGGCGGATTCATAGGAAATGGAAGGATTAGCGTATTTGGAAATGCCGTTTACAGCAATGGTTTTGCTTTTGCCTTCCATTACACTGACACATTCCGGCAGGCTGACAGAATTTCCAATACGCGCGGTGATTTTTAAATTGTCCAGCTGCATATCGCTGTATTCTCCGCTTCCCCAATTGGCTTTGCCGATTTGAAGGATACTGGCATCTTTTAAAATGTCACTGAGCAGGTAGGCGCTGTCGGAGGAAGCAATCTCTTCACCGTTTACAGTTAAAACCGTTTTTGGTTCTGTAACTGCAATCTCAACGTGATGCCATTCGTTGGGAGTGAACGCCTCTTTGCCCGAAAGGCTGCCTGGTCTGCCGCCTGAATTGTTATAGCGTTCTACGGTAAGTGTATTTCCATTTTCGTATAGCAATCCCAGATAATGTTCGTTCTGATACGTTTGAGAGTTAGTATCGGGCGCTGCATATAATATCCATGAATTCGTTGTCGTCGGTTTCAGGTCGAAAGAAATGGTAATATCGTCCCATCCGGTCAAAAGGCTGCTTCCGTCTGCAGCGGTTACATCAAGATAAGAGCCACTTCCAAGCGAGAGGGCTTTCCCATTATTTTCATGATCGGCCAGGCTTACGTTCTCACCGAAAATCGCGGCAGCCGCATTACCTCCGTCAAATTCGGTTTCCCCGTCGTTCATGGAATCAAAGTTGAAATCAGCCAGTATCATGGCATTTGTGGATTCACCTGCACTGTCAAGGTCAGAAGCTGCATAGACAGCAGCGGGGGATAATCCCGGCATTACCATGGATATGGCAAGTAATCCTGCAAGTAATTTACTTCTAACTTTCATAATTTCTCTTTTTAATTCTCCTTTCTGCTTAGTTCAGTTTGGTGGCCGCAAAATGTCAGAACACAGTCCGGATTTTTCAGATATAAATCGTCTTATTTTTTGCCGTACATTCTGAGTTCTTAGTTTTTGCATTTTGCAGGCATCTGTATTACGGCACGGTAGTGCCAAAAGATAAAATGGCTTACAGTTGTCGTTTACACCTCCTTTTTCATAAAAATCAGACCATTTGTAAAACTGTACGAAAAAAGCGGCGGTACAGCAAATACAGGTTGGTAAGATTTTTTGTGGAATTTCTTTATAATAGAAAACAATCAGTCCCTGGAAGTACAATGAAATTGTAAAAATTAATCATACTTGAGAAGAACTGATTGTCATCTGTCACAAAAATGTGATGCCTATTTTTCTGTCTAAACCTGCCTT
Source organism: Eubacterium sp. (assembly GCA_022794015.1). Lineage (GTDB taxonomy): Bacteria > Bacillota > Clostridia > Lachnospirales > Lachnospiraceae > Roseburia_B. The sequence goes on along the minus strand of JAAWDZ010000018.1, from coordinate 4,974 downwards.
AGTATAGCATAAATCCGTGGATAAGTCAAAATGGAATGTTTTGCGTTTGTGTCAAGTAATCGTTGGCAACTTATCATTTTATTTTTCTTTATGATATTTACCTGTTTTTTTTGTATGCCAAATAAGCTCTGATGGGGTTTTCCTTTATTTAACAGCAAAACGCTCTCTTAAATGCTTTTTTTGACGCTGCCTGCATTGCTTCAAAAAACGGCATATGTACATTTATCCTATTACATATGGATTCCTTTTTCCCTCTTCTTTGGTGCCTTCTCTGCACTTAACGTTTCTACGCTTTCCTGCATCTGCATCGTAAATATTATTCCATGCGTGTATCGTTCTATCGTTTCAATGAGTTCCCGGTTTTCTTTTCGGTAAAGGACTTTTACAAGGTTGCTGGCTCTCTTTACCGACCAGCGCATCCTCCGGTGAGTCATCCTGAGCGTAATTACAGTACAATTCTGGCTTTCCTGTACGTCCATTTTTTTGTATATTACCCCTTCCGGCGGTGCTTCTGTCTCTATCCCGCGTTTATCGTAGGGCAGGAGCCCTTCTCTGTGTTTATCCAGATATTTATATAATTCCAGTGCCTTCTGGCTGCTTTTATCCTTTTCATCAGGACTTTCCACACTGGCTGCGTATATCTGTATATTTTCCAGCATTTTTTCTGGATTTTCCACAAGGGTGCTACGGTTTGGTTTTTCTTTTTCTGCATCCCATCCCTCATACATGGTAAAAACTTTCATTTCCTGTTTCTTCATCTTTTTATGGTGTTCTTCCTGCATATTCAGTCACACACCGCCCATCTCCTCAAACAATACCGGGATCTGCTTTTTTCCCTCTGGCTCACCTACATGCATCTGTTTTACGGCGTGTTCTTCCTCTTCGCTGATTCTTTTGCCAAATCGCTGTATTACATTCCATACACCGCCGGCACGGATGCTCTGACCACAGGTGCTGCTTATTGTTTCTGCTGTAACACGGTACGGAGCTTCTGTTACTGTCAGGGCAAGTTTTTCCGCCAGATTCGTGGATATCAATCCTATCTTATCCATCTGCATGGCTTCATTCAGCAGATACACACAGTCTGTCTTTCCGCCTTCCAGCATAATAGTTGTAATTTTCCTGCTCAATTCACATACATAAGAAAATATTTTTTGTCAATGTCTTGAATGATACCAGTTTTTCCTCTGCAATAGAATTTCATCATACAGTCTTTATCTGTTTGGGTCGTAACTAACATCATAAAGAAAAACTGTATGATTGGGAAGCAGGGAATTTCTCTGCGTCCTTTTTATTTTAGGAATAATTCCTATATATGCCAATAATAATTATACACTAACATGTATTGCGTTTACATAAAAACCTCTATACATGCAGCAGGATAGTCTGTTATAATAAATTCAATACAAGAAGATAAGGAGAGCGATACCCATGAAACAAGATTTGATTGTAATTTTAGATTTGGGCAGTACACAAAATACCGTAATTGCCCGTGAAATTCGAGAACTTGGCGTATACAGTGAAATTCATCCGCATGACATTACGGCCAATGAGCTGAAGTCGTTTGACAATTTGAAAGGTATTATATTAAATGGCGGTGAAAATCGTGTCGTAAACGGGCAGGAAGTAGAAATATGTCCAGATCTTTATGATCTTGGCTGTCCCATGATTTCAATTGACTATCCGCAGTCAAAATGTGAATCCAAATTTAGCACGCTTCCGACTCAGGAAGAGCTGAAGAATTTTATATTAAAAGAATGCAATGCCGAGGCAAACTGGAATATGAAAAATTTTATTGAGGATCAGGTAGAACGGATCCGTCAGCAGGTTGGTGATAAGAAGGTGCTGCTTGCACTCTCAGGCGGCGTAGATTCTTCCGTAGTGGCTGCAATGCTGATAAAGGCAATCGGGCAGCAGCTTGTATGTGTACATGTCAATCACGGCTTGATGAGGAAAAATGAATCAGAAAGTGTCGTGAAAGTATTCCGGGATGAACTTCATGCAAATCTGATTTATGTGGATGCTTCCGAGCGTTTCCTCGGCAAATTGGAAGGAGTTTCTGATCCGGAGCAGAAGCGGAAAATCATTGGCAGCGAGTTTATCCGAGTGTTTGAAGAAGAGGCGAGGAAGCTTGAAGGAATTGATTTCTTAGGTCAGGGAACAATTTATCCCGATATAATCGAAAGCGGGACGAAGACTGCGAAAATGGTAAAATCGCATCATAATGTGGGCGGTTTGCCTGAGGATTTAAAGTTTGAACTGGTGGAGCCGTTAAAGCAGCTTTTTAAAGACGAAGTGCGTGCCTGCGGCGTGGAATTAGGGCTGCCGCATGATATGGTATACCGTCAGCCGTTTCCGGGACCTGGATTGGGCGTCAGGTGTCTGGGCGCGATCACGAGAGACAGGCTGGAGGCTGTACGCGAGTCGGACGCGATTTTGCGGGAAGAGTTTGCAAAGACAGGACTTGATAAAAAGGTGTGGCAGTATTTTACCGTGGTACCGGATTTTAAATCAGTTGGGATGAAGAACCATGCACGTGTGTTTGAGTATATGGTGATTATTCGGGCGATTAATACGGTAGACGCTATGACGGCATCAATTGAGAAGGTGGATTGGGATGTGCTGGAGCGGATTACGGAGAGGATTTTGACAGAGGTTTCGAATGTGAATCGGGTTTGTTATGATATGAGTCCGAAGCCGCCGGCTACGATTGAGTTCGAGTGAGAGGGTAAATCCTCGCAAGTCTTGAAAAATCAAGGCTTGCGGGGATTTTTTAATTGGCGGTGGGTACGATTTGGGTACAAAAATTTATTTCAATAATTGGATAAGAAATTCGATTGATTTGCGAAGTTCTTCATCTGTGTATGTATGGCTAGAATCAGGATGATCAATTGCGTTGCGTATATATGTTGGCAGCGTATTGTAATTAGTTCTACCATATGAATAAGGTTTATAATATTGTTGTTGGTCATATAGGGAATGATTTAATATGAAATCATCACAATCTTTAATAGTATGTTTGTTTTCCTTTGTCTGTAAGTATCCATATAATTCGATATGATAATCTATTGACGCAATATCAAATGCAATATAATTAGTTTCTGCTGCAGTAATTGTTGGCAACACAGATGGGGTAGTTACTTTATTAGGAGTAATAACTCCATCTGCTTCATTAAGTGTAATAACCAATACATTATTTGAATCCTTCAAAGCGGATTTTAAAACATATTCAGAATGTGTGGCAATTATTAGCTGGGAAGATTGAATATTATTTTGATTAAATAAATTCCGATAGTATTCAAGTATTTTAACTTGCCAAAGGGGATGCATACTTAGTTCTGGTTCATCTATAAGGATGATACTATTATTCATATTGTTAGCATTTTTTAGTAATTGAGTTCCACGAAAAACAATTTGTTTTTCGCCAGTACTTAAATTATCAATTTCAACATTGTTTCTATTTTTCGTAAAAATTATTTTTTTCTCATAAGGAGAAGAATTATCAATTTCGTGGAATTGTAACTTGTCAAAAAAATTATTAAAAGCGTTCTTGAACCTTGACATTTTAGAAGAAGTATCAAATTCGGCAATAGTTGTTTCTGGATGTGTCCTACTTGTTTTCATCCAAGCGGAATTATCCTGTTCGTCTATGTCTACAAGTAATTGTTTGATAGATGTAAAATCATCTGTTTCATCGTTATCATATTTGCTTTGATCTAGCTGTTGCGTCGTGGTTGACTGTATTTTATTTGTCTTAAAACCAGAGCGAGCCTTTGAGTAAGCGAAACCATAATGACGAATATCTAGCATATCAGAGTAAATGGAATCAGGACTATTACTTTTATTTGAATGAATATAGCTTTCTGTTCCATCAGTTAAATTTTTTCGGTTATGGAATCCAAAATCAGAATCCTTTTCAGTTTTTGGATATATATGAAAAATATCATTATCAATTTTATATTCAATATATTCAAAGGGTTTGATAGTTTCGAGATTTAGAAAAGTGGCTAATGTTTCTAATATAGTGGTTTTTCCGGTCCCATTTTCTCCGGCAAGAATGATTGTATTATAGGGAATGCCAGAAGTATTAGTAAAATCCAACTCTAAATTTCCAAGAATTGAATGGTTTTTCCATTTGAGTTTTGTTATCATATATTCAGTCTCCTTTATTTTTTCGGATTTAATCCAATCTTATCCATAGTCTCGTCATGTGTTTTCTGCATCTTCAAATTCAAATCAAAAGGTTCCGACTCTGGATAAATATCCATCCACAAATTAAAAGTCGCTTCAGCCTTCAACAATGCTTCCCCACGCTTTTTCACATCCTTAATAGAATTGCACTTCTCCACTTCCTCTATATATTCCTCATAACGGTCACACCATGAGCGCATCAAAGAAAGTGTACCAAAGCTGACAGCAACCATATCATTACCATCTGGATCTTGATATTCAAATAAATGTCCGTCATACTGCCGGAATACTTGAAAAAGCCTATGCATGGCTTTAATGCCGTCAAAATCAGAGTTAGTTAATACCTCGACATTGACAGCTAGTGCCTGTGCTAAAGCTTCTAATGATTTTAATTTGGGGTTTCTGCGCCCACTTTCATATGCTCTAATGTAGGCTTCGCTAACGCCAATCATTTCTCCTAGTTGCTTTAATGTCAAGCCTCGTTCTTGGCGTATGCGTCGAATGTTTTCGCCGACTGTCATAATATTATGCCTCCTGCCTTATGGGATTTTTCATCAATACAAGCAAATATCAAATGCAACTTAATAATATCATAAGATACGGAATAAATAAAGAGATATTTAAAAAAGCTATTGACACGCACCAAAAGATACGCTAATATATAAACGTATCAAAATGATACATGCAGAAAACAAATGGTATAAACAGGAGGAAATGAAATGAACGAAAAACTTTATTACAATGCCGCAGACATTGCAGCAATGCTCGGCATCAGTATGGGAA
>JAAWDZ010000017.1 GCA_022794015.1 Eubacterium sp. | reverse complement strand
TCATTCAAAACAATTTTTGTATAATTATCTATATCAAAATGCTGCCGCCATTCCAAATCACTATAATCCGTTGGATTCAGATACTTATACAAATAGAGAGGAGCCCTCTGCGCATCCATATCTAAATAATCAGCGATTCTTAACAATACTGCTATATATTGTGCGTTTAAGCTATATTCTCCTTTGATAGTTTCTGAATGTATTTCCTTACTAATCCATTCAAAATCTTCATTATGCGACTGGCATATCAATGCAAGCTCATTTTGAAAAGTCGTAGCGGTTCCCACTGAAACCAAAAACAGCTCTTTATTTTCATCATCAATTCTTTCCAGAAACTTTCTTGACCTTTTTCCATGAACCGGACGCACACATTCCTGCAATGCTATGTTTTCATTATTATATTTTTGAAAAACTTTGCTATATTTTCTATTGCCCAACAAAAGTTTGTCTGTCTTAATTTCTTCTATCTCTCTATCTGAAACAACCATTCCAATATCGTGAAATAATGCTGCATAAATAAGCATCACTATCTCCAAATCACTCATCTTTTCGGCATCATCAATCAATTCATACATATATTCTGCTACATGAACAGAGTGCGACATACCATGTAATGTATATGTCTGAAATACTTTTGTAATCATGGGCAATATCTGTGATGCAAACTCAATCGCTTTATTAACCTGGCTTAAAAATGGACTTTTTCTTTTTTGCAATAACAAATATGCTTTTGTATGATTCATCTTATTTGCCATATATAACAACACTCCCTCTGTTTTTCTTCAATTATATCATTTAACTGACGACAGACAAGGATAAATTTTTTATGAACAGGCATATTGAAAAAGATATTTGCTTAACCATCTCCACATATACTTTCTTAATTGTCTTCCGCTTTGGAATAGTATATTCCGACAGCAGTTATTCCAAGCAAAAGCACAGTCGCTGCGATTTGCGCCGGCAGGCTTTTGTTCAGGAAAGCGAATACAGATGTTTCTGCACGAAGCACGGATGTCAGGTTTGCAGCCATGTGCGCGGCTATAGCTGCCTGGACGCCGTTTGAACGTTCTGTTAGACCGGCCAGCAGCAGGCCGAAAACAGACGCATATACGAATTGTACCAGGTTCATATGGATTAAGCCGAATATCAGGGCAGATACCACAATCCCCCATTTGATTCCAAGCCACTCTCGCGCGCGTCCATATACGATACCACGGTATAGAAGCTCTTCTACAAGTGGAATCACGATACACAGCGCTGTGATTTCAAGCAGCAGGCTTCCAGTGTAGAAGGTCTGCTGTACCTGGCCATAGGAAGCGGAATAGTCGGCAATATGTACCATACCAAGCAGATTGTTCCACGCTACCGCAAAGCAGCCGCCAATGAAAAAGGATACTAAAATCAGCTGTTTTTTGACGGATTTTTTCGGCGCCAGAAGTTTTTTCTGATCCTGCCGGTAATCTCTGTACAAAAGAGGAAGGACAGCTATGGAAGTAATCAGCTGCCGCAAAAGCCTGGAATCTATGGATGGAGGCAGTAAAAGCTCCAGGACGTATAATACGAAGGTGGTTGCTGCAAAATAGAGGAAGATAGGATATAAAATATTCCACAGCTGCATGGATTTTGACTGTTTCACAATAAATCGCCGCCTTTCTTTTTACCGGTCACTTCCTGTTTGACTTCGTTTAGAAAAAACAGGGATCCAAATGCAAGGATTACTGTGTCATTGCCTTCTTTCAGTGCCTTTTGGCAGGCCAGCGCTATGCTTTCTTCTGCAAATGAAATGCCTCCCCGTTTTTGGATTTCTTCTGCCAGAACAGCGGCGGGCAAAGATCTGGGGTTGTCCGGTGTTATCGTATATATCCGCTCAAACGCCGGGAGCAGGATGTCCAGCATTTCGCCGTAAGGCTTGTCTGCCATAACTCCCATAATTCCAATCCGCCGCAGATGGGGAAAATGCAAGTCCAGGCTTTCTTTCAACTGCTTGGCGGCGGCAGGATTGTGTGCGCCGTCAATATAAAAAAGCGGATGTTTGCAAATACACTCAAAACGCCCCGGCCAGACTGCTTTTTCTAAGCCTCTGCAAATCTGTTCCTTTTGCATGGAATATCCCAATCCCTGCAAAACGGCAAGCGCTTCTATGGCAAGCGAAACATTCTTTGCCTGATAGCTTCCCGTCATGGAAAGCTTTAGAATCCCAAACTCTGGGTGCAGGCAGCAAAGCTTCCCGCGTTCCATTGAAACCTGCTTTATCTGTTTTGTAGTATAATATGGCGCATGGCGCTCCCTGGCTTTTTGCTCTATCACCTGTTTGGCCTGCGGACATTGAACGGCCGAAACAACAGGACATCCCTCTTTGATAATCCCGGCCTTTGCTTCTGCAATCTCTGTAAGGCTGTCTCCCAAAAATGCCATGTGATCCATGCTGACAGAAGTAATGATACTGCACAACGGTTGCTGAATCAGATTTGTAGCATCCATACTGCCGCCCATGCCTGTTTCTAACAGGATAATATCGCATTTTTTCCTGTAAAACCAGAGAAATGCCAATGCGGTTTCCACCTCGAACACCGTCGGATGACGCAGTCCTTGCTCTGCCATCCGACCGCACGCGTCTGCCACTTCCTGCATAATAAAAGCGTATTCCTCTTCTAAAATGCACTCTCCGTTCAACCGATACATATCCCGCACGCCAAACACTGCAGGGGAAGTGTACTGCCCCACCTGATAGCCCGCCTCTTTTAGAACCGATGCCAGAAAACAACATACGGATCCCTTTCCGTTTGTACCCGCAACATGTACAATTTCCAGTTTTTCCCAGACGTCATCCAGCTCATGCATTAACTCGCGTATGCTGTCAAGCCCCAAAATACTGCCATATGATTTTGTACTTTCATGAAACTGAAACGCCTGTGTATAATCCATTTTTATTTTTTTACACATGACGGACCCCTTTGGTATCCCGTTTTCCGACCCTCAGCCGATTTAGCTCCAATTCCTCTTCGCCTAACGGTATCACAATGCCTTCCCCGGATTTCATCAGATATGCCTCCTCCAGCAGATCGTCTGCCGCCAGCCGGATTCCCCGTACGCCGACTGCCCCTTTTTTCTTTTCAGGGACTGCCTCTGTTTCAATTCTTAAAAACATCCCCTTTTTTGACTGCATCACAAGATGCATTCCTTCCTCCCAAAAACCGATCCGAAGCACTTCATCCTTGTCGCCCAGCCTGGTAGCCGCTGTCGTACGCTTTGCCACGTCAAATTCTTCCCCATTTACCAGCTTGAGCATCCCCATTCTGCTCACGAACAGCATTTTCTGCTGTTTCATCTGATCCAGGGACGCCAGAAATACCAGTTCCTCCTTGCTGCTGTCATAATTGCTCACATTATCCACCGGCTGTCCCTTATCGCGGAATTTTCCAAAAGGAAGATCCGCCACCTTTAGCAAATGCATCTGTCCATAATTCGTAAAAATTCCGATTTTATCTGTATTTTTACAGGAAATGACATAGCGATTCTCACTGTCTGCAGCTTCTTTGTTCCGTTCGTATACGGATACGTCTATCGTACGCGCATACCCGAAACGATCCATCAGAAATACCACGTCAAGCTCTTCCATCTGTGGCTCCTCCAATACAATTTCCCCGGCATTTTCAATAGATGTCCTGCGGGGCGTTGCATATTCCTTCTGAAGTGCATCCAGCTCTTTTATAATTACCTTTGCCATTTCTGCGCGGCTGCCTAAAATCTTTTCGTATTTTAAAATATTTTTAAGAGTTGCCTCATAATCTTTTTGCAATGCTTCTATTTCCAGCCCAATTAACTTATAGAGCCGCATTTCTAAGATTGCCGTTGCCTGGCGCTCCGTGAAACGAAGCTTTGCTGCAGCTTTTTTGGATTTTTCTGATTTAAACCGAATAGCAGCTGTTTCTCCTTCCACCAGACATGCCTTTGCTTCTTTGATATTTTTGCTCCCGCGCAGAATTTCGATAATCAGATCTATGACGTCGCAGGCTTTGATCAGACCTTCCTGCACTTCCTTTTTCTCCAGCTCTTTATTCAGAAGTGTTTTGTATTTACGGGTGGAAATCTCAAACTGAAAGTTGACATGATGACGGATCATGGGTACAATTCCCATTGTTTCCGGCCTGCCGTCTGCTACGGCCAGCATATTTACGCCAAAGGTATCCTCTAACCGGGTCTTTTTATAAAGCAGCGCGCACAGGCGATCGATATCTGCTCCGCGTTTTAATTCAATCACGATGCGAATGCCGTCTTTGGAGGACTGGTTGGAAATATCCACAATATCCGTTGTTTTTTTCGATTCCACAAGTCCATACACATCATTTAAAAATTTGCCGATTCCCGCGCCTATCATGGTATATGGAATCTCTGTAATAATAATCCGGTCTTTTCCGCCTTTTCCATGTTCCACCTCTATCCGGCCCCGAATCTTAAGCTTGCCGGTTCCTGCCTCATATATTTTAAGCAGATCATCCTGATTGACCACAATTCCCCCGGTCGGAAAATCCGGGCCTTTGATATGCTCCATTATCTGTTCCGTACGGATATCTGGATTTTTCATATACGCTTTTACGCCTTCTATCACCTCTCCGAAATTGTGGGGAGGGATATTGGTAGCCATGCCGACAGCAATTCCTTCGGCGCCGTTGATTAAAATATTCGGAACTTTTACCGGAAGTACTAACGGCTCTTTTTCGGTTTCGTCAAAATTCGGGCCAAAGTCTACCACATTCTTGTCCAAATCTGCCAGATATGCTTCCTGTGTGATTTTCTTAAGTCTTGCTTCTGTATAACGCATGGCAGCCGCGCCGTCGCCTTCAATCGAACCGAAATTTCCGTGTCCGTCTACTAAAGGCAGACCTTTTTTAAATTCCTGCGCCATGACAACTAGGGCTTCGTAAATGGAGCTGTCGCCGTGCGGATGATATTTACCCATCGTATCTCCTACAATACGGGCACATTTACGATAGGGTTTGTCATAGCGGATCCCCAGTTCGTACATATCGTAGAGCGTCCTTCTCTGGACCGGTTTTAAGCCGTCTCTGACATCCGGCAGCGCCCTTGCGATAATAACGCTCATGGCATAGTCAATATAAGATTTTTGCATAAGCTCCGAATATTCTGTCCGGATAATCTGTTCTGTTTCCATGTTCTATCCCTTCCTATATATCCAGCTCGGCATCCTGCGCGTGCTCATAAATAAATGCTTTCCTTGGCGGGACTTCTGTGCCCATCAGCATTTCCGTCACGTCAGACGCCATTCTGGCATCTTCAATTTCGACCCGTTTTAAAATCCTGGTTTTTGGATCCAGCGTCGTTTCCCAAAGCTGTTCGGCGTCCATCTCTCCAAGGCCCTTATAACGCTGCAGGGTAAAACTGCCCTTATGGCGCTTCCTGTATTTTTCCAGCGCCGCATCGTCATACAGATACTCTTCTTCGCCGCGGGATGGAATCGCCTTATAAAGCGGCGGCATTGCAATGTACACGTGCCCCTCAAAAATCAGTTCCGGCATAAAACGGTAAAACAGGGTCAAAAGCAGCGTAGAAATATGCGCGCCGTCCACATCGGCATCCGCCATAATAATAATTTTATCATATCTTAGTTTGGAAATATCAAAATCATTGCCAAATCCTTCGGAAAAGCCGCAGCCAAACGCATTGATCATCGTTTTGATCTCCGCATTGGCAAGCACTTTGTCGATACTTGCCTTTTCCACATTTAAGATCTTTCCCCGGATCGGCAGAATTGCCTGGAAATTGCGATCTCTTGCACTTTTGGCGGAACCGCCCGCAGAATCTCCTTCCACGATAAAAATTTCGCATTTGGAAGCGTCCCTGCTCTCACAATTTGATAATTTACCGTTTGAATCAAACGAAAACTTCTGTTTCGTCAGCAGATTGGTCTTTGCCTTTTCCTCCGATTTACGGATTTTGGCTGCTTTTTCTGCACAGCCAATCACTGCTTTTAACGTTTCCAAATTTTTGTCGAAATAAAGCTGGATTTCATCTCCGGTCACTTTTCCGACCGCCCTTGCCGCGTCCTGGTTATCCAGTTTGGTCTTGGTCTGTCCTTCAAATCGTGGATCCGGGTGCTTGACAGAAATGACAGCCGTCATACCGTTTCGGATATCTGTTCCGGTAAAATTGGCATCCTTTTCCTTTAAAATGCCAAGTTCTCTGGCGTACTGGTTGATGACGGACGTAAACGTCGTTTTAAAGCCGGTCAAATGGCTCCCGCCTTCTGCGTTGTAAATGTTGTTGCAGAATCCCAGTACATTTTCGTGAAATTCATTCGTATACTGGAAAGCGGCCTCCACGGCGATTCCTTCATTTTCTCCGCTGAAATAAACGACGTCGCAGACGGCCTCAGAATTTTTATTCAGCTCCCGGACAAATCCCAGGATTCCTTCTGTTTCTTTAAATTCCATGCGCTCGGTGATATCCCCGCGCCGATCTTCATATAAAATCGTAAGACTGGGGTTTAAATATGCCATTTCATGCAGGCGGCTTTTGACATCTTCCCCTTTAAACCGCGTTTTTTCAAAAATTTCCGGATCCGGCAGAAAATTGATCTTCGTCCCCGTCTTTTTGGTTTTCGCAATTTTCGGAAGAAGACCTGCTTCCAGCTTTAGTACCGGAATTCCCCGTTCATAGCGATCATGATGTACATACCCTTCCCGGCTGATTTCCACATCCATATATACCGAAAGCGCATTTACCACAGACGAACCCACGCCGTGCAAACCGCCGCTGGTCTTATAGGCCGCGTTGTCAAATTTGCCCCCGGCATGAAGTGTTGTAAAAACGATCCGCGCTGCTGAAACCCCTTTCGCGTGCATCCCTGTCGGAATTCCGCGTCCGTTATCCGAAACTGTGCAGGAGCCGTCTTTTTCCAGAATCACCTGTATTCTGTCGCAAAAGCCCGCCAGATGTTCATCTACCGCATTATCTACAATTTCATATATTAGATGGTTTAATCCTTTTCCCGAAACACTGCCGATATACATACCGGGTCTTTTCCGGACAGCTTCCAGCCCTTCTAATACGGCAATGCTGCCTGCATCATATGTTTCATTTTTTGCCATGTTTCTTTTCCCTTTCTAAATTGCCTTAATTTATGATTTCGCGAAGGCAGGCGATTCCTTCTTTCATTTCTGCTTCTGTTAGTGAGCCGTATCCTAAAAGCAGTGTGTTTTTAAGCTCAGGCAAAAAGCCTTCGTCACGATATTCGAAAATAAAATATTCTTCCAGGGCATAAACCCGCACGCCCCTTTTTTTTGCCTCTTTGACAATTTCTCCAGCGCTTTTATCCGATTTTACCTCCACGAGCAGATGCATGCCCGCATGGTCGCCGGATATCTTTTTCACCCAGGACTCCTGTTTGAGCAGAGCAAGAAAGCTGTCGTGCTTTCCTTTGTAAATCCTTCTCATTTTGTTCAGATAGCGTTCAAAATATCCGCCGTTTAAGAAAGCCGCGAGCACTTTTTGCTGTTCTTTCGGGACGGTAGACGCATAAAAGCCGCATCGTCTGTAATAAGCGGATAGCAGCTCTTTTGGCAATACCATATAGCTGACACGAATTGCCGGGCTGATACTTTTAGAAAATGTACCGATATAAATTACCGTGCCGTTATGGTCTATACCCTGCAGAGAAGGAATGGGTTTTCCCCTGTAGCGAAATTCACTGTCGTGATCATCTTCAATGATATAACGCCCACTGGCACGGGATGCCCACTGCAGAAGCCCAAGACGCATTTTCATAGGCATTACCGTTCCCATCGGAAACTGATGTGAAGGCATGGTATATACAATCTCTGCGTTTGTATACTGCAGTTCTTCGATTTGCATACCGTTCTTAAACGCAGGCAGCGGCAGCATCTGGTACCCCATATTAGAAAGTGTCTGATATGCCTTTAAATAGGTGGGATTTTCAATCGCCACTCTTTTGCCTGCTCCCAATACCTGCGCAAGGAGCAGCAGCAGATATTCATTTCCTGCCCCGACTATGATCTGCCCCGGATGGCAGTTTACGCCTCTGGCCTGATAGAGATACCGGCTGATAGTCTCTCGCAGATCCCATTCCCCGGCAGCTTCTCCGGCAGTCAGAAGCGAAGCGTCGTCCTGTGAAAGAATATCCCTGGAAATCTTACGCCAGGCTGCATAGGGAAAGCAGGAAAATTCGTTTTCATCCGGTGAAAAAACAAGGCGATATTTTTTCTTTTCCGGAGGCCGCAAAAAAACTTTCTGCGCTTCTTTCCGCTTCTCTTCTATGGCTGTTTTATTCAGATACAAATCCGAAATATCACTGGCATAATAGCCCAGACAGGGTTTTGATTCCAGGTACCCTTCCGAAAGAAGCTGAGCATAAGCGCTTTCTACTGTACTTCTGGCTACCTGCAGATGTGCAGCCAAAAAACGAGTAGACGGTAATTTTTCCCCACAGGAAATCTTACCGTCCGTGATATTTTTTCGTATGTAATCGTATATCTGCTCATATAATGGAGTCTTAGAGTGGTTGTCTAAGACGATCATAAGCTCATGCATTTATTTTCTTAGCTGCTTCTTCTTTGATTGCATTTACAATGATGTCTTTGAGATCCAGCGCTTTATCCTTCATCCTGCGATCTGCAGTCTGTGAACCCAAAATATTGCTGACAGCCTTTGATGCAAAAGAATATTCCTTAAAATGGCAGGCAATACATGCCAGCAGATAGTCCATGGTCAGAGTATCCATGCCGCAGATAGGAAAATCCTCTGTCGTAAGCGCTTTCTGGAATCCTTCATAGGCTTTTTTGTAATAAGCTTCTTCTTTTTGCTGTATTTCAGATCTCTTTGCTTTTTCCTCTTCAGTGCCTTCCGGCATAGATTCTGCCATAGCGCGGCAAAGCCATGATGTCTTCAGGAATGTATACGCCAGTTCGCTGGCTGCGGCCTGTTTCACCGCGGAACATTTCAGCGCCTGTTCATACCGGGACAGCGCCGTATCATAATCGTATATTTCAGGCGTTTCCACCCCGGTGGGAATAAATTTTTCACAGATATTTTGCATAATCAGATTTATCTGTCCCTTGGTTAACGGCTCAAAATAGCGGCTCAAAGAAGAATAACCGCAGTACGGACAGGAATATACGTCATATTTCATTGTGTCAATATCCGCAAATCGCGGACGCAGGTCAAAATCCGGCTGTTTCCTCCTTAATCTTGACGTACGCACTATCTTTTCCGAAAATTCCTGCATGCACACCGGGCATTGAATTTTCTTATCAAACAAAAAATCTTTTTCCATTTTAATAACCTCCTACTTCTTTCCTGGCAATGTATATGAACTCTTCAGGGAAACAATGCGGTTAAACACCAGTTTATCTTCGGTTGTATCTTTGGCGTCCACGCAGAAATATCCCTGTCTTACAAACTGGAAGCTGTCATAAGCTTTTGCGTTTGCCGCATATGGCTCTACATAGCAATTGTTTAACACTTTTAATGAATTTGGATTTAAATTCAGGCTGCCGTCTTCATTATAAACGCCAAGCTCTTCATCTACGATATTTTCATACAGACGTACCTCTGCCTGCTTTGCATATGGCGCAGGTACCCAGTGAATCGTCCCTTTCACTTTCCTGCCGTCCGGGCTGTTGCCGCCCTTGCTTGCAGGATCATACGTACAGTGGATTTCAGTAACCAGTCCGTTTTCATCTTTAATAAAGCTGTTGCAGGTGACGAAATATGCCTGCATCAGGCGCACCTCATTGCCAGGAAACATACGGAAATATTTGCGCGGCGGCACTTCCATAAAGTCATCCCGGTCAATGTAAAGCTCACGGCAAAACGGAACAGTATGTGACCCAAGCTCCGGGCTTTCCATATTGTTAATCACAGTCAGCTCTTCCGTCTGTCCTTCGGGATAATTGTCAATTACGACCTTAATCGGATCCAATACTGCCATCACGCGTGATTTCTTCAGCTTCAGATCTTCGCGGATACAATATTCAAGCATTGCATAGTCCACCGAGCTGTTGCTTTTGGAAATGCCGCAAAGCTCTACAAACTTCTGGATCGATTCCGGCGTAAAACCTCTCCTGCGAAGCGCCGCAATGGATACCAGACGCGGATCGTCCCAGCCGTCTACTATTTTTTCTTCGACCAGACGTTTGATATAACGCTTGCCGGTGACAACATTTGTCAGATACAGCTTTGCAAATTCAATCTGTTTGGGCGGATGCTCATAGCCAACTTCCCGTACCACCCAGTCATATAGTGGCCGGTGATCTTCAAATTCCAGTGTACAAATCGAATGGGTAATCCCCTCCACGGCATCTTCAATCGGATGGGCAAAATCATACATCGGATAAATGCACCATTTGTTCCCGGTATTGTGATGCTCCATATGCGCCACGCGGTAAATAATCGGATCTCTCATATTGATATTCGGGGAGGCCATGTCAATTCTGGCCCGCAGTACCTTTTCACCATCCTGGTATTTTCCTGCTTTCATCTCTTCAAACAGCTTTAAATTTTCTTCTATACTCCTGTTGCAGGACGGATCGTCTTTTCCCGGTTCAGTTAAGGTCCCTCTGTACTGGCGGATTTCCTCCGCGTTCAAATCAGATACATAAGCCCTGCCCTTTTTTATCAGTAAAACGGCCGCCTCGTACATATGCTCGAAATAATCCGATGCAAAATACAGCCGATCTTCCCAGTCGGCGCCCAGCCATTTCACGTCTTCCTTGATGGACTCGACAAATTCCACCCGCTCCTTAGTCGGATTTGTATCGTCAAAGCGCAGGTTAAATTTTCCGCCGTATTCCTTTGCCAGTCCCGCATTCAGCAAAATTGACTTTGCATGTCCGATATGCAGATAACCGTTCGGTTCAGGCGGAAAACGGGTACATACTTCGCCGCAGCGTCCCTCCGCAAGATCTTTATCAATGATCTGTTCTATAAAATTTTTGGATTCCGTTACATTTTCCATGTTCTTCTCCTCTTTCTGTTTAGCTTTCTGTATTTTTGTTTAAAAAACGCTCTAAATGATGAGCTATATCACGCACGTCGATTGGTTTTGCCACATGGGCATTCATACCGCAGTCCAGGCACTTTTGAATATCCTCTGCAAAAGCGTCCGCAGTCATGGCAATAATCGGCAGATCCTTATCGGCGCGGTCCGTAGCGCGTATAGCCTGTGTTGCCTGATAACCGTTCATCACCGGCATCCGAAGATCCATCAGTATCGCATCATAATAGCCCACCGGAGACTGTACAAATTTTTCCGCACAAATCTGTCCATTCTCCGCCCAGTCTAGTTCCATACCCAGACTGCTTAAGAGTTCATTTGCAATTTCCCAGTTCAGGTCGTTATCCTCCGCCAGCAGAATATGCATGCCGTTAAAATCCATTCCTTCCTTTCCTGTTGTATGCTCTTTTTCAGCTCCTTCACCGCAGGCGTCAATAAACGGAGAAAGCCCGTAAAACAGCGTCGATTTAAACAAAGGCTTTGAAATAAACCCTGACACTCCCGCTTCCTTTGCACTGTCCTCAATTTCGCTCCAGTCATAAGCGGAAATCAGAAGGATCGGGATATCGTCACCGTAATAGTGGCGGATTTCTCTGGCCGCCGTAATGCCGTCCATACCCGGAAGCTTCCAGTCCAGAAGAATAATCTGGTAATCCTCATGACGGCTGTGACGCTCTTCTACCTTTTTTAGGGCAGTTTCCGCATCCAGACACCAGTCCGGTTTTAATCCCATATCGGACAGAGAATCGATCACACTTTTACAGAGCAGCTCGTCATCATCCACGACTAACATATGCCACTCAGGCAGCACCATATCAATCTCCAGCTTCTCTGCTTTTGCCAAATCCAGTGTCACATGGAATTCGCTGCCCTTGCCGAGCTCGCTTTCCACTTCAATCGTTCCGCCCATGGCGTCTACAATATATTTGGTAATGGCCATGCCAAGTCCGGTTCCTTCTGTCTTTTGCACACGTGCAGTATCCTCGCGGCTGAAAGAATCAAAAATCTTCTTCCGGTACTCTTCTGACATACCGATGCCAGTATCTTTTACAACCAGATGTGTCCGTACATATGTTTCTCCCTTCGGGCATGGCTCTTCGTACAAAGAAACCTGAATTGAACCGCCCTCTGGCGTAAATTTAATTGCATTGCCCAGAATATTGAGCAGAATCTGATTCAGCCGCACACTGTCACAGCACACATCTTCCGTGGTAATGTCATAAATAGATATATGAAACTGCTGATGTTTGGATTTGATCTGCGGTTGTATAATATTGACCATACTATCCATGACTTCCCGAAGAGAAACCTGATCCATATTCAGCGTCATCTTGCCGCTTTCAATTTTGGACATATCCAGTACATCATTGATCAAACCAAGCAAATGCTTACTGGACAAAGCAATTTTACGCAGACAGTTTTGTACCTGTTCTTTGCTGTCGATATTAACCGTAGCAATCGTCGTCATACCCACAATCGCATTCATCGGCGTACGAATATCATGACTCATATTGGAAAGAAATTCACTTTTGGCATTGTTGGCGTGCTCCGCCTCCCTTTTGGCGGCTTCAAGCGCATACATCTGCTTGTTAGCACTCCGGATATACTGCATGAACAGAATAATAAGCGCAAGCAAAGAAACAGCGCAGGCCCCATACATCACAAACATCCACTCGCGTCCCATTTCAGAAACAATACCATCTAACGAATCAAACGGCAGCACCAGCACCAGATACCATTCCGAATACGCCAGCCTTGTACAGTAAACCTGGCACCGAGATCCGCCGCCGAGATTTAAAATCACAGAATAGTCCTCATCCTTTTGCATAGCTTCTGACATATCTTTCACACATTGATCAATCTGTATCTGGTTCTGGGACGTTGCCATGGAAGCAAGTCGGTCGAAAAAACTGTTTTTAAACAAATCATCTCCATAAATGACATAACTGCCATTCCTGCGGATAATATAAGAAGAAAACAAATTGGTGGCGTCCGGATCCAAAAACAGAATGCTACTCATATAATCAACCGCAAATCCGGCCACAATCGCAGAGCTAAGCGTACCGTCCGCCATATGGTAGGAACATGGAACTCCCAGCAAAATGACCTTCTCCTCTTTGGCATCTGTTCCAATTGCCACCTTGCTCTCACCGTTTTCCATACTGCCGTGAAACGGATTTGGATCGTCGACACTGAGCATATCTCCGTAAATCATTTCAAATTCTCCACTGGGAGAATACAGAGCGAGATATTCAAATCCTCTGGCCCTGGCATTGTATTCCAGCTCATCACACAGTTCATCATGCTCCGCACTGTCCGGCAAAATGGTACTTACCAGCGCTCTTGCCTGCGAAAGGCGCGTATCTATTGTAACTTCATAATGCAGTGAAAACTGCTCGCTCATACTTTCCATATAGATTTTGCCAACTTCTTCGATAGTCTGCGTACTTCTATTGTTGACATAAAAAGCAACAAAAACATACATACAAAGAATAAGGGCAAACACTCCAATCAGACTGTAAACCAGAGTGCGAGGCAGCTTTGTTTTTTCAATTTTATCTTTCATATTTATATCCTTCCAAACACAAACAGGAGTTACCCTTGTAGATTATATCAGATAATGCGATCTCCGGCAAGATTAGGTGAAAAAAATCCTGCTGTAAGCATTTCCACTCGTTTCATCCATGTATCACGACGATCTGCTTTCTGATACGCACTTTTTGCAATTCGCTCCAACCGCCCCGGATGCTCATACAGGTTTCTGATTTTTTCCGTCAAAGCACCCATATCCTTACTGTCATACAAAACCGCATCTACTCCGTCCGCAAGCTGTTCCCTTGTAAAACGCCCGTCCTCTGTAAAACAGACAGCCTGATTGATCATGGCCGAATACACCCTGTCGTGCAGTCCGCCGTGAAATCCCGGCGTTACGTTTAAAAGCATCCGGGCATTTGCCATCATCTGAACGGCCGCTGCAAATCCGATGCCAGTCCGTACTGTAACATGTTTTCCCCAAATGTCTCCAAACTGCTCCCATCCATGCCCCATAATTGTAAACGGAACACCGGCCGCTGCCGCCGCAAGCACTGCTTCACGCCGTTTTAAATTCCGCAGATATTTATCCGCCAGATAATCCTCATTCATCTTTTGAGCAAACACTTCCCGGCTTACTTCCTTCCCCTGATCCAAAAGATAGCGTGCCAGCGCCGCCTCCTGCGTCAGTTCCGGATCAGCATCCATCATCTCAATCAATGCCAGAAGTTCCTGCCTGTGCTGCTTCGGATAGTCGGCAATCTCCAGATACAGCGTCTGTTCCGATTCATATGTGCCCAAAAAAAGAAGCTCCAGTCGCTTCTGACCCGAACTTCTTTCCATATCTGCCTTCATCGCACCAAGCGGCAGATAAAAAACCCGTTCGATATGCGGATAATATTCTTCGATATATCGTTTATGGCAAATATCAATGCAGATCACCGAATATCCCGGAAAACTCCTCTTAATCCCTGTGTGATGGTAGAGCGGATGATCCACCAGATAATTGAAAAACGGCACGCCAAGAGCCGTTATATACGGTATCCCATCCTCTATTTCAAGCCTTGGAAGGAGAGAATTGAAATCAATCGCAGCAAGAAACTGCTCTCTTTTTTCCAAAATTCCCTCCAGTTTTTCTTCCATTCCTGCAGAAAGGTCACATATTTGCACTGGAAAACCCTGCTTCTCAAAAGCTTCTGCCATACACTCCATAAAATACTGATTGGACTCGTAGCATAAATCCCTGGATTCAAATAATAAAATGGTATCTCCCATAATCCAATTTCCTTTTAACTCCTGCGAATATGCTGGTGCGTAAACAAATGCTCCTGACAGTACTCATAATTCCCTTCGCATTTGGAACAGAAACGGAATTCCAAACTCGGATCGTCAAGTTCTGTACGTCCGCATATAGCGCATTTATGCTTGGTGGGGCCTGCGTGATTTTGCCTGGCACTGCGCACCTGGCTCTTAAATGCCTGCCTTCTGTGAATCTCCCGTGGAGAAATCCTGCGGTAATCCCTCGTAGCAAGGTAAAACAGCAAAAAGTTCAGAAGCGACATAACAATTGCCACGCGTCCCGCCCAGTTCGTCTGGATCAGGCTAAACACAACCCAAATACCATAAACAGCCGCCATCCATTTCATCTTTATCGGAATGATAAAGTATAAATATACCTGCATTTCCGGAAAACACACGGCAAATGCAAGGAAAATCCCCATATTAATATAATTGGTCGTAAAAAATCCGCCCATATCCAACAGCAGTACGCCATGCATTGCATAGAACACGCCGTACAGGATAAATGCCCCAATTACAGTAAAAATAACTCCGCCAAAAATATATACATTGAATCGGAATGTACCCCACGTCTGCTCCAGGGACGTCCCCAACTGATAATAGAGCAGCATCATAATTACTGTAAACAAAAGCCCGGAATCCGGCGGCACAAGCAGCCATGTCACAAGTCTCCAGACTTGTCCATGCAAAATATAATACGGCTCTAAAGTTAATAGCGCAAGCGCTTCCGGCACCGCATACATAAGCACAAATCCAACCGCATATCCTCCCAGCAGGTAAGTGATCAGGTTCGGTACCGCATAGCGGCCCAGTTTGCGTTCCAGCTTATTCAAGAAATGATTCATAATTTATCCGCCTTTATTATTATATTTAAAAGCATTATAATTTTTTCCCAGTATTTTGTCAATCAGGGGGCGGGATGTTTTTTTACTTGATGTAACAGTTTGGCCTTCCGGCTTCACTGTTACGGAATCCGCCCATTTAAAGTTTGCCATACGGCAAAGGGGCGGATTCCGCCGTCCAGCCATTCATGAAAACTAAAGTGATACTGGCTGTGACATAAAGACGACTTGTCTGTATAAACATCAGACTATGGTAAATTAACAGATAAAGCAGAGAATTATCCACTGATTGAGTGATGAATTCTCTGCTTTGGATATCTCTTTTTGCCAACGTTAAGAACAGGTTATTTACTATACTTGTTTATCGTTGTAAAATACAAATTTTTCAGAATTCCAGGCTAAAATGTCCGGTATTTCCGCTTTTTATCTTTCCCGCAATGAAACTGGCACGCAAATTTCATCTCCGACCTGCAAATTATAAATATCTACAAATGGATTCGCATACATCACCTGCAAAAGCGGTACATGATACTTTTGGCTTAATGTATAAAGCGTATCTCCCTCCCGGACTACATGAATAATTCCTCTACATTCCATCATAAACTCCATATAACATACTTAATTTATTATATTCTGTACCTGATTTCTGGTTACGGTTTCCTGTTAAGGGATTTTAGCACTTATTTTCTAAAAAATTTATTTGTTTTTTGTTGTATCCTGTCGTATAATACAGTTTGTTTGTAAAAAAGAGTTACATTTAATAAGTAATAACAGGTGATATTATGGAAAATCAATATTTAAATAAGCTGGGTATTGACATTGGTTCTACAACGGTCAAAATAGCCGTTTTAGACGGAGAAAACCGTCTGGTCTTCTCCGATTATAAACGCCATTTTGCCAATATCCGTGAAACCTTAGCCGGGCTTGTGGATGAAGCTTACGATGCATTAGGCGACAGGGAGCTGTCCGCCGTAATTACAGGTTCTGGCGGACTGACACTTGCGAAACACCTTGAAGTACCTTTTGTACAGGAGGTCGTGGCTGTCGCTTCCGCTCTTTCGGACATGACGCCGCAGACGGACGTTGCAATTGAGCTGGGCGGCGAGGACGCCAAAATCATCTATTTTGAAAACGGAAATGTAGAGCAGCGCATGAACGGCATCTGCGCCGGAGGGACAGGATCTTTTATCGACCAGATGGCCTCCCTGATTCAGACGGATGCCCAGGGCTTAAACGAATACGCCAAAGGATATCAGGAGATTTATCCAATTGCCGCACGCTGCGGCGTTTTTGCCAAAACAGATATCCAGCCGCTCATCAACGAAGGTGCTACCAGAGAAGATCTCTCAGCCTCTATTTTTCAGGCTGTTGTCAATCAGACTATCAGCGGCCTGGCCTGTGGAAAGCCAATACGCGGCCATGTAGCCTTTTTGGGCGGACCGCTGCATTTTCTTCCGGAGCTAAAGAAGGCTTTCATCCGCACATTAAAGTTAGATGACGAACACGCCATTGAACTGGAACATTCGCATCTGTTTGCCGCTATTGGATCCGCGTTGAATTACAAAGAAGACAGTGTTACTACTCTTGGGAAGCTGCGGCAAAAGCTGTCATCCGACATTCATATGGAATTTGAAGTTGCAAGGCTGAATCCTCTGTTTTCAGATGAAGCTGCTTACCGTCAGTTTCAGGAAAGACATATGGGCCATCATGTAAAAACTGCAGATCTGGCTTCTTATCAGGGGAACTGTTATCTTGGAATTGATGCCGGTTCTACGACGACCAAAGTTGCTTTAATCGGCGAAGACGGTTCCCTTTTGTATTCTTTTTACAGCAACAACAACGGAAGCCCTCTGACTACGGCGCTTGGCGCTATCAAAGAAATCTACTCACTGCTTCCAAAAGAGGCGCATATCGTGTACTCCTGTTCCACCGGTTACGGAGAAGCCCTTTTAAAAGCCGCCCTTTTACTGGAGGAGGGTGAAGTAGAAACAGTTGCCCATTACTATGCCGCTGCGTTTTTTAATCCGGCCGTGGACTGTATTTTAGACATCGGCGGTCAGGATATGAAATGTATTAAAATTAAAAACCAAACGGTAGACAGCGTGCAGCTTAACGAAGCCTGCTCTTCGGGGTGCGGCTCTTTTATCGAAACGTTTGCCAAATCCTTAAATTATTCCGTACAGGATTTTGCCAGGGAAGCGCTGTTTGCCAAACATCCGATTGATCTTGGTACACGCTGTACCGTTTTTATGAATTCCAAAGTCAAGCAGGCGCAGAAAGAAGGCGCTTCGGTTGCAGATATTTCCGCCGGGCTTGCCTATTCCGTGATCAAAAACGCGCTGTTTAAAGTCATCAAGCTGTCAGATGCTTCCGATTTAGGCCAAAATATCGTTGTACAGGGCGGTACGTTTTATAATGACGCCGTACTCAGAAGCTTTGAACAGATTTCCGGCTGCAAGGTCGTACGGCCGGATATTGCAGGTATTATGGGAGCTTTCGGGGCAGCCCTGATTGCCAGGGAACGTTACGAAGAAAACCCGCATACGACCATGCTTTCCATGGATGAAATCTGTGCTCTGACATTTGATACGGAATTAAGGCGTTGTCCGCACTGCACCAACCACTGTCTTCTGACGGTAAACCACTTTTCCGGAAACAGACAATATATCACTGGAAATCGCTGTGAACGCGGACTTGGAGAAGAGAAGAAAAAAGAGGACATCCCGAATCTCTTCGCCTACAAGAATAAACGTATTTTTGCTTACCCTCCGCTTTCCAAAGAGGAAGCTTCCCGCGGCACGGTTGGCCTGCCGCGCATGTTAAATATGTATGAAAATTATCCGTTTTGGGCGGTCTTTTTTAAAGCCTTAAAATTTCGCGTGCTGCTCTCTCCGCAGTCTTCGCGCAAAATATACGAACTGGGCATTGACTCTATCCCAAGTGAATCGGAATGTTATCCGGCCAAACTGGCACATGGCCATATTTCCTGGCTGATTGCCAAAAATGCAGATTTCATTTTTTATCCGGGAATTCCCTACGAAAGAAACGAATTTCCAGATGCCAATAACCACTTTAACTGCCCGATTGTCACCTCCTACGCGGAGAATATCAAGAACAACGTAGATGCCATTACCTCCGGCCAGATGCGGTTTTTAACCCCGTTTATGACCTTTGGCAACTACAATGCACTGGAACAGGAACTGGTAAAAACATTTACGCGTGAGTTTGGGATACCGGAAGCAGAAATTCGTGCTGCCGTAAAAAGCGGATGGGATGAGCTTTCCCGTACCAGAGAAGATATCCGACACAAAGGAGAAGAGGTTTTAGATTATTTAAAACAGACAAAAAAACGCGGTATTGTCCTTGCCGGGCGTCCCTATCATGTAGATCCGGAAATCAACCATGGGATACCGGAACTAATCAATTCGTATGGCCTGGCCGTTTTGACAGAGGATTCTATCTCTCACTTAAAACAGCCGGAACGGCCTTTAATTGTTATGGATCAGTGGATGTATCATTCCAGGCTTTATGCAGCTGCCCATTATGTCAAGACACAGGAAAATCTGGATTTGATCCAGCTGAATTCCTTTGGCTGCGGCTTAGATGCCGTTACAACTGACTGCGTCAGCGATATACTGATCAAATCCGGCAAAATTTATACCTGTCTAAAGATTGATGAGGTCAATAACTTAGGCGCTGCGCGCATCCGCATACGTTCTCTGCTGGCTGCAATCCGCGTACGCGAGAAAAAGCAATGCAGTAGCTGCAGAGAAGTTGTACCTTCCAGTTACAACCGCGTCGTATTTACAAAAGAAATGCGCAAGACCCACACCATACTCTGTCCGCAGATGTCGCCTATCCATTTTGAACTATTAGAAGCGGCCTTTTGTGCCGCCGGATATCAAATGAAAGTGCTTGACAGCGACGACCGGACAGCGGTAGACACCGGTTTAAAATTTGTCAACAATGATGCCTGTTACCCCTCTCTGATTGTCGTTGGACAGATTATGAACGCCGTGCTTTCCGGGAAATATGACATGGAGCGGACTGCCATACTGATTTCGCAGACAGGCGGCGGCTGCCGTGCTTCCAATTATATCGGCTTTATCCGCCGGGCCTTAGAAAAAGCAGGTTATACGGATGTTCCGGTTATTTCTATTAATTTAAGCGGACTTGAGAAAAATCCCGGCTTTAAACTTTCATTTCCGGTGATCCAGCGCGGACTTTATTCCCTCATATTCGGCGATATTTTCATGCGCTGCCTTTATCGCACCAGGCCGTATGAAAAGGTTAAAGGCTCCGCAAATGCGCTGCATGCAAAGTGGAAACAAAAGGTGATCGCCTTCGTTTCACAAAATAAGGTACTCTCTCATCATACCTACAAAAGAATGTGCAGGGAGATCATAAACGATTTCGATACCCTGCCGCTTACAGATGTCAAAAAACCGCGTGTTGGTATTGTCGGTGAAATTCTTGTAAAATTTCTGCCCGCCGCCAACAATTATCTGGTAGATCTCTTAGAAGCGGAAGGCGCGGAAGCCGTCGTACCGGACTTGACTGATTTTCTGCTTTATACGTTTTATAACCAGAATTTCCAGGTAGAACACCTTGGAAAAGCAAAACGGGCCGCCCGGAATGCAAACCTGGGAATCGGTTTCTTTGAATGGCTCAGAGGCGCTGCCAGGGAAGCCTTCGAGCAAAGCAGCCGTTTTACGCCTCCGGCTAAAATTTCCGATTTGGCCGCCTATGCAAAAGATATTGTTTCACTGGGCAACCAGACCGGAGAAGGCTGGTTTTTGACCGGAGAAATGCTTGAACTGATACATACCGGCACCCACAATATCGTATGCACACAGCCGTTTGGCTGTCTGCCCAATCACGTTGTCGGAAAAGGTGTCATCAAAAAGCTCCGCAAACAGTATCCGCTTGCCAATATCGTAGCCATCGACTACGATCCGGGTGCAAGTGAAGTAAATCAGTTAAACCGTATTAAGCTGATGCTTTCTACAGCGCAGAAAAATGTATAATTTTATTATAAAGAGTTCGGCTTGCCGGGCTCCTGCGCCTATAGCGCTTGTTTGGCGATAACCGAAACGGTGTGCAGAAAAGTGGAGAGACAGAAAAATGAAGGTGTACAAATAGAAATGCCAGTAATGATTTACACTGCATTGGATTGCAGTATCGAAGATACCATGGAAAAAAATTTTTTCAGGTCCGGTGCGACGGTTGCATTTGTAAATGATAATGTGCGCTATGGTGGAGAGGTTATCCCTGTTGATTTTTGCAGTCAACAGATAACATAGTTTGAGCGGGTAGCTCTCAGAAAAGGAATTACAGTTTGGATCAAAGAGTAAATTGAATTAAAAGCCTGACCAAAACACCTTCCCCTTGGCCAGGCTTTTTACTTTAATATAATCTTGTCTTCTTAACCATTTGGATATACTCTCTGTTATTCCTCGTTCTCGCAAACATATTCAAAACAGATTCCACCGCATCACCAGACTTAGAGCCGTTAAATGCTTTGCGCATGATATCCACAGCCTCCTGCTCTTCCCTGTCCAGCAGCAGATCTTCGCGCCTGGTTCCCGATTTTACAATATCAATGGCCGGGAATACACGCTTCTCGGAAAGCTTACGGTCCAATACCAGTTCCATATTTCCGGTTCCTTTAAATTCTTCGAATATAACATCATCCATCTTGCTCCCGGTATCTACAAGCGCAGTTGCAAGTATCGTAAGGCTGCCGCCTTCCCGCATATTCCTTGCCGCTCCGAAAAAGCGCTTTGGCATATGCAGCGCAGCCGGATCCAGACCCCCGGAAAGGGTACGTCCGCTTGGAGGTACGGTCAGATTGTAAGCTCTTGCCAGACGGGTAATACTGTCCAAAAGGATTGTCACATCCCTGCGGTGTTCTACCAGACGCTTGGCACGTTCAATCACCATCTCAGAAACGCGTTTATGGTGCTCTGGAAGTTCATCAAATGTAGAATAGATAACCTCCACATTTTTCCCCTCAATGGCTTCTTTGATATCTGTTACCTCCTCCGGCCGCTCATCAATCAGAAGGATAATCAAATGCATATCCGGATTCGTTCCGGTTACTGCCTTTGCGATTTGCTTTAGCAGCGTCGTTTTACCGGCTTTGGGCGGTGAAACAATCATCCCCCTCTGCCCTTTTCCAATCGGTGAAACCAGATCTACAATCCGCATGGCAATGGACGCTTCCGACTGTTCTAAACGGATTCTTTCATTTGGGAAAACCGGTGTCAAATCTTCAAACGGCTTGCGCCGCTGCGCTACACTCGGATGAAAACCGTTGATGGTATTTACATAAAGCAGTGCGCTGAATTTTTCCTGCTGCGTCTTAATCCGCGTATTCCCGCTTATCATATCACCGGTTTTTAAATTGAATTTGCGGATCTGCGACGGAGATACATAAACATCCCGTTCTCCAGGCAGGTAATTCTCACAACGGATAAATCCATAACCGTCTGGCATGACCTCCAAAATCCCATTTGCAGTTATTCCGCTGTCTAACTCATCCTTGCCGATAGGAACCGGAGTATCCGCCGCATGTGGTTTTTCTTCTGTTTCTTGCGGTTCTTCTTTTGGCTTTTTCACTTCTTTTTCGTCTTCGGCCAGCATCACTTCAACTAACTGGCTTTTTTTTAAGCCGGACAGGTTTTTTAATCCCCTTGCCTTTGCCAGTTCTCTTAAAACAGTTACTGACAGGCTTTCATACTTTTCTCTCATTCTTACTTATCTCCTATTCCTATATATGTTTTTATTTTCTGAGATATTTGTCTGATATGACAAAGACCGGTTTTTACCATTGATTTCCCTATTATACAACACCTTACAGAAAATAGGAAGCGTTTTTTTCATTATGAAAAACAGCCTAAAGTAACAGCGAAACCGTAGGCTAAACTGCTACAGCTCAAATATACCATACCGGTATCTGCAAAATATTTTCCCGAATCATTCCAACATCCGGACAATTGCATATTACGGCTCCCATTCCCCTCTTTTTTCCGGAAATCTGATCCAACACACGAAATGCCGACACCATAACTGCCTTTGCCTGCGTATTCTTCTTAATCTCTATCGGATACAATATTCCATCCTCTTCAATAATCAAATCAATTTCCACTTCCAATTCCAGTATTTCTCCGCCCTCCTTCACTTTTTTTATCGCGGCCACGATAACAGGATACAATATGACGGTAGTCCAGGCCTTCATTTGCAAATGATTTCAATATTTCGGACACAACAAACGTTTCAAATACAGGCCCGCTCATTGCCCCACAGGCCAGTGTTTTCGGTGTCAGCCATCTCGTCAGGCAGCACACCAGACCGTCATGAGGTACCGTAAAATACTCAAAAAGACACAGCCCCTGTATAAAGAAGCTGTGCCTTTCCTTATTTCAATTCAACTGAAAGCTCATAAATTATTTATAAAGCTCCACTAATCTTAACAAATGCTCATATCTGTCATTTGCAGCCTTCTCAGACTCTGCAAACAGTTTCTGTGCACGATCCGGGAATGCCCTGGTCAGACGGCTGTAACGTGTCTCATTGTTCAGGAATTCCTGATAGGTGCCATCGCCCGGTTTAGAGGTTAACGTGAACGGATTCTTACCTTCTGCCTTAAGCGCCGGGTTAAACGAGAAGAGGTTCCAGTAGCCGGAAGCGACTGCTTTCTTCATCTCATCCTGGCAGTGGTTCATGCCACCCTTTACGCCGTGCAATTCACACGGAGCATAACCGATAATCAGAGATGGTCCGTTATAAGCCTCAGCTTCAGCAATTACTTTAACTGCCTGTGCCATATTTGCACCCATTGCGATCTGTGCTACATAAACATACCCATAGCTCATAGCAATTTCCGCAAGGCTCTTCTTGCCGATATCCTTACCGGAAGCTGCGAACTGGCAAACCTCACCGATATTGGAAGCCTTGGAAGCCTGGCCGCCGGTATTGGAATACATCTCGGTATCGAATACCATAACGTTAACGTTCTCGCCTGCAGCAAGCACATGGTCTAATCCGCCGAAACCGATATCATAAGCCCATCCGTCGCCGCCGAAGATCCAGATGGATTTCTTGGCAAGGTAATCTTTTTTCTCAAGTGCAGCCTGTGCGTCCGGACAGCCTGCCTGTGCAGCTTTTTCAAGTTCTGCAACCAAAGCGTCCGCTGCGGCCGCATTCGCTCTTGTATCTTCCTTTGTTTCCATGAATTTTGCAAATGCAGCTTTCAGCTCTTCACCCGCTTTATCGGAGGAAGCGCATTTCTCGGCGCTTGCGATTGCCTGCTCACGCAGTACCTTCTGGCCAATCTGCATACCGAATCCGTGCTCTGCATTGTCCTCGAATAAGGAGTTTGCCCATGCCGGACCCTTCTTGGAGTCTTTATTTACCGTGTATGGTGAAGTTGCAGCCGGGCCGCCCCAGATGGAGGAGCATCCTGTTGCATTGGAGATATACATATGCTCACCAAACAGCTGTGTGATCAAACGTGCATAAGAGGTCTCGGCACATCCTGCACAGGAGCCGGAGAACTCTAAGAGTGGCTGGTTGAACTGAGAACCCTTTACAGTATTGTCTGCAGGCATTCCCGGTTTCTTTCCAACATTTGCTACTAAGTAATCGAATACCGGCTGCTCGTCTGCCTGGGATTCCTGTGCAACCATGGAAATTGCACCTACCGGACACACGGTGATACATTCGCCGCATCCCATACAGTCTAACGGAGATACGCTCATGGTATATTTATATTCGCCTGCCTTCGGCTTCATATCTGCAAGCTTGATATTCGCCGGGGCAGCTTTCACTTCATCTTCACTTAACATAAACGGACGGATGGTCGCATGTGAACATACGAACGCACACTGGTTACACTGGATACATTTCTCTGCATCCCAGGTCGGAACCGTAACGGCCGTACCGCGTTTCTCGTATGCGGATGCGCCAAGCTCAAACTGTCCGTCCGGATTTTCTGCAAATGCAGAAACCGGAAGGCTGTCGCCATCCATAATGGAGATCGGATCCAATAAATCCTCTACCATCTTGACAGTCTTCGGAATACCTGTATACGGTTTCTTTTCCGGATCTGCGGCCGGATTCTTCCAGGATTCCGGAATTTCTACTTTATGTACGGCATCTACGCCGGCGTCGATTGCCTTATAGTTCATCTCTACAACAGCGTCGCCCTTCTTACCATAGGATTTCTTTGCTGCTGCTTTCATGAAATCTACTGCTTCTTCGATTGGCATTACATTTGCCAGCTTGAAGAATGCGGACTGTAAAATCGTGTTGGTACGTTTGCCCATACCGATTTCGATTGCTTTGTCGATTGCGTTGATGGTGTAAAGCTGGATGTTGTTGTCAGCGATATATTTTTTCGCATCTGCGTTTAAGTGGTGCTCCAACTCTTCATCAGACCACTGGCAGTTGATCATAAATACGCCGCCTGGTTTAACGTCCTGTACCATCTTAAAGCCTTTATTTACATAAGCCGGATTGTGGCATGCAACAAAGTCTGCCTGATTGATGTAATACGGGCTTCTGATTGGCTTGTCACCGAACCTTAAATGGGAAATGGTAACGCCGCCTGTTTTCTTGGAATCATACTGGAAGTATGCCTGAATATATTTGTCTGTGTGGTCACCGATAATCTTGGTGGAGTTCTTGTTTGCACCAACCGTACCGTCGCCGCCAAGACCCCAGAATTTACACTCTACGGTGCCTTCTGCTGCGGTGATTGGAGCAGGTTTTACTTCCGGTAAGCTTAAGTTGGTCACGTCGTCTACGATACCAATCGTAAAGCGCGGCTTCGGCGCATCCTTTTCAAGCTCCTTGTATACTGCAAATACACTCGAAGGCGGTGTGTCTTTTGAACCTAAACCATAACGTCCTCCGGTTAATACAACATCATTTAAACCAGCTTCACGTAAGGTTGCCGCTACGTCTAAGAATAACGGATCGCCAAGTGAGCCAGGTTCTTTTGTTCTGTCAAGGACAGCAACTTTCTTCGCGGTCTTCGGAAGCGCTTTGATAAATGCCCCGGAAACCCATGGACGATACAGACGAACCTTGATCAGACCAACCTTCTCGCCTTTTGCGGTCAGGTAATCAATTACTTCTTCAGCTACGTCGTTGATAGAACCCATAGCAACGATTACACGGTCTGCATCTTCTGCGCCATAATAATTAAATAAGCTGTAATTCGTGCCGAGTTTCTCGTTAACTTTGTCCATGTACTTCTCAACAATTGCCGGAAGCGCATCGTAAACCGGGTTACATGCTTCACGGTGCTGGAAGAATACGTCACCGTTCTCATGGGAACCACGCATAGCCGGATGCTCCGGATTGAGCGCATGGTCACGGAATGCTTTTACTGCATCCATATTGCACATTTCTTTGAGATCTGCGTAATCCCACTCTTCGATCTTCTGGATCTCATGGGAGGTACGGAATCCGTCAAAGAAGTTGATAAACGGAACCCTGCCTTCAATAGTTGCTAAATGTGCAACCGGGCTTAAGTCCATAACTTCCTGTGTGTTTGTCTCGCATAACATAGCAAAACCAGTCTGACGACAGGCGTATACGTCACTGTGGTCACCGAAGATATTTAAGGACTGTGTAGCTACGGTACGTGCGGATACGTCAAATACGCACGGAAGCTGCTCTCCGGCAATCTTGTACATATTCGGAATCATCAGTAACAGACCCTGAGATGCTGTAAAGGTAGTTGTTAAAGCACCTGCTGCAAGGGAACCATGTACAGCGCCTGCTGCACCTGCTTCTGATTCCATTTCTACTACTTTCACCTGGTTCCCAAAAATGTTCTCCTGCCCTGCTGCGGACCACTGGTCTACGGTATCAGCCATTGGGCTGGACGGCGTAATTGGGTAAATGGCAGCAACATCCGTAAAGGCGTACGCAACATGTGCGGCAGCCGTGTTACCATCCATTGACTTTTTTGCTCTTGACATTTGATTTCCTCCTTAAAAGATTTTATACAGATATTTTTGACTGGCGATTAATAAGCCGTCACTATATATAAATATATAGAAATTCTGCCAAAAAATCAATAGTTTCGACGAATTTTTTGTGAAAAACGTAATCGTTTCACCTGCAACTGCACACTTTGCTGCGCAGTTAGCAGCCTGTAAAGCAGAGCCACCGGAAATCCGTCCCTTTTTGCCGAATAAAAACCTGAAATAAGGGGCGGATTTGGCAACAGTGAACCCACAGAATGAACTGTTACTGAAAAAACCTTTTGTCTCCCTTTGCCACAATTTCCCCCTGGCGATCTATTTCAAAACACCATCATTTCCCCTGAGAAAAATTACGCGTCAAAAGCTCTGAATTCTCCAGAAAATCCATCACATCCATAAATCCAAGTCTCTGCAGCAGTTCTTTCACATAAGGATTCTCCAGGGGCGTCTGATAAACTGCCTCATCACCATATCTGTTTACCAGCTCTTTGCCCTCCTCTTTTCCGATGATGGCTTTCGGTCCTCCCACGCAGCCGCCGCTGCAGGCCATACCTTCAAAGAAATTTCCCGCTGTTTCTCCTTTTTGGATTTTTTCAATTAATTCCTTGCAGGCTATGACGCCGTCTGCCTGTTCTGCTTTTACTTTTACCTTTTTATCGGGGTTTAACTGTTCTACGGTAGTCCGGACGGCTTCACTTACTCCGGATGTTCTTGCGTAGATGCGGCCGGCTCTGGAGGAATGTTCCCGTTCATCTGCGGGAAGTTCTTCCGGAATTACATTCATAGCATGAAAAAACGCCTCTGTTTCCTGAAATGTCAGGACGAAATCGACTGCATCTGCAATATCCGGTTCTCTTGCTTCTTTCTTTTTGGCCATGCAGGGGCCAATAAATACGGTAACGGCATCCGGATGCAGCTTTTTGACAATTCTTCCGGCGGCAATCATGGGGGAAACTGCGCCCGGTACATGACCGACGAGATCCTGGTAAATATCCCTTATCATGGATATCCAGACGGGACAACAGCAGCTGGTGAGCTGAAAGTCACCTTGTCCTACTACATGACGGTCAAATTCAAGCGCTTCCTTTAAGGTCAGGATATCTGCAAATGTTGCTACTTCCACCATACCTGTAAAACCGATTTTCTTAAATGCTGAACGCAGTTGGCCTGCTGATGCGTTTTTGCCATGCTGCCCTACAAATGCAGGGGCGACCAGTGCATAAACTTCTCTGTCCCGATCGCATAAGACTTCCAGTACCGGGTAAATCTCCCGATTTTCGATGAGACGCCCCATTTTGCAGACATCAATACATACGCCACAGCCTGTACACTTCTGCGGATCAATGTAAATCCTGCCGTCTATTTTTTTGATAGCGTCAAAGATACAGCTGTTTTGACATGCCCCCTCCGTTTCACAGGAGTCACAGCTTCCTGCGGATAAGACCGGGGCATAATCTTTTGGATGCAGCAGGCAATCCATGGGATACGCGTCGTATTCTTCCGTAAGCTTCCTCCCATTGCGCAGCTCTTGTTCCATAATCTCCTGATACAGTTCTTCAAATGTTTTCATCCTATCCCTGCCTTCCTATATATCATATGAATCAGTATGGACAACATTCCATTTTTTTAAACAAAGAACAAAGAATCCAACTTTTCCGGCCTCTCGCGCGGTCAGCCTGACAAGAAAGAGAGGCCGTCGCGTAGTGCGACAGCCCCTTATCCATATCAGATCATTCTGACCTTTTATTTTTATTCCGGTTTTCATTGGCCGTTTCACAAAATTCTTCCAATGCTGAAGGAATATCGGCTCCATCCCCTACTTTTTGCAGCATTTCCAACCAGGCGGTACGGGCGGCGGGCCAGTTTGGCGTAATCTGATAATAACTGTCCAGATATTGCGTGAAAATGCTGTACTCCGTCATCAGTGCATCGTTTAGATAAATATCTCCGATATCACGTACCGGCCAGAAGGTCGAAGTCTGTACCGCTTTTGTATACTGCGCGTTCGTTTCCGTCATATAGCGGATAAACGTCCTGGCAGCCTCCATTTTGGCTTCGTTTTTTTTGTTAAAAACGCCAAAGCCCCAGATACCTCCCTGAAGTCTTGGTTTTCCGGAATCTGTAGGAAACGCCATTGGAAAAATATCAAAATCTTTATCCGGATTTTTGATTGTCTGAGCAACCTCTGCCGACTCGTTCCAGCAAAAGGCCATTGCAAGCTCCCCGCGGCAAAACAGGTCAATTTCGTCAGCCCCTGTGATATCAGGATCAAAATCAATGCCCTCTAAATCGTACAACAGCTGCAGTGCCTTCACATTTTCTTCACTGTCTGCAATGTAACGGGTATGGCCTTCATCCGTATACATGCCGCCGTAAAGATTATTCACCAATGCACGCGTTCCCTGATCGCCGCTCTGATCCTTACAGTAGACTACAGCCACTTGCTTTTGTCCGTAATCATACAGAGCATTTACTGCATTGATAAAATCCTCCGTGCTCCAGGTTCTGGTTTCTTCGTCAATATATTGCAGTGCGCCCGCTTCCCGAAACATATCGTAATTAATCGCCATGCAGTGCGCACTCATACACATTGGGAAAAAATAATAGCTTCCATCCAGATTCCGGCTGGCCTTCCTGACGGATTCGTAGACTTTTTCACTATAATCTTCTTCCCACAAATCTGCCAAATCTGCCATCAGGCCCTTTGCTCCCCAGTTAGCTGAAATACGTTCCGGACCTTCTACAATCAGATCCGGCAGGCCGCCTTCTTTCGCAGCCCGAATGACTTTTTCATCCCCGGTCGTATAATCAAGACACTCTATAGAAACATGGATATTCGGATACTCGCGGCGGAACTCAGACACAAGAGCCGAAAGTGTAGATGGTTTTCCCCAATTGCCCACCGGATAAGACCAGATAGTAATCGCCACCTCTTCCTCATCCTCTTCCTGAGATATGGAATCACTGGAAACTCTGCTGCAGGCCTGCAGACAAACCGACAGGATCAAAAGCATAGCCCATGCCCAAAAACGTTTCATACTGCAGAACCTCCCTCATTCTGTTTTTTTCGTTCCAGATCCCTTTGTCGCAAATATTTGTCCAAAAGCACCATTAACTCCTGTATATCCAGCGGTTTGGGCACATGTGCATTCATACCACAGTCCAGGCAGCGCTTAATATCATCATAAAAGGCATCTGCACTGATTGCAATGATCGGAACAATAGAGGCGTCCTCTCTGTCCATTTCACGAATAGCCGCAGCCGCTTCAAACCCTGTCATCTGCGGCATACGCAAATCCATCAGAATACCGTCATACCAGTGCAGCGGTGACTCCTGAAATTTCTCTGTGCAAACCAGACCATTTTCTGCCCAGTCAATCTCCATGCCAAGTTCAGAGAGCAATGCGCTGGCAATTTCCCAGTTGAGCTCATTATCCTCTGCCATCAGAATACGCCTTCCGGTAAAATCCATTAATTCATCTTCTTTAGAAACCGTCTGTCTTACTTCGGCTTCTGCATATTTGCGCAGCCCATAATAAAGGCTGGACCGAAACAGCGGCTTCGCAATGCAGCCGGTTGCTCCTGCAGCATATGCATCTGTTTCCACTTCGCCCCAGTCTCCGTCAAATAAGACAATTATCGGGACTTCGTTTCCAAGCTCCTGACGAAGTTTTTTGAGCATATGGATACAGCCAGGTTTTTTTAGGCTCCAATCCAACAATATGATATGATATTCGTTGCCGTTTGTTTTCCGCGCAACCGCCATCTGAAGGCCCTTTTCCTCCTCAAAAACCGGTTCAGGATTTAAACCAATGGATTTTAGCATCTCAACTGCCGTGTCCAGCACCAGATCGTCATCATCTACCACCAGTACATCCCGTTCGGGAAGCACAAGCTCCATCTCCTGCAAATGCGTCTTTTCCAAATCCAAAATCACATGGAAGGTACTGCCTTCCCCCGGTACGCTTTCCACTTCAATTGCTCCCTGGAAGGCGTCTACAATATGCTTTGCAATTGTCAATCCAAGACCCGCTCCCTGAACCTGTTGTACCCGTTTATCATCTTCTCTGGCAAATGCTTCAAAAATTTTCTGCTGAAATTCCGGTTCCATTCCTATCCCATTATCTTTTACATACAGATGCGTCCGGATATAATCTTCTCCTTTTGGAGAAAGCTCCTGACTGATTACAACCCAAATCTTCCCTTCTTCCGGCGTAAACTTTGACGCATTGCCCAACAGATTCAGCATAATTTGGGGCATACGGACAGCATCGCCCAGTATATTTTCACAGATAATATTCCTGGTATATATTGTAAAATGCTGCTTCTTTTCATGCATCTGCGGCTGAATAATGGACATCACGTTATGTACAATTTCATGCAGGGAAACCGGTTCGATATTCAGTGCCAGATATCCCTTTTCAATTTTTGACATATCAAGCATGTCATTTAAAAGCCCAAGCAAATGCCGGCTGGAAACATTGATTTTACGCAGGCAGGAGTTTACTCTTGGCGTATTGTCCAGATTTGCGATCGCCACTGTGGTCATACCCATAATACCATTCATAGGCGTGCGGATATCATGGCTCATATTGGAAAGGAATTCACTTTTCGCCTGACTTGCATACTCGGCGCTCTGTCTGGCCTTATCGGCAGTACGCCTCGCCTCGTCTAATGTGCGTATCTGTTGTCTGGTCAGACGGAAATACCCTAAAAATACCAGAAGCAAAATGCCCAGTATCAAAGCGCAGCCTCCCAGAGAAACTATTTCCCACCGCGTTCCCAAACCTGCAATCGTCTCGTCTATGGTGCTATAGGACATATAAAGCAGCAAATACCATTCTGAATTCGGCAGTGCGGTACAGTACAAATTGTGCCGGATGCCAAAAACCTGGACTTCACTGGTGTAATCCCTGTCATGATCCATGGCATCCGTCAGCTCTACGACATACTGCTTTGGATCTTTCCCGGCTATCCGTTCGTAAACGCTTCCAACCCGGTCAAAATAGTTCTCGCTGTCTTCCATATTCTCGCTCTGCAGAATAAAGCTCCCGTTTCTGCGGATAATAGAATATTCCACCGTAGAAGTATCCACATTCCATGCCAGCGTATCGCTCAAATAGCTGGTAGGAAGCCCTGCAACCAAAGCAATACTGTATCTGCCGTCTTCCATAGGATAGGCGGCAGGAACCCCCATCATCACAATCGGGTTCCCGGCCTCATCCCAGCCTGCGCTAAGCTTCTCCTCCCCGTTCTTTAAAGACTCCAGAAAAGCTTCCGGCAGTCCGGACTGCATATGCGCCCCATAAATCATATCAAACCCGCCGTCTTCTGTACAAAAAGCCAGATATTCAAAATGCCTCGCACGCGCAATCTGTGTCAGCGCTACCCGTATGGAAGAAATATTCCCACTTCGTTCCGGCGGCACGGAATCAACCAGGATGCCCACCTGATTTAACTGCAGCTCAATTGTCGTACCGAAATGATTCGCCAGCTGCTCACTCATTCCGGACATATAAACAATTCCTATGTCTGTAATAGCGTCTGCTCCCATAGCATGATTCCAGGTATTCTGGACATACAGAATAATCACACAAAATATGGACGTCAATGCAAGGCTGACTGTCAAAAATCGCGTTGTCTTATTTTCCATTTTAAACCCTCCCCGAAACTGCTTAAAGAAATTGAGCTTTAAAACAGCCATTACAATTCAGATAAATCTGTCAAATGCCCGTTGCATTATAGCATATAAAACAGGGGCTTTCAAGTTAAACAAATTGAAACCCTTTCATATCTATTCCCGCCATTTTTCTCTGTTTTCCAATTACCTTTTTTGTGCCCTCCTTATTCTTTTAACAATCGCTTTAATAGTACTTCTCTGTTTTCCAGAAACAGCTTCGTCACCTGATAGCTGTCCGTCTCTTCATAGGTACAGGCATGTACCTGACCGCCGTCGAAATTTAAAATCTCTGCATCCGGCAGTCCCAGCAAAATCGGTGAATGACTCACAATAAAAAACTGTGCTCCCTGCCTGGCGCATGTATAAATTTCAAGCAGAAGCGTTAACTGCCTCTGCGGTGAAAGCGCCGCCTCCGGCTCGTCTAAAAAATACAACCCATCCGGCCTTACATATTTTTGTGCAATGGCCAGAAAGCTCTCCCCATGTGATTTTTCATGAAAATGCCAGGAAGGATGCCGCGCATCCACATACTCTTCCTCTTTCGTCGCCACATTATAAAAACTCTCCGCCCGCAAAAAATAACCTGCGGCGGCTTTTCTGTATCCCCGCACAAGCCGCAGCGCGTTGCACAGTTCAGAATGAGAATCATAAGTCGAAAAATGGTAATTTTTCGTCCCGCCTTCCGGATTAAACCCTGCTGCAACAGCGAGTGCTTCCAACATTGTAGATTTTCCGCTTCCGTTCTCTCCGACAAAAAAAGTGACCGGAGAAGAAAATTCCAGCCGCTTTAAATTTTTAAGAGCTTCAACTTCCCTTAAATAACTGCTTCTTTCTATTTTGTTCCAATCTATGATAATACTTTGAATAAACTGCCTGTTAATGCTGCCACCCCTCATTCCATGATTCTGCTTTCTTAACTGCTGATATCGCAGAGATTTTTATCCTCGTATTCAAATACATACTTCTCATACGCATTGATCACACATGTGTCCATATACCGATCAAAGCGTTTTTGTCTCTTCCCATAAGAAAAATGCATATGCCCATGCAGAAAATACTTCGGCCGGTACCGCTCCATCAGCTTCAAAAACACGCCAAATCCCTGGTGAGGCAAATCCCGCCCGTCATTTAACTGATAAGCGGGCGCATGCGTTACCAGAATATCAAAACCGCGCTTTACAAAAATCGGAAAACGCAGCCTTGCCGCCCTCTTGCGCATCTCCCATTCGGTATACTGATGATCTCCTTTTGTATAGCGCATCGAGCCTCCTAATCCCAGAATCCGCACGCCTTTATATACAAATATTTTATCCTCAATGCAAATGCACCCCTCCGGCGGCATCTTCTTATAAACTTTATCGTGATTTCCGTGCACATACAAAACCGGAACATCCGAAAATGTTGCAAGAAAGGAAAGATACTGCGGATCCAGATCACCACAGGAAATAATCAAATCAATACCTGCAAGCATACTTTTATCAAAGTAATCCCACAGTGCTTTCGATTCTTCATCCGCAACTGCCAAAATCCTCATAATCAGCTACACTTCCTTCTTTTTAATACCCTGCTGGCTGATGACAGGCTTTGCCTGTTCTTTTAATTCTTCTTCCGCCGGGATGGACCCGATGACATTTTCCGCCAGCCAGTCCATCGTCATAATCTCTTCCGCAGAAAGACTTGCAGCCGGATCTGATAAGACCATGCCGTCCTGAGAATACAAAATACCGGAAAACGGGTTAAACTGTTCGGAGCAAATGGTTGTCTTAAGCAGATCCACCAGACGTTTTGTGCCGATGGGCAGATATTTGGAACAGATGACATCTATTACGCCTGCCGACATGCCCCACCAATAATTAATTGCCTTTTTTGAACCAGGATTCTCATCGTATTTCCATGTTCCTTCCATAATCGTGCGAATGAGCAGCTCATAAAATTTGCCCCAGTGCCATAGAGGCATAGCAAGATTTCTTGTCCGGCCGTCGTCCATATGGTAAATGCCAAAAAAACGGGAAGCTTCTTCCGGAATTGCCATATCCCGTCCAGAGATGCAGGAAGGTCCGATATTCCGGATACTTTCCGCAATATCCGTTTCCTTTTTGGCAGACCATTCCAGATAAACCTTTGCACGTGGGTTAATCATTTTCGCTCCCAATGCAAACGCATTGATATTTGCAATGGAACCATAAATGGGATAATCTGCAAGGTATGTGAGTTTTCCGTTCTCCGCCATTGCCCCGGCAATAGCGCCCATCAGAAATTTTGCCTCATGCATCCTGGAGTAGTAAGTGCGGATATAGCGGTGAGATGTATTCAGTGAACAATTCAGAATACGTACGTCTGGATGGGCAATTGCCGCTTTTACGCTTGCCTGTACAAACGGCGGAGTAGTTGTAAAAATCAGATTGCATCCTTCTTGGATGGCATCCTCTATTTGTGCATCCACATTTTGCAGCGTCCCATTTTCATAACAGACGGTTGTCACCTCATCCGGAAAGGTCTGCTCCAAATGCAGCCTGCCCAGCTCATGCGCATAGGTCCAGGCAGAGGTTCCCGGTGTCTTTTCATAAATAAAAGCTATTTTTAATTTACGGGCACTGTGTGAAAACAGCTTTTTCAGAGGTTTCTTTTTCTGATTCGGATTCATCTTTAAGTCGATTTCCTCCTCTTCCTGCAAAAGCACAAACTCTTCCCAGCTTTTACCAACCAATTCTTTTATTTCATTTGTGGTTTTTCCATCCACCGCGTCATATCCATATAATGTGATAAACGCCAGAAATGCATCCGCCGGCGTAATCTTAAGCTTACCGCCGCCATTTGCATAATATTCTGCTGTAAACCTTGTATAAAGCGAGCCAAATCGCAGCAGATCCTCCTGTGTCCAAAGCTCTCCCGGTGTTTTTCCCACTGCCTTCTGCAGCTTTACAAAGCTGCCTTCTTTGGAAAACCAGATATAATTTATGGGCGCCGCCTGATAAAACTCCATATATTCATAATAGAGCTTATTTTCTTTTTCTTCTGTACGCCTGGGCACAATGCGCGTCACATCTCCCGGAATAGAAACCGCACCGAAAAACTTCATGACACTGACCCGTTTATTTCCCTCTTCTACATAAAATTTGTTCATGTATTCATAAGCCTTAATCGGTTCCCGGATGCCTTCTTCCACATGTGAGTCGCTCAGCCGTTCCCATTTTGCGGCAAACTCTGTCGTTTCACGCAAGATCGGCATATAATTTCCTGCAAAGGAACTGCTGCGGCTTACACTTTTCGTTCCCGCAATCTGTTCAATTGGAATCTGTACTACGCCAAGCGGCACTTCCGAACAGGAACCTTTCTGCGGCAGAATATCGTCTAATACCAAAAGCGTTGGCTTCTCTCCGCGAAGCAGGCGCATCTGATAATCCTTTTTTCCCAGTTTAAATGCTTTGCTGTATTCTTCTTTTCCCATAAAACCTCCTGTTCCAAAGCAGTTTAAAAATTTTCAGGCAGCAGCGCTTTCGTCTGCCACCTGATTTTTTCAGCCCATATTTTGTTTCGCAACCAGCTGATCCGCACCGTATTTTTTCCGAAGCGCAGGCTTTTCAATTTTGCCTGTCGCATTTCGCGGAACCTCTGCAAATATAATCTTTTTGGGACGCTTGTACCTGGGAAGCTGTTTGCAGAATTCTTCGATTTCTGCTTCCGTACAGGTCATACCCTCTTTGACTGCAATGATTGCACCTGTAATCTCACCCAGACGCTCATCGGGCAGTCCAATCACCGCCACATCCTGAACCTTCTCATAAGCGCTCAGGAAATTTTCAATCTGTACCGGATAGATATTCTCACCACCGCTTACAATTACATCCTTCTTGCGATCTACAAGGAAAATAAAACCGTCTTCATCCATCTTTGCCATATCTCCTGTATACAGCCAGCCGTCTTTGAGCGTTTCAGCCGTTGCTATAGGATCGTTGTAATAACAGGTCATAACGCCTGGTCCCTTTACGCAGAGCTCACCCACATCCTGTTGTGCCACTTCATTGCCGTTTTCATCTATAATCTTACATTTCCAACGGTATCCTGGAATGCCAATCGCCCCTACCTTATGGATGTTTTCAATTCCAAGGTGTACACAGCCCGGTCCGGTCGATTCGGACAGACCATAGTTGGTATCGTATAAATGATGCGGAAAATAATCTTTCCAGTGCTTAATCAAAGAAGGCGGTACCGGCTGTGCCCCGATATGCATCAGTCTCCACTGATCCAGGCTGTAATCTGAAAGCTTCACATCTCCCCGATCCAGTGCAACTAAAATGTCCTGCGCCCACGGTACCAAAAGCCAGACAATCGTGCAATGCTCTTTTGAAACTGCATCCAGTATAATTTCCGGCGTCGTCCCCTTCAAAAGAACAGCCCTGCTTCCGGCACAGAGGCTTCCCATCCAGTGAAATTTGGCTCCCGTATGATAAAGCGGCGGGATACATAAAAACACGTCGTCGCGTCCGGTCAGATGATGCCGCTGTTCCATCTGCGCTGCCTGCATCAGACTTTCATGGTTATGCAAAATTGCTTTTGGAAAACCGGTTGTTCCGGAAGAAAAATAAATTGCCGCATC
Organism: Eubacterium sp.; assembly: GCA_022794015.1. Taxonomy (GTDB): domain Bacteria; phylum Bacillota; class Clostridia; order Lachnospirales; family Lachnospiraceae; genus Roseburia_B. Next base: position 83,488 of record JAAWDZ010000017.1, on the reverse strand, counting down.
ATCCTCATCCTCCAGACGGATCAAAGGCGCCTGGCTGGAACAATCCGCCACCAGCTCCGGATAGCTCTCCGCAAACGTCGGACATCCGTCTCCGACATAGATAAGCAGCCTTCCTTTGCTCAGCTTCTCTTCAATGGACTCCACACGGCCAATAAATTCCGGGCCGAAAAACAACACGTGCACCTCTGCCAAATCGGCGCAGTATTGAATCTCATCCGCAGAAAAACGGAAATTAAACGGAACGGCAATCGCTCCCGTTTTTAAAATTCCAAAATAAATCGGCAGCCATTCCAGGCAGTTGAACATCAGTATTGCAACTCTGTCGCCTTTTTGTATACCGCGGCTCAGCAGCATATTGGCTACGCGGTTAGCTTTCTCATCAAAAATACTCCAGGTAATTTCCCTCCGATATGGAATGGCAGAGGTCTGCTGTACTAAGTCATATTCCTTCCAGGTCGTCTTGCGGGTGTCTTTCTCAAGAGGATTTAACTCTACCAAAGCTACTTCCTCACTGTACAGCTTGTGATTTCTCTCCAGTAAATCTGTTACAGGCATAAATTTGTACTTCCTTTCTCTTTTCATAGTTTTGCAATGAAACGTTTTAAACTTCAAAAGCTTAACTTGTTAAAGCGTAAACTGTAAAGTAGCATTTGACATGCTGATTGTTTTATTTTATCATATTATTGGTTTATTTAAAAGACTTTCAGAGGAGGTTTTTTCATTATGATAATTGATTTTCACACACATACGTTTCCGGCCAGAATATCTGCAGACGTCCTGGCCAAACTGAGCAGGCTTTCCCATACGAAATATTTTACAAATGGTTCCGTGCCGGATCTGACGGCTTCTATGGAAGAGGCATCCATTGACTATTCTGTCAACCTTCCGGTTATGACCTCGGCAGAACAGGTAGAAAAGGTCAACGGAGCTTTAATAGCAGACAGAGACAGGCTTTTTGAACAGGGTATCATAACATTTGGCGGGATGCATCCCGGCTATGGGGATTATAAAAAAGAACTCATCCGTCTGAAAGAGAACGGGATTTTGGGCATTAAAATACATCCCGCCTATCAGAGCACAGAAATTGACGATATCCGTATGATGCGCATCATTGACGCCGCATCGGATCTGGGACTGATTGTGCTTACGCATGCCGGGATTGATATTGGAATTTACGACCACAATTATACTTCTGTGCAGCAGGTTTTAAAGATTATAGATGAGGTACGCCCACCGAAATTTGTCCTTGCCCATATGGGAGGCTGGGGCTGCTGGGAGGATGTGGAACGGGATCTTTTGGGCGCACCGGTCTGGTTTGACACTGCATTTGCCATCGGGCCGATTACGCCGGATGATGCAAAAAGCGGCGCTCCCTATCTGAATACAAACCTCACAGAGGACGCTTTTATGAGAATTGTCAGGAAACATGGTGCAGATCAGATTTTATTTGCAACGGATTCCCCATGGGAATCGCAAAAAGATTATGTGGCGCGCATAGAGGCTATGCCTTTAGATAAGGAAGAAAAAGAGATGATTTTCTCAGGAAATGCGAGGAAGCTGCTTCATATTTAACAGGTAAAGTACGAATAAAGTCAAAAAGGTGTAAAGCCCCTGTTATTTAAGGAAGACTTTACACCTTAATTTACATCTGTTACCTACAGGATGTACTGATCGATTCAATTGCGACCGCTCCGCCGCGTACGATTTCAATGTGCCGGAATTTGCTCCGAAGCAGAGCAATCAGTTCATTGTTTCTGCGCTCTGTCAGCTTACACTCCAAAAGCACGCTGTCCCCGCCGATATCCGCTACCTGTACGTCGAACACCTGCGCGATCTGAAATACTTCCTCCTTATCTGCCGTCGTGCAGCGCAGCACCTTGGCAAACAAAATTTCCTTCATATGCAGCGGCACGTTGGTCAAATCAATGACCTTTATAACTTCTACCATGCGGTTTAACTGCTTTTTAATCTGCTCAAATGTAATATCGTCGCTGGCTACACAGATTGTCATACGCGATACCGTTTCATCCTCTGTCGTTCCGACTGTAAGGCTCTGCAGGTTATAGGACTTGCCGGAAAACAGCCCGGAAACCTTTGCGAGCACACCTACATCATTTTCTACATAAAGTGCAATCCATCTGTTTTTCATATCCGTCCCTCCTATTTTAATATCATTTTATTCATAGGGTTACCGCCCTGCACCATAGGAAGCACGAGCTCGTCACTGGATATGATAAATTCTATCACTGTTGGTACGTCAGTATGGCTTTTTGCTTCTTCTAACGCAGCCGCAATTTCATCTTCCTTTGTCACCCGTATGCCCTGCGCGCCGTATGCCTTTGCAAACTGTATAAAATCGGGCAGATAAGGCGGGCAGGCATCATTTGGTCCTTTGCAGTTCGGCGGACAGGTATCACGACGGCGCAGGCAGGTAGCTTCATAGCGTTTCCCATAGAAAAGCTGCTGCATCTGGCGTACCATTCCCAGATACTGATTGTTTAGCAGGCAGACAATCACAGGCGCGCCCTCGGCGACCGCTGTCGCCATTTCCTGCATATTCATCTGAAAGCCGCCGTCCCCGGTAATACAGACTACCGGCTGATCGGGATTGGCTATTTTGGCCCCGACTGCCGCAGGGAATCCAAAGCCCATAGTGCCTAAGCCCCCGGAAGTGATAAACTTCTTATTTTCATTCAGCTCCAGGTACTGTGTCGCCCACATCTGATGCTGTCCGACATCTGTCGTAATGATACAGGAATCAAATGCCACATTGACAGCTTCCATAATCATCTGCGGCGTCATGCCCTTATCCCGGCGCATTTCTAAAGGATTTTCCTGATCCCAAACGCGGATTTCCTGCAGCCAGCGCTTTGTATTTTTGGGCTCCGCCCATTCGTTCAGCTTTTCCAAAGCCAGTTTTGCATCCGCTACAATCGGTACGTCTACCACTACATTTCGGGAAATGGCAGCCGTATCAATATCAATATGTACAATCTTTGCTTTTGGCGCAAATTCATTCAGGTCCCCGGTAATCCTGTCGTTAAAACGCGTTCCAATCGAAAACAGCACATCACATTCACTGACTGCAATATTAGCCGCATATCTGCCGTGCATTCCGCTGTTGCCAATGTAATACGGATGTCCGGAAGGCAGCGCTCCCTTTCCCATCACTGTTGTAACAACCGGAATCCGCATGGTTTCGGCCAGTTTTTTCAGTTCCTCCTGTGCATTTCCAAGTAAAACGCCGCCGCCTGCTAAAATCAGAGGCTTCTGAGCTGATTTTAAAAGCTTGTATGCTTTCTTTAGCTGTCCGACATGCACGCCTTCATTGGGCTTATAGCCGCGAATATTTACATTTTGGGGATAATTGCTCTCCCCTGTCTGTATCTGGATATCCTTAGGCAAATCTACCAGTACGGGACCGGGTTTTCCGGTTCTTGCGATATGAAATGCCATTTTGATGATTTTACCCAAATCCTTTCGATCCCGGACGGTCACACCGTATTTCGTAATGCTTCTTGTCATACCTACGATATCGACTTCCTGAAACGCATCATTGCCAATGAGATTTAACGGTACCTGTCCGGTAAAGCAGACCAATGGTATATTGTCATAGTGCGCGTCTGCAAGCCCGGTAATCGTATTCGTTGCACCGGGGCCGCTCGTAACCAGGCATACTCCGACTTTCCCGGTGGATTTGGCATATCCCTCCGCCTCGTGGATCAGCGCCTGCTCATGGCGCGGAAGCACCAGCCGGATATCCTCCTGCTTATATAATTCATCCATAACATCCGTAACCATACCGCCCGGATATCCGAATATCGTATCAACGCCTTCTTCCTGCAAGGCCCTTACAAATAATTTTCTTCCAGTTATATCCATCTGTAATCAACGCCTCCTATATTTTATCAAAGTAAACCCTCCGGCCGACGGGCTTTTGCCACGCTATATGACTGCTGTACCAAAGCGTGTTGAAAAAGTCATTCTCTCCCGCTGCCTGTACCAAAAAGCATCGTTCAGATATACCCCAGCATTTTCAGCATAAAAATCCATCCCGTCAGGGTAAATGCCGCAAGCAAAGTAGTGGCCACCACAATACTTGCCGTCAGCTCCCCGTCGTTTCCCATATTTTTTGCCATAATATAGCAGCTCGGCGTCGCCGGTGCAGACAGCATAATCAAAATCGCAATCAGCTTTTCCCCGCGAAACCCAAACCACACTGCAGGCGGCAAAAATACCGCCGTCTGCGCGATTAACTTCAAAAACGAAGCCATAAGCGTTGGTTTTATTTTTTCCAACGCCTCTTTTCCCTCAAAGCCCGCTCCCATGGCGATAAGCGCGAGCGGCGTCGCCATTTTGGCTATGCTTCCCATCGTCTTATCCAAAATCACCGGAAGCCTGATGTGAAACAGAGCTGCCAGCGTACCAAGCACAATCGCTATAATAATCGGGTTTTTTAAAATATTGCCCACTGCTTTTGCAATCCTTGACGTATCCGCCTTTCCATCTTCTGATCCGCCTTCAAACGTCAGCACAACCACGGAAAAAATATTGTAAAGCGGAACTGCGCCAAGGATCATCATAGGGCCCATCGCAGAGCTTCCATATATATTTTCAATAAAGGCCAGCCCCATTACTGCCGCGCTGCTGCGGAACGATGCCTGCACAAACGCACCGCGCATGGACGCGTCCTTTAAAAAAAGCTTTGCCAGTCCCCAGATCCCAAAGAAGCACACAGTGCTTGCCGCTGCACAAAACAGCACATACCCCGCATCAAACGTGCCGTAAATATCTACAGCGGACATGTCTAAAAACAGCATAACAGGCAGCGTAACTGTAAAATTAAATTTGTTCGCGGCGGACACAAACGCTTCGTTTAGCATTCCGTTTTGCCTGCATGCCCATCCCACTGCCATCACCAGAAAAATCGGGATTGTCACATGGACGCTGTATATAAAATGTTCCATGCTATCCTCTTCTTCGATAGGTTACAAAACGGTATTCCAGATCAAAGTAGGTCTGCTCCTCGCTTTCATCGGTCATCTCCCACTCCGCCAGCCTGTCCAGATTTGGGACATATGTGTCCGCTTCGTATGTATAATCAATCTTTGTGACATACGCGGTATCGCACTGATCCAGCAGCATCCGGTAAATGCTCTCCCCGCCAATCACATAAATATCTTTACTGTCATACTGTTTCAGCTCATCCAAAAGCTGCTCTTTCGTATGTACAACGACAGCATCCTTCACTTTATAGTGCGGATTGCCTGTCAGTACAATATTTGTCCTGTTTTTCAGAGGAAGGCCGTTTGGAAAACTCTCAAGCGTCTTCCTCCCCATGACGACGACCTTACCCGTCGTCGTTTCCCGGAAAAATTTCATGTCGGACGGAATCCGTACCAAAAGCTGGTTGTCTTTTCCAATCGCCCAGTTTTTATCCGCCGATAAAATCAGGTTCATATCCTTCCTCCTTTTCACTGCCGCCAGTATCCAGACGCTTTTCCCAAACGAATGTGTGAAGGCATTCAAAAAAACCTTCCTTCACCTGAAAATTTATTGTAACGAATTTTGTGAAAAAAGGCAATATTTATTTTTTGGAGCAATTTCCATGACAGTAAAATGATGGCGCAGGACATAATTGCCCAACACAAAAATAAGGAAAAAATAGACTTGTTTCTTACACAGCCAGCCGATCAATAGGGAATAAGAAACAAATAAGGATAAACACTATAATATAGAAGCCGCTTCTACACCGCAACCGGGATATCCTTTATCTGCGGCCCGGTCACATAATCTATAAGACGTACGTCATCCGCCGTAAACTGGTAAAAATCCTTCACGTCCGGATTCAACCAGAATTTTGGCGCCGGATGCTGCTCCCGCCCAATCAACTCCTCCACCAACGGGATATGCCTGTCGTAAATATGCGCGTCCGCGATCACATGCAAAAGCTCCCCCGCCCGCATCCCGCAGACCTGTGCAAGCATGTGCAGAAGCACCGCATACTGGCAGACATTCCAGTTATTCGCCGTCAAAATATCCTGTGAACGCTGGTTTAACACCGCATTTAGCGTCAGAGTGTCCTCCCCCTTCTTCTGCGTCACATTAAACGTCATACTGTAGGCGCATGGGTAGAGGTTCATCTCATGCAGATCCGCATGCACATAAAGATTTGTCATAATCCTGCGGCTGAATGGATTGTGCTTTAAATCAAAAATCACCCGGTCGACCTGATCCATCATACCTTCCCTGTACGAGTGCTTAACGCCCATCTGGTAACCGTATGCCTTTCCTATTGACCCGGATTCGTCCGCCCATTCGTCCCAGATGCTGCTGTTTAAGTCATGGATATTGTTCGACTTTCTCTGCCAGATCCAAAGAATCTCGTCCGTACAGCTCTTGATCGCCGTGCGCCGAAGCGTCAGCGCCGGAAATTCCTTTGCCAGATCGTAACGGCTGACAACCCCGAATTTTTTTATCGTATATGCGCTCGTGCCGTCCTCCCATTTTGGACGCACCTTTTCTCCCTCTGTGCTGACGCCGTCCGTCAGGATATCCCGGCACATATTTACAAATAAAGTATCTGCGTAACTCATAAAGGCCTCCCTGCCGTTTTCTTTTGCCTGAAAAATCATTATAAAGAATTTTGTAAAAAAAGGCAATATGTATTTTGGGGAGATTTCCCTGTCATAGAAATCGCAAAAAGATGCGGTTTCGCGCTGAAAAACTCTGGATTTCCGCATAAAATGTGCAAAAACACCTCGCGGAACAGTGGCGCATGAACAGGAACCTCCTGTTACAAATAAAATCAAAAAATCCCTCAAAACTCTTTTATAATTCTGCAAAATATAGTATAATAACGAAAAATGCCTATAAGGAGATCATAAATATGAGTCAGAAAAAAGTAGAACAGTATAAAAAAGAAAAAGCGAACCGCAAGCAGACCCTGAAAAAGGAAAAAGCTCAGAATTTTGCAATCCGCACCGCCGGTGTCATCATTTGCGCTGCCCTGATTGGATGGATCGGCTACTCCGGCTATGTGAAATGGGAATCCTCCCGGCCAGCAAAATCGACAGAAATCGTTTTAGACGCAATTTCCGATTATTCCAACAGCCTTTCCACAGAGGAATAAGTCTGTACGGCTGTTTTTCTTACAGACGGGACGTATTCTGTCACGTTTACTGAAACAGATGTTATCACAAAAGTAACAAATTTCAAAAAAGGATATGATTTTGGGGAGTAAGTTTTTCTTACTCCCCATTCCATTTACTCTACGCCTGCTTTTTCCAATGCGTTGTTTACCGCATTTAAAACTATCATAGACGTATATTGATTGTCTTCGCTGTAAGAGATGTTTTCCGTAGACTGCTTTGCAATAATCTGATCTGCCACACTTTCCACTACCGGCTGCATCAGAGGATACATCGTGGTTACCGTTTCATCCAGATTGACCAGTGATATGGAATTGATTCGGCTTTCGTCCACGACTACCTGCACATCAATGGTATTGTCATTGAATTGTATGGTAGAGGTATATACACCAGCCACATATTTCATGGTTTCTGCGGTTTTATCCCTCTGCTTTGGCAGAAACATAAAAATCAGCAGCAAAATCAGCAATATCCCAAGCCCCGCAAATATCAGTGTATATATCATCTCTTTCATATGAAGAACTACAATTTTTGTTTTATTGCTCATCTTGATTCCTCCGCTTCCCCTGATACTAAATTGTATGCGCGGCGAAATCATTTATGCCTGAATTATTCACAACAGTTCAGCAATTATTCTTCCGTTTCCTCCGAAACAGCTTCCAGGTCTTCCAGAGTTTTTTCAAACACAGACGGAAAACTGCCAGGAATAAGATAAAGTATATCTTCCTCGTTTTTTTGCAGATAATACTGTCCGGTCACTGTATTTTCCATTCCTATTTCAAATGTATCCGTCCCGTCTGCCGTAGTTACTGTAATCACATTTTCCGGCGAATCCAACCCGTATTCGGAAAAATCACCGACGCCTTCTACGACTTCTTCTGCCTCTAACGACGCAATTTCACCAATCAGGCTTTTTACTGCGCTCTGGTCTAACGACATCTCTTCTGCATTTTTTGTAATCCAGGTATCCTCCTCTTTGACAAACTCCAGCGTATCTTCTCCATTCTGATAGGAAAACGCCGTAATATCCTCCTGCTTTATACCGACGACAGTAATTTTTTCTGCTTCTTCCCGTTCACTTTCTTTTTCTGCCTGTTTCTGATTGTAAATGTGCATCCCGCCATACGCCGCTCCAAATACAATCAACAGAATCACAGCCACAATCATCTGCTTTGCCTGTTTTTGCATAAAATCTTCTCCTCCTATCGTTTTCTTCTGCGCATCCATATGACGATTCCTGCTGCCAAAAGCAGAACCGGGAGCAGCAGCATGATACACAGCCCCATCAGCTGTCCAGTAAATGCAGGAACCGTAAGCTGCGTATTTTCATAGCTTTTAACCGGAATCACAATCGTAGACATGCCGTCCGTATTCACAAATTTGGACAAAATATCTGCAAACATGCCCGAATTGCTGCCGGAAACCATCTGATCTGCACTGTCTGAAAAAATCTGATTCGAGCCATATACCACAAAACGTCCGGCAGTTTCTTCATCCGCCTTTTTTTCTGCTGCAACCGCAATTGTAAACGGCCCCTGAATATCTCCCTCTTCATAAGAAAAGGTTTCCGCTGCTGCTGTATTTGTTTTTGAAACCGCCTGTTCGGACGCAGACAAAAGCGCTGTATAAGTTACATCTTCGCTGCTCTCAGGGAACGTAATCCCAGATACAAAAGGTGCAAATACATAATTCTGGCCTACGGATGCCGTATAATCCGAATAAGCAACCTCCGGCAGCAGGTAGAACGGATTCTGATAATAATGCGAGGAATCCCCTTCTGCTACCACGCCTTCTACCAGCTCCATACCATATTCCGCCAAAATGGATTTAAAATTTGTCATTTCCGAATCTGCCTCATAATTGGCCGTTACCAGCACATTTCCGCCTTCATTCAGATAAGCAATGACTTTATCTGCATCGTCCTTTGAAAAATCAGAAGCCGGTCCGTTGATAATCAGGGCCTGCGAATCCTTTGGCACGGTATCCGTCTCCAGCAGATTGACAGATTTTATAGTGACATTTGCTTTTTCAACCGCTTTCAAAAAGCCTCCCGAAAGCTCGGTTTCCCCATGTCCCGTAATCTGGTAAATCACCGGCATATTCTCATTTGTCACATACTGTATGGCGCTTGTAATCTGCCCTTCCCCGTCGTAACCGGTTATCTGCTGGGAATAAGTATTGTAATCCACCGTCGATTCAAACAGATCATACGCATCTATTACCTTTGACACTTCTCCACAGGTAACAATCAACGTTCCCAGACTGATATTCTCATCTGTGTACTGCTGATAAAAAGTCGGGCTGACAGCCGGATCTTTATACTCGACCCAGATATGGTCAGAAAAATCTTCGTAGCGTTTTAAAGTTTCTGCAACTGTTGTATCCGCACTTTTTTCCGAAGTAATCGCATAAATTGTCACATCTTTATCCAGGCTCTTTAAAAAATCCTTTGTTTCATCAGTCAGAGAATACAGCTTAGAGGATGTCATATCCAGTTCCATATAAGTGCTGGGAAGCTCTGATACAAATAAATTGACTACCACCGTAAGTGCAATAGCCACCGCCACGTATCCCGCCGAAAAAACACCCAGCTTTAACTTTTTCACGCTGACGGTAAAACGTCGCTTCTGGATAGACTGTACCGTCAGAAACAGAAACAGCGCGCTCACCGTTACATAGTAGATCATTCCTGTAATCGAAAGGCATCCGTCTAAAAATGATGTCAGCGGCGTCACCAGATCATAGCAGCTTAAAATTTTCGTCAGGAAATTTCCTGTGGCCGAAAACAGTCCCATAATGCTGTTCATCATAAAACCGAAAAATAAAAACACAAAGGTCAATACCGCAGAAATCACCTGGCCCTCTGTTAGTGACGATACAAAAAGGCCGATCGCAATGCAGACAAGCCCGTACAGATAATAGCCTAAAATTGCAGCATAGCTTTCCGCTATGGGCACTGTCCCAAACGGCAGCAGCAAAAGCGGCGTAATGGCAATTACAGCAATCGCAACCGTATGTACGGCCCCCATAGCCAAATATTTTGCCAGCACAATTTTTCCCACGGAAACCGGAGCGGTTAATATCAGCTGATCAGTTTTGCTCTTTTTCTCCTCGGAAAGACTGCGCATGGTAAGCACAGGAATGGTTATCAGTACTAAAAAGGAAATTGAATTTAAAGCGTATGCTACTTTTGCGTAGCCATAGTTTAAGTTATAGGCCAGAAAATATAATCCGTAAAGCGCAATGGTAGCCGCAAGATAAAGCCAGCCTGTCACATTTTGGAAATAGAATTTCCACTCTCTTTTCCATATCGCCCTCATGCCGGCATTCCCCCCTTCTGATCTGTCAGCTCCAGAAAAATATCTTCCAGTGTTTTCCCGGAAGATTTCAGCTCCAGCAGCGCAATATCTGCACCGACAAATGTTCGGATTAACTGGCTGCGGATATCTTCTTCTTTAGAAACCGTACAGGTAATCACTGAGGTGTCTTCTTCTGTGCCCGCGCAGATACGAATATCTTCCGCTATATCAAACTGCCCTAAAAGCTCTGCAGCATCTTCTCCGCTGCCCTGCACCAGAATCTCCAGTCCGCGTTTTTCGGATTCTGCCAGTCGGAGCAGATTTTCTGTCGTATCACTGGCCACCAGTTTTCCTTTGGAAAGAATAAAGATATAATCACAGACCTCCCGCACCTCAGAAAGAATATGGGAGCTTAAGATCACCGTATGTTTTTCCCCAAGCTTTTGTATTAGCTCACGGATTTCTATGATCTGCCTGGGATCTAACCCAACCGTCGGTTCGTCTAGGATAATTACCTCAGGATACCCCAAAACCGCCTGCGCGAGCCCTACCCGTTGGCGATATCCCTTGGAAAGGTTGCCGATCAGGCGATTTCGCATATCCGTAATCACAGTCATTTCCATCGCTTCCTCTATGTACTGCCTGCGCAATGCCTTTTTGATGCCCTTTAGCTCTGCGGCAAAGGTTAAATACTCTTCTACGCTCATTTCCATATACAAAGGTGGAATTTCCGGCAGATAGCCGATGTGCTTTTTCGCTTCTTCCGGCTGCTTTAAAATATCAAAACCATTGATTTTGATCTCACCGCCCGTAGCGCCCAGATATCCGGTTATCAGATTAAGAGTTGTCGATTTCCCCGCACCATTCGGCCCCAGGAAACCGTAGATTCTGCCCGGCTGCACGGTAAGACACAGATCATCCACGGCGGTGTGACTGCCGTATTTTTTTATCAGATGGGAAATTTCTATCATGCGTATATGCCTCCTTTTCTACATTGAAGTACGCCAAGAGAGCCTTTGTCTAACGATTGCCTGCAGGCGGCTTTTTAGCATACTTGTATCTATACGATACATAACAGGGTATGCCTTGTTTGTGTTAAAAAGGAGAAGATTCTGTGAAAAGAATGTGACTGAAATTGTTTTCGAATAGTGTATTCACATCAAAAAATATTTGCATTTTTTTGTATTGTAGTAAAATTAATTACAGAGCCATTATATTGTAACATCTTTGCCAGAGCGTGTTTAAAAAATGCTCTGACCCACAGAAGGTTATGCGCTTTTTAGATGGTCTGTAATATAAGGAAGGGGGATTGCTGTATCAAACGAAATAAAACAAGTGTAACTCAAAAACAATAAACAGCTGCAAAATCCTTACTGCTTATTCTGGCATACCCAAACGCCGGATAAGCGCCAAAAAGCCCCCGAAAATACCCAAACTAAAGCATTTTCGGGGGGTTAATCCATACAGACAGCCAATCTGCACCTGTCATCTGACTGATTCCGTTTCCATCTCTACTGCACCGGCAATCCGGAATAGCCAAGCAAACTTTCATCCACTTCTCTTGCCGCCTCCCGGCCTTCCCGAATCGCCCATACCACAAGCGACTGTCCTCTGTGCATATCTCCTGCAGTAAACACCTTTTTCACATTCGTATGGTATTTCCCGGCTTCTGTTGCAATATTCATCCTCTCATTTAATGCGACGGAAAATGCGTCTGCCACATACTTTTCCGCGCCCAGGAAACCCGCGGCAATCAATACCAGATCGGCATCTAATTTCCCTTCCGATCCGGGCACCTCTGCCATCACCATCCGTCCGGTCTTTTCATCCTTTTTGCTTTCCAGCTTTACGGTTTTTACGCCGCATACACTGCCGCCTTTATCCTTTAAAAACTCTTTTACCGTCGTCTGGTACATACGCGGATCGTGTCCGAATACCGCAATTGCCTCTTCCTGGCCATAATCGGTTTTTTGCACTTTTGGCCATTGAGGCCAGGCATTTTCCTCCGTACGTTCTGCTGGCGCTTTGGGCATCATTTCAAGCTGCGTCACACTGGCTGCGCCGTGACGGATCGCCGTTCCCACGCAGTCATTTCCGGTATCTCCGCCTCCGATAATCACAACCTTTTTGCCTTTCGCAGATATATACTGGTTATCCTTAAGCTCCGAATTTAATAAACTCTTTGTTGTCGCAGCAAGGAAATCCACCGCAAAATATATGCCTTTTGCATCTCTGCCGGGCGCTCCGATATCTCTGGGGTTTTTTGCGCCGCAGGCCAAAATTACAGCGTCGTATTCCTTCAAAAGCTTTGCCGCTTTCAGATCCTTTCCGACGTTGACGCCTGTCAGAAATGTAATGCCCTCTTCTTTCATAACATTGATTTTGCGGTCAATGACAGACTTTTCCAGTTTCATATTTGGAATCCCGTACATCAAAAGGCCTCCCGGACGATCGTCGCGTTCATAAACGGTGACATGATGCCCCCGTTTATTGAGCTGGTCTGCCGCTGCAAGTCCGGCCGGACCGCTTCCGATTACGGCTACCTTTTTTCCGGTGCGCACCCTTGGCGGTCTGGCTTTGGCATAGCCCATTTCATAGGCATATTCAATAATACCGTGTTCATTTTCTTTTACGGAAACCGCATCCCCATAATGGCCGCAGGTACATGCCTCTTCACACAGAGCGGGGCAGACACGTGAAGTAAATTCCGGAAAATTGTTTGTTTTCTTCAGACGGTTGTAGGCTTCCTCCCAGTTTTCGTTATAAATCAAATCATTCCATTCCGGCACTAAATTATGCAGCGGACACCCGCTTGTCATTCCCATAATCTCCATGCCTGACTGGCAAAACGGCACGCCGCAGTTCATACAGCGGGCCCCCTGCATCTTCTGCTGCTCTTTCGGGAGCGGCATGTGAAATTCCCGGAAATTTTTGATGCGCTCTTTTGGCATAACAGCTTGTGCCGTCTTTCTGCCATAATCCATAAATCCTGTTGGTTTTCCCATATTTCCGTCCCTCCTTAATCCCTTGTGCTGGCATAAAATGCTTCAATCTGCGCCTGCTCGGAGGACAATCCTTTTTCCTCCATCTGGACAATCGCCATCATCATACGATTGTAATCATATGGTATGATTTTTTTGAATTTCGGCAGATATTCGCTGAAATGATCGAGTATCTCTTTGCCTTTTTCCGAGTTGGTAAGCGCCACATGCTCTTTGATCATTTTTTTCAGTTCCATCACGTCATACTTATTGGAAACCTCTTCCGAAAATACCATTTCTTTATTGATTCTGGTATACAGATCGTTGTCCTCGTCCAGTACATACGCAATGCCGCCGCTCATGCCGGCAGCAAAATTTTTCCCGGTCTTGCCAAGGACTACTACGCGTCCGCCTGTCATATATTCACAGCCATGGTCGCCTACGCCCTCTACAACTGCCGTTGCGCCGGAATTGCGGACGCAGAACCGCTCTCCCGCCACGCCGCTTATAAACGCCTTCCCGCTGGTTGCGCCATAAAGCGCCACATTTCCGATAATGATATTTTCCTCTTTTTTATAAGTGACGCCGGTGGGGGCATACACAATGAGCTTTCCTCCGGATAAGCCTTTTCCGAAATAGTCATTGGAATCGCCGCTCAGCTCTAAAGTCAGCCCTTTTGGAATAAACGCTCCAAAACTCTGTCCGCCTGCTCCGGTGCATTTTACCAGAAATGTATCTTCTTCCAGTCCATCCTCGTAACGCTTTGTAATTTCCGATCCAAAAATAGTACCAAACGCCCGGTCTGTATTGCCAACTTCTATGGTAATGCTCTTTTTCTGCCCGTTGTCTAACGCGCCTTTTAGCTTTTTGAGCAAAACTGTCATATCCTTTGTTTTTTCCAGCTCAAAATCGTAGATATGCTTGGGATCAAAGGTTACCTTTGCCTTTGGCCCTGCAAACGGGTTATTTAAAATTCTGCCGAGATCGATTTTGGTTTCCCGTCCGGCCAGATCTCCTCTTACCTTTAAAAGGTCGCTTCTCCCTACCATTTCATCTATTGTCCGACATCCTAATTTTGCCATGTATTCCCGTAAATCCTCTGCGATAAAACGCATAAAATTCTCAACATACTCCGGCTTTCCGGCAAACCGCTTCCGAAGCTCCGGATTTTGCGTCGCAATACCCGCCGGACAGGTATCCAGGTTGCAGACACGCATCATGACGCAGCCCAATGTTACAAGCGGAGCTGTTGCAAAGCCAAACTCCTCCGCGCCAAGCAGCGCCGCAATCGCCACGTCACGCCCGCTCATTAGCTTCCCATCCGTTTCAATCCGTACCTTGTTGCGCAAGCCGTTCATTATAAGCGTCTGATGGGTTTCGGCGAGCCCTAACTCCCAGGGCAGTCCGGCATTGTGGATAGAGCTTTTCGGCGCCGCGCCCGTACCGCCGTCATAGCCGGAAATCAGAACAACCTGCGCGCCCGCCTTGGCAACGCCGGCGGCTACGGTGCCAACTCCTGCTTCGGATACCAGTTTTACGGTAATTCTTGCACTGCGGTTTGCATTTTTCAAGTCGTAAATCAACTGCTCCAAATCTTCAATTGAATATATATCATGGTGCGGCGGCGGAGAAATCAATGATACGCCAGGTGTGGACAGCCTGGTGCGGGCAATCCACGGATAAACCTTTTTGCCCGGCAAATGTCCTCCTTCTCCTGGTTTTGCACCCTGAGCCATTTTAATCTGAATCTCATCCGCGCTCACCAGATACCGGCTCGTAACGCCAAAACGCCCGGAAGCCACCTGTTTGATGGCGGAACATTTATTCACTGTGCCATGTTTGCTGGCAATCCGTTCCGGATTTTCCCCGCCTTCGCCGGAATTGGACTTCCCATGCAGCCGGTTCATGGCAATCGCAAGCGTCTCATGCGCTTCCTGTGAAATGGAACCATAGGACATAGCCCCGGTTTTAAAACGGGTGACGATAGAGTCTGCGCTTTCCACCTCTTCTATGGGCACGCCTTTTTTCGGAAATGCAAAGTCCATCAAACCACGGATATTTGCTTTTCTCTCCTCTGCGTTGACCAGCTTCGTATATTCCTGAAACAGTTTATAATCGCCCCGCTTTGTGGATTCCTGTAAAAGATGTATGGTCGCCGGATTGTAAAGATGCGTATCCGCGCCGCTGCGCATTTTGTGACGTCCCCTGCTGTCTAACGTCAAATCCGTTTCCAGGCCCAGCGGGTCATATGCCAGAGAATGAAGCGCATCTACATCCTCCTCAATGTCCTTTAAGGTAATGCCGCCGATCCGGCTGACCGTATCGGTGAAATATTTGTCAATTACTGCCGCGTCAATCCCAATAGCCTCAAAAATCTTTGAGCCCTGATAAGACTGAATGGTAGAAATCCCCATCTTGGAAGCAATTTTTACAATTCCGGAAACAATCGCCTGGTTGTAATCGCTGATTGCCGCGTAAGGATCTTTGTCCAGCATATGGTCGTCCACCAGCTGTTTTACCGTATCCTGTGCCAGATAAGGGTTAATTGCACACGCCCCGTACCCTAAAAGCGTTGCAAAATGGTGCACCTCCCTGGGCTCGCCGGACTCTAAAATCATCGCGACGGCCGTCCTCTTTTTCGTCTTAACCAGATGCTGCTGTAAGGCGGATACTGCAAGCAGAGACGGAATCGGCACATGGTTTTCATCCACGCCACGGTCGGACAAAATCATAATATTCGCACCGTCCCGGTAAGCCCGGTCTGCTTCTACAAACAGGCGTTCCACCGCTTTTTCCAGGCTGGTGTTCTTATAGTACAGAATTGGAATTTCAACTACCTGAAACCCTTCCACCTTCATGGCTTTAATCTTCATCAGATCCGTATTGGTCAAAATCGGGTTGTTTACCTTAAGCACCTGGCAGTTTTTCGCTTTTTCCTCCAAAAGGTTGCCATCCTCGCCGATATAAACTGTCGTTGAAGTTACTACTTTTTCCCGGATTGCGTCAATGGGCGGATTGGTTACCTGTGCAAAGAGCTGCTTGAAATAGTTAAAAAGAGGCTGGTGATCGCCCGCCAATGCGGCAAGCGGCGTATCAATCCCCATGGCCGACGTCCCTTCCCCGCCTTTTTTTGCCATTGGAAGAATTTCCTCACGCAAAGATTCGTAAGTATAACCAAATGCCTTCTGCATCCTCTGACGCTCTTCTTTGGTATATTCCGGTACGCGTTCATTTGGAATTTTCAAATCCTCCAGACTGATTAAATTGCGGTCTAACCATTCTCCGTACGGCTGCTTTTTTGCATACGTTTCCTTTAACTCTTCATCGTCAATCACCCGTCCCTGCCTGGTGTCCACCAGAAGCATCTTGCCCGGACGAAGCCGTTCCCTGGATACGATTTTAGAGGGTTCAATATCCAAAACACCTACCTCGGAAGAAAGAATCAGATAATTGTCGCTTGTAATATAGTACCTCGAAGGACGAAGCCCGTTCCTGTCCAATACCGCACCCATCATATCCCCGTCAGAAAACAGAATAGATGCCGGGCCGTCCCACGGTTCCATCATAGTTGCATAATACTGGTAAAAGTCTTTTTTCCTCTGCGGCATCAGCGCATTGTTCGCCCAGGGCTCCGGAATCATAATCATAACGGCAAGCGGCAGCTCCATTCCGCTCATCACCAGAAATTCCAGCGTATTATCTAACATCGCAGAATCAGATCCTTCACTGTTGATCACCGGCAGCACCTTCTGCAGATCACCCTTTAGATGTTCAGATTCCATCGTTTCTTCTCTGGCCAGCATCTTATCGGCATTGCCCTTAATCGTATTGATCTCCCCGTTATGCACTATAAAACGGTTCGGATGCGCACGCTCCCAGCTTGGATTGGTATTCGTGGAAAACCGGGAATGTACGGTCGCAATTGCCGATTCGTAATCCGGATCCTGCAGATCTGCGAAAAACTGCCTGAGCTGTTCTACTAAAAACATTCCCTTGTAAACAATCGTACGGCTCGAAAGCGATACGACATAGGTATCGTCATTTGACTGTTCAAAGACACGCCTTGCCACGTAGAGCCTGCGGTCAAAAGGAAGTCCTTTTCCAATTTCAGCCGGACGCCGGACAAAGCCCTGCATAATGTACGGCATGCAGTCTATTGCCTTCTGTCCCAGTTTGCCCGGATCGGCAGGCACCTTGCGCCAGCCCAGAAAATCCATGCCTTCCTTTTTGATGATTACCTCAAACATCTTTTTGGCCTGGTTGCGCTTTAATTCATCCTGAGGAAAAAAGAACATGCCAATCCCATAATCCCGTTCTTCGCCAAGCCGGATGCCAAGCGGCTTACAGGCTTTGCAGAAAAATCTGTGTGAGATTTGCAAAAGAATCCCCACACCGTCCCCTGTCTTTCCTTCAGCATCTTTTCCTGCTCTATGTTTTAGGTTCTCTACGATTTTCAGAGCGTTTGCCACGGTATCGTGGGTTTTGATTCCCTTGATATTGACAACTGCCCCAATACCGCAATTGTCATGTTCAAATGATGGATGATACATTCCGGCGGCAACTGCACTTTGTTCATTTAACTGCTGTTTCATAGCTTCATCCCTTTCTGTTTGCTGCTTTACTTTTCTGAATATGATCATAACTCTTTTTTGCGTCTATGTAAACAGTTTTTTTGCCATAATTGTCAGATAATCAGATAATTTAAGCATTAAATAACTATTTGTATTTAATTTGTATGCAGTTTTTCTTTTAAATTGGTTATTTACAAACAATCATATTTAAATATAACCCAAAAAATTTTTCAATACTTTATATAAAATATGGATTTTTATAAAATTGTGTTTTAATTTATGGAATTGTATTTTATATTAATTTAATTCTTACTTTTATTTAAGAAATTTATGTATAAAAACCATTTTGCCATCCAACCAAACAGGGAAAATTTTAACAGAACTTTCTATACAAAAAAAGAATTGATTTTTATTTCATTTGGAAATGGAAAATGCCGACCCAAACGCAGACGAGCAGAACAGCCTGCTCACTGTCAGAATAAAGGTTAGAAATGTATTAGAAATCGTATGCCGACAAAAAGGACGGATGAACGATCACAAAAAAGAAACAAGCGCAGATTCAGCAGAATATGTTGGTACAGCTAAATGAATTTTTTGTAAAATCTATTGCCTTAAAAAGGTGTAAAGCCTTCATAATGTAATAAAGACTTTACACCTTTGTTTATTTTAATTATTTCTTTCTTACTCTTTAATTATATCTAACTCAGTAAGATTGATACCAGAAGCTGTAAGTATGACTTTTAACGCTATATAACGTCTTTTCATTTTATTGTATACTTCGGATTCTTTATCACAAGAAATCATATAGTCTTGCAATCTCTCAAATTCTTCCACATTCTTCTGCATCATTTCTTTTTCGGTCATACAATCACCTGCTTTCTATTTACGCCGTTTATATGGTGATTTTATTATACCAATTAACAGTTTATGTGTAAAGCCTTTGGTGTAATACAGACAATAGCAACTGCTACACCAATCATTCCAAAAGCACGAATCTATTATGCCGCTTCGTTACGATAATTGATTTTCTTTAAATCTATGACTTATAGTACCCCTGTCCTTTTACCATGAAAGCGATTATTGCAATCAGAAGCAAAAGCAGCGGCCAGGCATATTTGCTTTCATCAAACGGTTCCGTAACAGGCTCTTGCGAATTTCTGCCATTATGTATTTCTATTGGCATATTCATTTTTTCTATACGATCATACACGTTAAACGTGACAAATGCTTCAATCCCATGATACTCAATTGACTGTAAACTCTTTTCTATGATATGAAAATATTCCACAAAGGAACTACCTGATCCTCTTATTCTGCTGTCTTTTTCCTTACATACTTCGTTCGCTGATTCTTCGTCAATCAATTTGGATTCATAAATAGAATAAATTTTCCCCTCCGAACAGATAAACGGCTCCTCATCGCCATAAATATAAGCAAACGGTTTATGCTGGACAAAGTTAACAATTTCCGGGTTTATATCCAAGCGCAATATGGTACATTTTTAAATAATTGTCCTTGTAAATCCCACGGAACTGTTCCCGCTCCCGTTCCGTTTGCAGCAGAGAAACAAGCAGCATCTCATACACCTCCATATCTGCAAATGCATTTTTAAATTATTTCTAAATTTATTAATATTTTATAGAGATATTATACTCCCATTTCCCTGGTTTCTCAAGAATAACCTCCTGTCTGCTGCCACTCGTATTTCTTCAAAATCAAAAGGTGCAAAGTCATCATAATTCAATAAAGACTTTACACCCTCGTTTGTTTTGATTCATTCGCTGTTTATGCAGTTTTCATATTCTTAGCACATCTCCCCGCTCCCTGCATACTATATGGATAAATCACATTTCACCGGGAGACTTCCCATGAACTCTTTCCACTATGATTATGCCGTTATCGGCGGCGATCTGCGCCAGGTATACCTTGCCGCAGAGCTTGTCCGCACAGGTTGTCATGTCTGTCAGTACGCCCTCTGCCGTTCGCTTGAACAGGTCTGCCCGGACCAGAATGTAAAAGATGTTCTGGCCGCTCCTTCCTTCGAGGATGCCTGCCGGAGCGCCGCCTGCATCATCTGTCCCATTCCGCTCAGCCGGGATGGTATCTTTTTAAACCAGAACCGTTCTAAAAAAAACATCCCCTTACAGCAGCTGCTTATGCATCTTACGCCGGATCAGATATTTTGCGCAGGATGCATTCCAAAAGAGCTTCGTATCGCCGCCAGGGAAAAAAATCTGTTTCTCTTTGATTTTATGAAGGACATTACTTTATCCCAGTTTAACAGCATTGCAACCGCAGAAGGCGTGATAGGAGAAGCTATCCGGATATGCCCTAAAAATCTGCATCAAAGCAAATGCGCCGTATTTGGCTACGGCGTCTGCGGCCGGACCATAACAGATTATTTAAAACGGATGTACAGCTTTGTAACGGTTGCCACAGATCCCGTTTCAGAGCGTGCGCAGGCAGCGCTCACTGCAGATGAAGCTCTGGATTTAAAAACCTCTCTTAAGTACATTGGGAATTTTGATTTTATTTTTAATACCATCCCGTCTGTGATTTTCACCAAAGATATTTTAAGTCGGCTTAAGCCGGATACCGTCATATTGGATATTGCCTCCCACCCTGGCGGAATTGATTTTAACGCCGCAAAAGAATTCCCCATAACAGCTATGGCCTGTCCCGGACTTCCGGGCAAATACGCGCCGCTTTCATCCGCAAAAGCCATCCGGGCCTCCGTGGGGCGGGCAAAAACAGAATTTGAAAGGAGTTAAACATGTCTCTACAAGGAAAGCATATCGGAGTCGCGTTTACCGGCTCATTTTGTACTTATGAAAAGGTCTTTGCGGAATTGGAAAAGCTGACCGCAGAGGGAGCTTTTGTACAGACTATTTTTTCAGACGCTGCGCAGACCTTAGACAGCAGATTTGGAAATGCATCTGATTTTGTCCAAAAAGCTGAAGAGATCACCGGAATCAAACCTATGCTCTCTATCCCGCAGGCAGAGCCCATCGGTCCCAAAAGCCTGTTGGATATTCTGGTCTTATTCCCCTGTACGGGCAATACAATTGCCAAGCTTGCCAACGGGATTACAGACACTCCGGTACTCATGGCGGCAAAGGCGCACCTCAGAAACAACAAGCCGCTCTTAATCTCCATATCCACCAATGACGCATTGGGTATGAATATGAAAAATATCGGCCTGCTGTTAAACAGCAAGCACATCTATTTTATTCCATTTGGACAGGACAATCCGGAAAAAAAGCCAAATTCCATGATCGCGCATACCGACCTTCTGATTCCTTCCATTAAGGCCGCATTGTCAGGCAGACAGTATCAGCCGATTATCCAGTAAAGCTTACCAGGCAGAAAGTAACCGTTCTGTTTTGCCGGCTGCTGACTGCGCAGCTGCAGGCTGAATTATTACGACAAAAACAAAAAAGGAGGACAACATATGTGTGGAATTGCCGGTTTTTTTAACGCAAAGGCCGACTACACCAGAGAAAAAATCAAATGGCAGAGCATCCTGCGCCGCATGAATCAGGTACAAAAGCATCGCGGCCCGGACGGCAGCGGCATTTATCTTGACCAGGTCTTAGGATTTGCGCACGTCAGACTGAAAATTATAGACCTTCTCACGGGGGCGCAGCCCATGGTACGAAAAAAAGACGGCCATGAATTTGCCATTGTTTTTAACGGCGAAATTTACAATATGAATGAATTGAAAACAGAGCTTGCTGCCGAAGGAGCAGCCTTTGAAACCAGCAGCGACACAGAAGTGATTCTCGCCGGATATATGCTTCATGGAACAGCCTTTATCCAGAAATTAAACGGCATTTTCGCCGCAGCCATTTGGGACTCTTTCACCGGAAAACTGCACCTGTTCCGCGACCGCTTAGGCGTAAAACCTTTATTTTACACGAAAAAAGGCGACACTTTCCTGTTTGCTTCCGAAATCAAAGGTCTGTTTGCCTATCCTGGCGTAAAAGCCGTCCTGGACCATGACGGGCTGTGTGAAATTTTTGCCCTGGGGCCTGCAAAATCTTATGGAAAAGGTGTTTTTAAAGATATATTCGAAGTGCTTCCCGGCCACATCATAACTTTGGATCGGTTTTCCTTCACGGATGAGGCTTACTGGACGTTAAAAAGCTGCCCTCATACAGATTCCCTGGAAGAAACCATAGAAAAGACTGCCTGGCTTTTCGAAGACGCCGTAAAAAAACAGATGCTTTCGGATATTCCCATCAGCACTTTTCTCTCCGGCGGCATCGACAGCAGCCTTGTCACTGCTATCTGTGCAAAGGAACTGCATAAACAGGGAAAGCAGCTCAATACCTTTTCCTTTGACTTTACAGACAACGACAAATATTTTAAATCCAATGCATTTCAGCCCAGCCAGGACCGCCCCTTTGTAGAACAGATGGTATCGCACTGTGAAACGAACCACCGTTTCTTAGAATGCAGCAATGCCGAACAGCTCAAATGCCTTTATCTTGCCGTTAACGCCAGAGATCTTCCATGCATGGCGGACGTGGAATCTTCCATGCTCTATTTCTGTTCAAAGGTGGTACCTCACAATAAAGTAACGTTAACCGGCGAATGTGCAGACGAAATTTTCGGCGGCTACCCCTGGTTCCACAGGAAAACAGCATTTGAAACCCACGCGTTTCCCTGGTCATCTGATATGACGCCGCGGCAGGTATTACTGGACGACTCCCTGATTTTGGATCTGCACATGGAGGAATACGCCCGTGCTGCCTATGAAAAAACGATCCACGAGACACCCGTACTGCCGGAGGACACTCCGGAAGAAAAAAGGCGCCGGGAAATTGCCTACCTGAACTTAAGGTGGTTTATGGTAACGCTTTTAGACCGAATGGACCGCACCAGTATGTACAACGGCTTAGAGGCCCGCGTTCCTTTTGCAGACCATCGAATTGTAGAATATGTTTTTAACGTGCCATGGCAGATGAAATGTCCGGGCGGCGTGGTTAAGGGACTGCTGCGACATGCAGGGAAGGAATATCTTCCGGAAGATATTTTATGGAGAAAGAAAAGTCCTTATCCGAAAACTTACGATCCGTCTTACGAAAAACTGTTGGGAAAACAGCTGAAAGAAGTGCTTGCTACGCCATCCTCACCAATTCGTACTCTTTTAGACACCAAAAAAGTGCAGGCGTTTCTGAACAGCCCATCCGATTACGGCAGGCCCTGGTATGGACAGTTAATGGCAGGTCCGCAGATGCTGGCGTATATGCTGCAGGTAAATTACTGGCTGAAGGCATATCGGGTTCATATCGTGTAACAGGACAGCTTGTCCGAACTGTTTATCGTCAGAGAGAGGTAATGATCATGCCAAAGCAGACCTCTCCCTGACGGATTTCTTTGCCTGTCTGTTCCCCCTCCCGCAGTTAATGCAAGCTTTTAAACACCTGCATCACCTCTTCTTTCGCTTCCATATAATCATAATCCTTTGCAATTTTCTCCGCCACCTCATCTGTGGAAAACTGATAAATCATGGTTCCCGTCTGATCACAGAACACATAGGCCGCAAATATCAATACTGCAATTAAAAACCGTATTTTGATAAACAGAAAATCATCATTCTCCTGCTCTGTGGCAGCCTGTTCTTTTTCGAACTCGTATTTTCGGCCCGGCTGATCAAAGGATTGGCGGACTCTTTGTACATAGGCTCTGCGTGCTTCTACATCCTCCATCCGCATTGCAACAGCTCCTTTTCTTTTCTATCATCCTATGAAAAGAACGTCCCATTTTATACCTGTTTTAAAAATATGCTCCTGTTTGCTACATCACCGTATCATCCCGCAGCGCATCTGCCAAATCGCTCCTCATCACCTTGCGCGCCCCAAGAAAATAGGCCAGCCCCACAAATCCAAATACTGCCAGCACAAACACAAGCATCGGTACAAATGGAATCTCGCGGATAAAAAGCATCGGCTCTAAATAACTCATCTTAATAAACCCAAAAACTGCCGCCGCAGTAAGCGGCGCCGTAATCAATACAGGCTTGCCGGCAATGACAAGCGCTTCCAGGCAAAATACCTTTTTCATCTGTGCCGGTGTCATTCCGATTGACAGAAGCCTTGCAAATTCCCGCTTGCGCTGACGTACAAATCCTAACGCATTGGAAAAGATATTTCCTATCCCTATCATCGCAAGTAAAATACAAAATACGCTTAAAACGGCTTTCATTCCTGTCATCATCTTATCGTTATCGATACGATCCTGAATACGGTTTTCGGTTTCAATCTGATACGTATTCCCCAAAAGCTGTGAAACGGCATGTTCTATTGCATCTAATTCGTCCAGAGAGCCTCTGTCCTCTGCCAGAATTCGAATGGTAATATCCTCCTCTAATCCTCCGATCTGGTTCTTTATCCCCTTCCAGCAGGATGCAGAAATAAAATGCACCAGCTCATAAAAATCCAGCGTTCCGTATTCCTCCCGCAAAACAGGAAGCTCATCTGTCCATTTCAATACCGGAATTTCCACCGTTTTATCCTCGCCTTCTGCCTGCCGCAGAACGGTCGTCTGCCCATCCCCCTTTAAATAGGGGAGCGTACGCCGCTTTCTGAAATTCGGATCCAAAGCGTCCCGTGTGACATTGCGGATCACAGCGCCGTAAAGATCAGACTGTGCCCCGATCTGACTTAAGTATTCTAAAAAACTCGCATCATCTAAAATCACAAGAGGAGCATTGACCAGCCATCCTCCGTCAGCAGCAGACACATATTCGGCCGAAGCATTCTGAAATCCTCCTATCTTCTGCATTCTGGCATGCAGCTCCTGCGGCATAACCAGCCGTTTTGCTTTTGCTTTCTGATATACGACGCTGCTCTTAATTCCCGGAATTGTCTTTATGGCGTCCGCCTGTTCAAATGCATCGATCCTGGTATCCTCTACTGTCGCCATCACATCCCAGGCATACTGATATTTTTCAAAATAAGTCTCTCTCTGGCTGACCTGCGTAACCGTAAAAAAGCACATCAGCAAGAAAAATGCCAGAAAAGCAAAAACCAGGGAAACAAACGCCGTACGCAGAGACTTCTTCTGTGTCTTTAATGCAGTTTGGGCCAGTTCTCCTTCCACGCCGAACAAAGCAGACAGGATGCAGAAATGTGTCTTTCGCCCAGGGTGCAGATCTCCGGTATTTTTAATTGCCTCAAGCGGCGTCATCCTGCTTATTTTTCCCGCGGGAACCCAGGCGGAAATCCATATGGTAACCACCGCTGCCAAAAGAGACAGTACAAAAATCATCGGATGATACAAAAAGGGCAGCACCAGACGCCGTTTGATATCCACCGTCAGCAGATTCATTCCATTTATAGTCCCCATGGCAATCAGAACGCCCGCCAGATTTCCAAATACTACCGGCAGTGCACACAGCAAAGCGGCCTCCTGCAAAAGTCCGGTTCGGATTTGCCTCGGCGTAGCCCCAATGCTGGCTAAAATGCCAAACTGATGGATTCTGGACTGCATCGTTACGGCAAATGCATTGTGAATGACAAGAATCAGTGAAAGGCAGGCTGCAGCCGTAACCAGCAGAAAAAATGGAAAAACCCAGCGCAGCGCCGTATCCCCCGGACTTCGGATCAAGTACATATTTAAAAGAGAGGCATGGTAAGAAATGGCTTCTCTGTCAAGCCCTGCCTGTTCGGCAATCTGGGGCATGTCCGTAAAAATGCTTCTCTTGTTTTTCAGGCAAATATCAATCGTGGTTTCATCTTTGCCGGACAGCGTTTCGTTTAGCGCCGCCCATTCCACATTTGACTGGCTTTTTATAACGGCAAGCTCCCGTTCAAAAACAGCTCCTGTCAGACGCGCTTCCCAGTTCCCCTCCTCTGCCTTGATACGTTCTATTTCATATATCCATAAGTTGTAAAACAGGCTGCACAGCAAAGACAGCAGCAATGCTGAAATTACGGTTGCAATCCGGACCGACACGCCGGACGCCCGGTTGTTTTTGATATAGCCTGCCAGATAATCCTTCCACATACGCCTACCTCCGTTTCTCATCACGTACGATGCGCCCGTCTTCTATCGTGATAATGCGATCTGCTTTAAGCGCAATCCTCTCGTCGTGTGTAATAAGCACAATCGTCTGCTCCAGATTCCGGTTGGACAGCTTAAGCATATCTATGATTTCTCTGGAATTTTTCTGATCCAGATTTCCGGTCGGCTCATCTGCCAGAATCAGTGCCGGACGGTAAATCAAAGCCCGTGCAATCGCCGCCCTTTGCTGCTGTCCTCCGGAAAGCTGACCGGGAAGCGCTTCCAGCCTGTCTGCAATTCCAAGGGTGTTTACCACCTGATCAAAATACTCCTGATTGGGCTGCCTTTTGTCCAGCAAAAGCGGCATCAGTATGTTTTTTCGAATCGTAAGCGTCGGTATCAGATTATAGAACTGGTAAATCAGTCCCACCTTTCTGCGCCGAAAAACAGCTGCCTTTGTCCGGCTTAATCCTGAAATATCCATTCCCCCAACGATCACCCTGCCCGCATTTGGCTTATCCACGCTGCCAAGTATATGCAGCAGTGTGGATTTTCCGGAGCCGGAGGCTCCTACTATGGCTACAAATTCACCTTTTTCCACAGACAGATCGATTCCGTCCAATGCGATGACCTGATTTTCACCGGTACCATACATCTTTCTGATTCCTTCACATTTTAAAATTTCCATGCATTAGCTCCTCCTGTCAAAGTTTTTCGGGCGGCCTCCCTTGCTATTATCATAACACAGGAAAGTGACAGCTCAGTGACAGTACATCCGAATATCAAAGCAGGCTCCTCCCTCCGGCCGGTTGCAGGCGCTTATCGTCCCGTTCTGACTTTCAATGACAGCCTTTGAAAGGGCCAGGCCAATGCCAAGGCCTTCTCCCTTTTGATGTTTTCCGCGATAAAACCGTTCAAACAGATGCGGGATATCCTCTCTCGCAAATCCCGCTCCATCATCCCAAATCCGAATCTGGGTATAAATGGGATTTTGCTCATATGAGCAAAAGACCGTTCCTCCAGACGCCGTATGCTCCATGCAGTTTTTCATCAGATTCATAACAGCCTCCATCGTCCATTCCACATCCGCATGCAAAAGAGCGGGCCCCATTTCCGGTATTTCAATCGAAACACCGGTTTTTTCCGACAATTCCTGCAAATTATCTGCTGCAAGCGTAAGAATAGTAAAAGCGTCCGCTTCCCTTCGTTCCAGAGGCAGCGTTCCTGCATCCATACGGGATAACAGCAAGAGTCCCTCCTCCAGATCCACCAGGTGCGTAAGCTGGCGGCAAAGCTGCTCAAGATGATGTGGCGACGGCTTTTCCCGCATCATCTGTACGGACAAAAGCATGGATGTAATCGGCGTTTTCAGCTGATGCGCGATATTAGAAAGATTATCTGCAAAGCTGTTTTTGGCGGCAAGCGCTGCGTCTGCCGTCTGGTAAAGCTTTGTTACAGTTTTATAAATCTCGTCCTGGAGCCTGGAAAAATCATCCTCTCCGACCCAGAACAACTCCCCGCCTCTTCCAATATTGACCCGTTCCAGATAATCGATCAGTTGCCTGATACGGCGTGTATTTTGTCTGTGCCAGAGCAAAATCACAGTCCCAAACAGCGCCGCACCCGCAAAAAACCCGATTACAGCAAACAGCCGGCTGTATTTTGCCGGCTGTAAAAAATCAGGCTGTCCATATCCGCCGGACAGTCCTATTCGATTATAATAACCGCATAACAGAAATGCGGTAATAGACGAAGCAATCAGGCTGACCGATAAAACAATCCCCATCATCGTCACTATGTGTTTTTGTTCTGTCATTTGATCTCCTCCATACAATATCCGATGCTCCGGACTGTTTTCAGGTATATGGGCTGATGCAGCTTTTTGCGCAGACGCTTCATCGTAACCGTAAGCGTATTGTCGTTGACAAAATTTCCGCTGCAATCCCAGATTTCCTCTAAAAGCTTTTCTCTGGTAACGATTTTTCCTTTATTTTGCAAAAGACATAAAAGAAGCTGATATTCGGATGGCGTCAGATGAATTTCCTCCGATTCGTACATGACCTGCCGCTTTTCCCGGTTCAAAGATACCGCGCCGCAGGAGAGGTATTTTCCGGAAACGTCTCCGGTTCTCCGCAGCAGGGCGCCAATACGGGAAAGCAGAACCTCCGGCACAAAGGGTTTTACCACGTAATCGTCCGCTCCGTTTCCAAAGCCCGAAATCATGTCACGCGCTTCTCCCCTGACCGTAAGAAATATAACCGGCATATCCGGCCAGTGCAGGCGAATCCACCGACAAAGCAGATTTCCCGAACCGTCAGGCATATTCCAGTCGATTAAAACCAAAGTCGGACGCTTTTTTTCAAACGCCTGTTTTGCTTTTTCTATTGTCGAAAAAACGGATACCAGGTATCCATGCTTTCCGAGGAATTCTTTTACCGTTTCTGCGATCCCACTGTTGTCCTCTACGTAATAAATATCCATTTCCTATCCTCTTTTCACTTTGCATCCTGCTGCCACCTTTAAACACCCGTATTACGGCTGCTTTATCTTTTGTATCATCACACTCCCCTGCACTGCTCCCATAGCGGCTTTTTCACCTTTTTTCTGGTAATTTCCACCAGTCCAAGCTTTGTAAAATCCACAAATACCGTCTGGACGCTGTCTTTGACCAGATGGGACTTTAAGCTGCGTACCAGTTCTTCTTTCTCTTCTTTTGTATCCATATTGATAAAATCCACAATACAGATCCCGGAGATATTCCGCAAACGAAGCTGTCTTGCAATTTCCTCTGCAGCCTCTAAGTTTATCTTTATATTAAGCCCTTTTTTTACTCCCTTTACACTCTTTCCGCTGTTTACATCAATCACGGTCAGCGCCTCTGTCGGCTGGATGACAAGGTATCCGCCTGATTTGAGCCAGACACGTTCCTTTAAGGCGTCTTCCAGTTTTCCTTTCAGTCCATACAGTGCAGACAGGGAAAGCAGTTTATCCTCATAAAATACGATTTGCTCCTCTTTTGGAAACGCACCCTCTCCAAAAACCTCCTTAAGCTCCTCATAAACATCTGCATCATCTGTCACCACCCGTTCTAAATCCAGTGAAAGATAATTTTGCACACTTGAAATACAGGCGGAAGGCGCCCGATACAGGCAGCTGTAGCAGGTACGGTAAAGATACTGTTTTGTGATTGCATGAAACTGTGCGTACAACACATCAAATTCCCGAAAAATCTGCTCTTTCGAATTATTTTTTGCACTCGTCCGTACAATCAGCCCATACCAGTCCTCTTTTTTTGCTGCAAATAGCTCCTTAAAGTATTCTCTGTCCTGATTGTTAAGCTTCTTTGAAATTCCTAAAAACTGGTTTTCTGTTGTAAATACAAGATTTTGCCCTGTTAAAGTAATATACGTCGAAAGCGTGGGCTCTTTGGTCTTAATGGCTTCTTTCACCACCTGAACGACAAGTTCATCCTCTTCGGTCAGCTTCCCGGCGCGGGCCTGCTTAACCATCAGAGGATCCTTTACCTCCGAAAGCGGCAGATATGCCGTCTCTCCCGGCCAAAGCTCTACAAAAGCCGCTCCGACATTTTTTGCAATACGTTTGATTTTCCCGATAAAAATACTGCCAAGCATGGATTTACTGCCAACAGCATTGCACGATACTTCTGTCAGCCGCTGCCCTTCAAAAAGAGCAGTAACCAGATACGGTCGGTTTCGTATGATTTCTTTTGTGATTACAACTCGATTAGTCAATGTTTTCTCCCATCTCTCCCAAAGATACAGGCGCGCCGTCTGGCATGCCGTAAACATCAATCCTGTGAATCTGAACGTGAAAAGGATTCCATTCCTCTCCCAGAAACACATAAAACGCCTCCAGCACCATCTCAGGCTTCAAATTATCTGTACTTCCGGTGCATACCTTTAGGTAAAATACAGGTTTACCTTCTTCCATAAAAACCCGAAACGCATACACAAGCTTTTTAATATCCATCGTTTTTTCGCTTTTTTTCGTCTTTTTGGTAATCAAAATCTGCTCCGGTTCGTCAAAAAATTCCCTTAAAGCAGCTTCATAATCTACATGAGGGGCTTCATATCCATCCTTAATCCGTAGTTCATAATCTGCAGCCGCCACAATAGACATCGCCTTTTTCTCTGTATCCTTTAGCCTGCGGTAAGAAACAACCTCCACTCCTTCTGCCATAACTTCATTTAAATTTTGAACCTCTTCTTTGGAGCTTTTCGTGGAGTTTACTTCAATATCCAGATATTCCCCGTCGCTGGTAATGCCAACGCCAAGAGGCGCGGCAAAAGACATAATCTGGTGCGGACTGAACCCTTCCGAATAGGCAATATCAACGCCTGCTCTGCGGATACACTTCTGAAAATAACGCATCATATCCAGATGGCCGATGAACTTCATCACACCGTATTTGCGGAACTTAATTCTGATTTTCAACGCACACACCTCCCTGATATTTTAAAGCGCCGCAGCCATTGCACTGCATCCTGCAGTTTAAGGTCACTTTACCCTCCAGTGCATTCTCGTACTCCCTCTTTAAAAATGCTTTTGTCACACCTGCATCTATAAAATCCCACGGGAGTATTTCCTCTAAGCGCCGTTCCCTTAATGTATAAAAATCAGGATCGATTCCGGTTTCGTCAAAAGCTTCCAGCCACTTCTTATGATCGTAAAAATCGCTCCACGCATCAAACAGGCACCCCTTTTCATATGCACGCAAGATCGCCTTTCCAAGCCTTCTGTCCCCTCTGGCTAGAACCCCCTCCAAAACCGTAACGTCCGTTTCATGCCAGTTATAGCGGATACTCTTTTTGTTCAACTGGTTTTTGACCGCCTCATTGACTGTTTTTGCACATTCCAGATAATGCTCCTTCGGATGCATCTGCGCCCATTGAAACGGCGTAAAGGGCTTTGGTACAAAAAACGAGGTACTAATGGTAATCTGGCATTTGCCGTTTCGTTTCTCTTTTGGAATGTCATAATACCGTACTGCAATCTCATTGGCCAGCTCCGCAATCGCCTCCTGATCCGCGACTGTTTCCGTCGGCAGCCCCAGCATAAAATACAGCTTCACCTTCTGCCAGCCGCCCTCAAATGCCTTCCCTGCCCCTTCCAGAATCGCTTCTCTGGTCAGGCCCTTGTTAATCACATCTCTTAAGCGCTGCGAACCCGCCTCCGGTGCAAACGTTAAGCTGCTCTTTTTAATATCCTGCACCTTGCTCATAACATCTAAGGAAAACTCATCAATCCGCAAAGAAGGCAGTGAAATATTCACCCGCCTCTGGCCGCATTCCTCAATTAAATAGGTCACCAGTTCCTTTAACTTCGAATAATCCGAGGAGCTTAAAGAATTTAAGGAAATCTCTTCATATCCGGTATTTTTCAGCAAATCATAGGCCTGCCGCTTTAAAACCTTTACATCCTTTTCTCTGGTCGGCCGGTAAATCATTCCCGCCTGGCAGAACCTGCAGCCGCGGATGCAGCCCCGCTGGATTTCCAACACCACCCGATCCTGCGTTGCCTTAAGAAACGGTACCAGCGGCTTCGTAGGATACGGCGCGTCCGTCAGCTCCATTGCCACCTGTTTTTCTATCCGGGCAGGAATATTATCTTCTGTCGGACTAAAATCGGCAATCGTACCGTCCTCATGATAGCTCGCCTCATAGAATGACGGCACGTATATCCCCGGCACACACGCCGCCTGCAGCAGAAATTCCTTTCTGTCCTGACCGGATTTTTTCCATGCCTTGTAAATGCGAAAGAGCTCATCATAGCTGGTTTCTCCTTCTCCGATATAAAACAAATCAAAAAAATCTGCTAACGGCTCCGGATTATATGTGCACGGGCCGCCGCCGATGACAAACGGATCATCCATTCCTCTGTCCTTAGCAAGCAGCGGGATTTCGGACAAATCCAGTATCTGCAAAATATTGGTATAGCACATCTCATACTGAATAGTAATGCCCAGAAAATCAAATTTTCGGATCGGCTCCTGAGATTCCAGTGCAAACAGAGGAATCTTTTGCTCTTTTAAAATCCGGTGCAGGTCCGGCCAGGGAGAATAGACGCGCTCGCAGTAAACGTCGTCGCGCTGATTAAACATATCATATAAAATCTGGATGCCCAGATGCGACATTCCGATTTCGTATACGTCCGGAAAACACATAGCAAAACGAATCTCTGCTGCCTGCGGATCTTTGATCACGCTGTTGATCTCATTTCCTATATATCTTGCCGGTTTCTCAATTGTAAGTAATATTTCATCATTTAACGCCAGTTTTCTCATAGGTTTCCTTTCAGTTTTGTACATATCACTTTACAACTTTTCTTATAACAGGCAATCCCAAATTTCTGAATCGTCTTCATACCTTCCATCTGCAAAGCTGTTACATACCCTTCATCTTCAATCTGTTTCAATGCTTTATCACATGCTGCTTCAAATGCACCATTTTCTGCATACTTCACTTCTATAATACATCCGATCTTTTCTGATGGAATCCGAACCATAATATCCGTATATCCAACACCCGATTCTGCATTTGATTTCACAATCCAGTTTTCTTCTGCTCTCATCAAGCCAAGCAACATCCCATGGTAAAAGTTCTCTTTCATTTCTTTTCGGATATAAGTATCCCGAATACTGATAGAATCATCCATAAAGCTGTTAAATAATAACTGAACTGTTTCCCCGTCTCCTTCTTTAATCGCCATACAGAATTTTTGCCACCGTTTGGTATTACTTACAGTCTTTGTCTGAAACCATAACAGAATTCTGTCTTTGTAGATTTCAAGAATTTCCCTGTTGGGAATTATCAGTCTGTGAATCTTGCCAATTGGCTCCGCCGAATCTGTCAGGTAACCTGTTGCGAAAAGAACACTCCACAAATACATCTGCCTTTTCTGTAGTTCCCCGTTGTCAAAATCAGCATATGTCAGTCCCGAAATCAATGGCTTTTCCACGCATTCGCCGGAAATTAACGCCTCAATCTCTGCTCTTGTAGTCTCATTCGAATGCTCCAAAATGTCCTTTACAATACTGTTACCACTGCTGTTTTCCCAATGCGCCTCCATTCTTGCACTCCTTGATTCCAGAAATTTGTCACACTGATTGAGCACATCCCAGGGGCAATACACATGGGTATTTCCAAATCGGTACCCGTCATACCACTCCTTGAATAGCGCAAGCTTATCTTTTAGATCATAGTAATTCAATAAATCTTGAACTTCCCGATCCGTAAATCCAAAACAATCTGCAAACCGGATATCGGAAACCGTCCGTACTTTAAAGTTATTAAGTCCCGTAAAAATACTTTCCTTTGCAATCTGAAGACATCCCGTAATCACTGCAAATTCAAGGTTCTCATTTGTTTTAAGCACCTGGCTTAAAATAGAACGAATCAGGTTTACCATCTGTAAATAATATCCATTCTGATAAGCCTTATCCAAAGGCACATCATATTCGTCAATCAATACAATAACCGAAGCGCCATAATGCTTACGCAAAAGTCTTGTTAACAGTTTCAGACTACTGTGGAGCTCTGAAGGTTTTTCTAATTGATTTTCTACCAGCCGTTCAAACTTTGCTTTGTCATACTGCATTAATCTCTCACTTTCCAAAAGGAAATCCAGTCTTGCTGCTTCTTCACTGACAACCGTACAAAGCATCTCATATGCCGACTGAAAATCCTCTCCTCCAATATCTTTTAGGCTAATAGAGATAACGGGATATTTTCCCATATGCTGCTCACACAATTCTTTTTCTTTTGAAATCTTCAGCCCATCAAACAATTTGGCATCTGTACCAATCTCGAAAAAAGTTTTCAGCATATCTAAATTTAAACTTTTGCCAAAACGCCGGGGACGTGTAAAAAGATTTACGCTGCCCCTGGTTCTCAGAAGTTCGCCAATAAATTCCGTCTTGTCCACATAGTAAAACCCCTTGGTCCTAATATTTCGAAAGAATTCTTCTCCTATCGGAAGTTTTTTCTTCTCTGTCATAATCTGGCACCTCCCTTCAGGTATCACTTTCTATCTTACATCTGATGCTTCACAACCTGATACTCGTCCCCGTTTTTAAAATAAGGGCAGTATTTATATTTACGGCTCATAAAACGCGCCATATCATCTTCATCCAGATTTACAGAACAATAATATTCTTCTGTCTCATCATCATACGCATTGTATGCGCAATAATCACATTCCATGGTTTTTTCTGCCTCCATATTTAACAGCCGTATGAACTGTTACATCTGATTTACACTATCTCTGCCGCAGCTCAGATAACAGCTCGCTTTTTCGGGTGCCGATTAAAAGCTGTTTGTTGTATTTCAGATACCTTTCACAGGTATATTCTGTCAGAAAAGATGCAGCTTCCTTTTGTACGGTAAGCTCTGTAACAAAGAGAACCATTTCCTCGCTTTGACCAAAAGCCTCTTCTGCAAAATCAAATGCATATTCAAGGGCTGCTCCAGCGGCATCTTCTGCAGATTCCAGATAATCCCTCTGTTTATCAAAACCGGTTTTTGCCTGTTCAAAGGCTTCTTCCATATCAGATGCATTTTCTGCCGGCTGTCCCGCTTTTAATAAAGCAAGCAAATGTCTGTTTTCCTGAATCTGTGCCTTTTCCAGGAAACCTTCTTTTTCATTCCTGGCATGTTCCTGCTCCAATTCCTTTAACATCCGCAGATATTTTTGCAGAGGTTCTTCGCCTTCTTTCTCTGACGATTTTGTACGGTATACTTTTAAAAATGCAAAATATGCGTCTGTTATATTCTTTTCAAACGAAACTTTTGACAAATAGTTCATCAGTCCGTCGACAAGCAGATTCACCACACTGATCCGTTCATCAAATCCCGCCTCATAAATCCTGGCATATACAACGGACTTTACTTTACCGGAAAGAATTTCTGTAATTCCGTAATCGTCCTGATATTTTCGGTAAAGATCCAGATAAGCGGCCACATCCTCCGCTACGTCTGCATGATGCAGAAATTCGCAGGTGATTTCTTTGGTAACGGGCAAGTGCATTTCTTCGTAAGCAAAAAGCAAATAGCTAAAATCTTCCCAGCCTCTTGCGGTCACATATTTCAGGCCGTCTACGTCAGCTTCGACGCGGTAAAAATTCTGCGGACGCAGATCCAGGTAGCTTAAGAGCGCAGCATGTATGTTCTGCGTTCTGGCGTATTCGCGCCAGGCTTTATAGTCTGCCTCCACCGAAATGGTGCGTACACGGTCTAAGGTTACCATGTCGAATTCGCGAACCGATTTATTATATTCAGGCGGATTGCCGGCGGCTGCGATTAGCCAGCCAGGCGGGACTGCCTGATTGCCAAACGTCTTACACTGCAAAAACTGAAGCATGGTAGGAGCCAGCGTTTCGGAGACGCAGTTAATTTCATCAATAAACAAGATTCCTTCTCTGAGGCCGGTTTCTTCCATTTTTCGGTAGATGCTGGCGATAATTTCGCTCATGGTGTATTCGGTTACAGAACAGGCTGTACCCTGAAAGGTCTGTTCTTTGATAAACGGAAGGCCGACTGCACTCTGTCTGGTGTGATGTGTAATTGTGTAAGAAACAAGACCTACCCGGCACTCTCTTGCCACCTGCTCCATAATCTGTGTTTTACCGATTCCGGGCGGTCCCATCAAAAGCAGAGGGCGCTGGCGTATGGCCGGGATTTTATATTCGCCTGCGACGTCTTTTGCAAGATAAGCCCGAACGGAGTGTTTTATTTCTTCTTTCGCCTGTTTAATATTCATGTAATAATTCCTCCGGTTCTAACTGAAGCCGCATCGCCCAGGGCGGCACGGCGCTTTCGTCATATTCTCCCAAAAATAAAAATGCTGTTTTGTAATCCGGTTTTTTCTGCGGATAAATTCCTTTTCCGTCTGTAAAATATAAAAGTCCTCCCATATGCGAAAGCTCTCCTTCTTCACGCAATTTTTCCACATAGGTAAATGCCGGGCGAAAATCCGTTCCACCGCCGCCATGCAGCTCAAACCGTGTCAGCAGACGTTCCATATCTTCGCCTGCAGATATGGTTTCATCCATTTGCACCTGGTCGTCACACTGGATAATACGAATGGAATACGTTTCAAAAAAACTGTTTTTCTGTGACAAAACAGATGCCGTCTCCTTTAAAAACCCTTCTACCAGTTCTCCGCTTGTGGAATAGCTGGTATCTATGACAATGACAAAATCGCAGATTTTACAGGTTTCTCTGGTTTCTAACGGTTCAATCAGGGGTAAGCTGCCATAAAACCGCAATCCATAAGAATAGTAACCCAGGTCAAATTCCTCCGGATCCAGGCGCGCTTCTTCCTGAAACACCGCAAATTTCCGCAGAAAATCCGCATAACTGCGCCTGCCCTTCCCGGCGCGGATTTGCGTGGCAAAAGCTTCCTCGCCTTCTTTTGGATCATCTCCTCTGCGATTTTGTAACAATCTTGTCTGTCTCGCCCTCTTGGCCCAGTCCTGTCCCGCCTGTCTTAAAAGCGACTGTTTTAGTTCTTCTTCCCCAGGCCAGAATCTGTGATCATCGGTGTAAAATTCCCGCTCTATCGCCGCAAGCTGATCTGCTTCTTTTGTCTTTAACCATCTGTAAATGACCGCAGCCGATATCTGGCCTGTCTCCTGTTGGATGGCATCGTATGTGTTTTTGCGAATCCAGCCGATGATACGCTTTGTGCATCCCCTGTTCAAAGCGTCAATGACATGCTCTGCCGCAATATCGCAGGCCACATGCCACAACCTGCCGTCCCGTTTTTGGCTCATCCACAGATGCCGAAACAAACAATGAAGCACGGTATGCAGATAAGCGCGATCCAAAAACAACGTATTTTGACAAAAGACACGGATCATCCATTCCGGAGAGACATACAGATATCTTCCGTCTGTGGCAAAGGTCAGAAGACCATCTGTTCTGCGGTATGTAAGCGCTAAGAGCGCAGGTTCTAAAAAACGCAGATCCAGATACAGCTCATGGCGGACAAACTGCAGGATCTTACCTGCCATTTCCTCTTCCCACTCTGATTGTGACTGTATGTGTGCCATGCTCCTTCTCCTTTAAAAATCAAAATCATATCGTTTCTTTTTATCCTTCTTTTCTGCCGCAAGCCAGCCAAGAAGGGTTGCCGCCCCTTCCGGCCAGTCCGATTCGGAAGCCTCTTTTGCACATTCTGTAAGTGCTGTGCCTAAAAGCAGCTTTTCTTCCTGCAAAAAGCGAAGCTGCCCCAAATCCCGCTGTCTGATCAGGCGCCGGGCAATCCCCAAAATATGTGCTTTGACATACTCTCTGTAAATTCTTTTATTCTTTTCATTTAAAGCATAGGGATATCTCAGCCGGTTTTGCGCCATCTGTGCCAGGGTTTCCTCCCGTTCCTCCACACAGGCCTGCAAAAATACCGCGTCGTAGCCGTCAAAATCCACTTTGCCGTCCTTAATACATTGCCTTGCCCGAAAGCCTTCCCCCGATATGCTCCGTCCGAACAGATGCGCCGGGGCGATTTCATCATAGGATTCATAGTATTCCGGGTATAAAAGCACGGCTTGCGGATTTTTATCCGGCAAAAAACACACTTCCATATCCGAAGAAACCTGCGCCAGAATCTGCCGGACGCCGCTTGGTTTTCCGGCTTCACAGCGCAGAATCACCCGACGGAAAGAAAGTGTATTCATAAAAGCATCGCTGCCGATATTCCTCAAATCCGCACCAATGCAGAGCGTATGCAGTTTTTTGCAGTTATAAAAGGCACAGCTTCCGATTTTTGTTACGGAATCCGGCAGCCATACCTCTTCTATGGCGTTTGTGTGAAGCTCCTGTAAATAAAGCGTTTCTTCCTGCTCTCCCAGAATCGTTTCCCTGATTTCACTGTCTGGCTGACACTGTTTTGCCGCAAAACAATACGGCGCAATCTCCGTAAGAGAATATCCCGCAATCTGCGGCGGCAGATACACCTGCGAAGATGTGCCGTAGAACCGCAAAAGCGTCGCCTGGCCATCTTTATTCTTTTGCCAGAGCATGCGGCAGGGCTCTAACCGTTTCATATCATAATCCCCGCTTTACATAGTTTAGCTTAAAATGCGCTTCCCCGTTCTCATCTATTTCCATCACGGCATACGAAGGACATTTCCCTTCCTGACGCGGATAAGACATGCTTCCCGGATTTAAGACAATCAGATTTCTGCTGTAATCCAGAAACGGCCGGTGCGTATGTCCAAACATGACAATATCGCAGCCCCTGCCCAAAGCTTCCTTTTTAATGTCCTCTATCCCGACGTTGACGTTGTAATAATGTCCATGTGTAATCATAACTTTATACTTGCCGATCTCCAGAATTTTCTCCTGACTGAGCGAAGAAAAAAAATCACAGTTTCCGGACACAATTTCAACCGGGCACTCTGCTATCTCTTCAATATAACTCTCACAGCCCTCCGAATCCCCCAGGTGGATTAACAGATCTCTTGGCCGCTCCATTTTCAGAACCTTTTTTAAATTCGCATGGTTGCTGTGCGTATCGCTGACAATCAAAACCCTCATATTAACTCTCTTTCTGATAAAATCTGTTTTCCAGTTCCCGGCGGATTGCCCGCAGCGCCTTTCCTCTGTGGCTTATTGCATTTTTCTGCTGCCTTGTCAGAGCGGCTGTCGAACATCCGTATTCCTCCACGTAAAAAATAGGATCATACCCAAAGCCATTTTCTCCTTCCGGCCGTTCCCCAATATAACCTTCTACCGTTTCTCTTCGGACTACTGCCTCCCCATCCGGAAAAACAGCCGCTATTGCACAGACAAACCGAGCCGTACGTTTTGCTTTCGGCACACCGGTAAGACGTTTTAACAGCTCCTGGTTTTTCACCTCATAGGAAGTATCCTCACCCATAAAACGTGCCGAATAAACACCTGGTTGCTTATCCAAATAATCAATCTCAAGCCCGGAATCATCCGCCAGAACAATCTCGTTTACCATCCCGGCTACCGCCTTTGCCTTAATCAGGGCATTTTCCTCAAAGGTTGTTCCGTTTTCCTCAATATCAAGTGAAATACCCGCTTCCTTCATAGACAGTATTTCCGCGCCCAGGCCGTCTAAAATCTCGCGGATCTCCTGCATTTTGTCTTTGTTCCCCGTTGCAAAAATAATTTTCTTTTCCATAAACAATGCTCCTTTAACTTTCTGTCCCTAACGCCTGCAAAAGTGTGCGGTATATCCCCTGCGCGGCTTTTTTCTGATATTCCTGCGTACATAAATTGGCCAGCTCAGCCTGATTGGTCATAAAACCCACCTCTATCTGCAGGGCGGGAATACTGCAGCCGTACACTGTGGCCGTTTCGTCCGCAGCACGAATTCCTTTATCTGAACTTGAAAGGGCGGATGTAAGCTCATTTAAACAAAGCTGCGCCAGTTCTTTCGAACCCTCCGCAGATTCATTATACATCACCTGCGTCCCGTGGATACTGGATATCCTGCCGCTTTGTGTCGAGCTGTTATGGACACTGATAAAAAGATCGGCATTCGTTTTTTCCACCAAACCCTTACGCGCCGCTTCATCCAGACTGGTATCTGCTGTTCTGGTATAATAAACACCGACGGAGGTATCATCTGCTTTTTCAAAAATTTCCTTTAATTTTAACACAATGTCCAGATCAATATCTTTTTCGCTGATTCCCTGTCTGACAATCCCAAAATCCTCTCCACCATGTCCTGCATCCATTACAATTACTTTATCATAGACCTCATGCGGTGTCAAAAACTGCAGATAAAAATAGTCCTCATTATAAGACGTATTCATCTCATAAACCTGATCTGTTTTGATTTCCAGAACCCCGTATTTCGACTGAATGGAAAATGTAATGCTCTCCAGGTTGTTGCTGCGTCCGAGCATAGGATAGTCGTACGGATAACGCTCTCCTGCATATGGAATCGAAACAGTTACCGTCTGTGTCAGATAATCCTGTTTCACTTCCAGATCCTTTGCGGTAACGCCAAGCGGAAGCTTCAGGCGAAGCCCGCCTTCCAGCAGCGGATCTTTTTCCCGTTCCCCTTTAGCTTTTTTGTTATTGTATTCCAAAAGCTCTACCCCGGACATCTGTAACATTTTCTTTTCTTCCTTCGTCTGCTCGTCTTCCATGGCTACTGCCAGTGCATCTGCTGCCTGAAGCAGATATGGAAAAGCAGGAACCAGAATACAGGACAAAATTGCAGCTGCCATAACTGCAAGAGCCGTTTTTTTCAGGATTTTCTCTTCCAAACTCTGTCTCCTATCTTTTTAACTCTTTGAATGGTCGTTTGTATATACTTTTATGCAAAGATTACAGGAGAATGTTTCCTCTACACATTGCCAGTTTTCTCCGGTGACGCTGATGTATCCTTCCCCATCCTTTAAAATAACATCTTTTGTCCCTTCTCCTGATGCATATTCAATTGCCATCGGATGAATGGCCTCCGGCGTATCCAGGTAAAGCATCACTGCATACCGCTCCCCGGATTCCAGCAAAAGTTCCTTCTCCGACGGCACATCAACCGTATAATATCCGATATTTTTTACGCAGCCCTCTGTAATCAGTTTTCTGTTCTGAAACGAATCCATATCCTCAAAATTCTTCACCAGGTAAATACGGTATTTTGTATTTTTCCCGGTAGCATAAAATCCGACTGCTGCCAGTTCTTCCTGCCTCCGCGCCGTATATACATTCGCGCCGTATACAGATTCCCGGTTAAAGCCTATCTGTCCAACCCAACCGCACAAATCCGACTGATAAATATGGTCATAATTATCTGTTTCTTCGGCTTTGGTATAAACAATGTTGTGACTTCCGATATTCGTATCGTAATATGATACGTAAAATACGCCGTCTTCGCCAAATTCACTGCCCCAGCTGTTCTGGCAGATAAAAGCGCCGTTTCCTTCTACGTTGACCGAAAAATTCTCTTTGGGGTAATTGTCATCCCAACCGATAATGACAACCTCATGGTTTGGGCGCTCGGTACCTATATAGCAGTATGCGCTTTTCTGTGGATTATAAAACTCTGAACCGCTTGTCCCACTGCCCATGGAGCTGTACAAAGCCGTCTGTACGCCGCCATAACAAAAGACCGCTTCCTTTATCTTCTCGTAATCCTTTCCTTCCATCATCTGTACTTCCTGCACATGCTTGACAGGTGAAAGCCCCGGTTCTGTTTTGCCATCGCCAAACGGGTCGTCCCTTTCATTCACCGGACCCTGCCAGGCCAGCAGATAGGCCAGCGCCATCATATATTCGCCGCCTTCGCTGATATCCACAACAAAGGAATTGCCAAACGTCATATGATCCGGTGAAAACTGCATGCTTTCCTCCGGTAAAAGCGTGGATTCCAACGCACTTAAAGACGCAAATGCCCAGCAGGTTCCCGTATCCGCCTGATCCTTTATCGTCCCGACACGCTTTTTAAAACGCAAATCATAGCTGGCCGGAAAAACAGAAGCCATTTCCGAAATATCTCCTGCCAACGCCTGATTTTTCTCCATATCCCATGCAAAGCTGTAACCGATACCTGCCGCCACTTCTCTCAGGCTGACGTAATAGCGCCCATCCTTTTTTATCATAGGAGAGATAATTTTGCGAGCAGTTCCATTTATCAGAATTTCCGGATTATTAAGCTTAAGCAAAACCGTATCATTTCGTTTTTCGATCAGGAGTTCTTTCTTTTGATACAAATGAGAACTGCAGTTTAACGCTTCTGTCAAAATGTCCACCGGAACCATAATATTTAAATTCTCATCCATAAAAACAGACGTTTTCCGGTTTGTATATTCTCTGCTGTCGATGTTAACCACAAGCTTTTTCTCATTGACGCTCGCCGCGATCATAGGATTCCACTCTTCTTTCAAAATCCTGCTTTGTCCGGACTTTAAAACGGTTTCAAATCCCACTCCAAAAAAGTCAAACCGCCACACAAATATCCCGACAGCCAGCACTGCCATCAAAATATATCGTTTGAAATGCACCATGGTATCCCTCTATTTCCTGTTCCTCTTTGGTGGTTTCGGCCCCAGAAACTGATAAAAATACGTCTTTAACATCCCGTTGTAAATCTTCCTGTTTTTATCGGCCCTGCGTCCAATATACCGCTCTGCTTCTTCGTATCCGCTAATCAGGTACATCGACCATGAATCCAGTCCCTCATAGGCCCTTCCAATTTGCGCATAAAGCGCCGGAAGCGCTTCCTTTTCCTCTAACCGCTCTCCATAGGGAGGATTGGTCAGAATAAAGCCATACTTTTTGGGATGGTGCAATTCCCCTACCGCCCGCTGCTGAAAATGGATCAGGCCGTCTACTCCTGCCCGTTTCGCATTTTCCCTTGCAGCCTTAATTACTTCGCCGTCTATATCGTAACCCTGGATATCCACGGAAACATCCATATTTACCATATCCTCTGCCTCAGCAAAACAGGACTCCCATAGTTCCTCCGGAAAAAGATTGTCCCAGGTTTCCGCCAGGAAATGCCGCTTCATCCCCGGCGCTATATTTGCAGCAATCAACGCGGCTTCTATCGGAAACGTCCCGCTTCCGCACAGCGGATCTACTAAAATCCGATCCGCCCGCCACGGCGTCAGAAGAATCAGAGCCGCCGCCAGCGTTTCCGTCAGCGGTGCCTTGCTGCTTAACTGCCGGTATCCCCGTTTATGCAGAGAATCTCCCGTCGTATCCAGCGTGACTGTCACCTCATCCTTGTACAAAAAGATACGGATCGGATAAGACGCGCCGTCTTCCGGAAACCAATCCATACCATACTCCTGTTTCATCCGTTCCACCATCGCTTTTTTGACAATCGACTGGATGTCCGAGGAACTAAACAGCTTGCTTTTAATGGATGATGCCTTTTTGACCCAGAATTTGCCGTCTGCCGGAATAAAATCTTCCCAGGGCAGGGCTTTTATCCCCTGAAACAGCTCTTCAAACGTCACGGCACGAAACCTGCCCACTTTTAAAAGCACGCGCTCTGTCGTCCTCAGAAAAATATTCGCCCGGCAGATTGCCTCCTCATCGCCTTCAAACGTAATTCTGCCATCCTCAACCTGTATAATCTCATATCCCAGGTCATAAATTTCCTTTTTTAAAACTGCCTCCAGGCCAAAATGGCACGGTGCAATCAACTCCATCTTCTTCATCTGTTTCTCCATTTCTGCATATCGTTTGCTTCTAACATCTTATCTTTAAAAAACACCAGTGTCAATCCCTTTTGTACATTGATGCCCCAAAAGCCTTTTGGTATGCTTCATATCCGCCAATCACCGTATAAACCGCGCCCTTTCTTTCTTTTAGCTTTCTGGCCGCAAGCAGGCTCTGGTTTCCGTGTTCACAGTACAAAATCAGACTCCGTCTCTCCGGCAGCTCCCGACTCCATTCCGCAATCGATCGAAGCGGCAGATTCCTCGCATATTTTATATGGCCTCTCCGATAGCTTTCCTCATCCCGTAAATCCACCAAAAGCGCACGCTCCCTTTGTACTACTTTGTCAATTTCATCCGTATGTATCATTTCAAATCCATATACCTGTGCCGTTTCCATCCGCCTGTTACCTCCTGTTTTGGTCTATGATTTTAAGAACGGAAAAAACGGACTACAAACTATCGTTTGTAATCCGTTTTCTACAGATATTTTATGCAGCTACTGCATATCTGCCACTGAGCTTACACGCTTTTTTCAATTAGTGACTGCAATTTGACGTGTTGTCAGACGCGCTGTCAGACGCACTGTTGGAAGACTTATTGGAACTCTTGTTGGAACTTTTGTTAGAGCCTGTGTTGTTAGACCCCGTGTTGTCAGATGCGCTGTTTTTTCCAGCTGAATTCTGGCTGTAGCTCTTTAAATTGTAGCTGTTTGAACTTTTGTTTTCTGTGTTTTTTGCCATTGTTCTTTACCTCCTGATTAATTAATGCATCTTTATTATCTGTTACAGGAAGGCAAATTATACAATTTATTTTTTATTTTGAAAAAAAAACTGATAGAACAGATAAATCATCAGGGCAATCATAAAAGCAGACGCGATCATTGGCAAAAGAATCCACCCGATCCGCACCAGAAGCAGTAAAAAGAGCAGGACACAAATGATAATTACCATTTTTCTGCCTCTGTTCCCAAAACTGCGGGCTTTCTGTTTGTTCTGCGTATTCTGAGATACTGTATTGCCATATATCTGAATAATTGTTTTTGCAATCAGTCTGGGACTGCCCAGGGAATCTATTACCTCCTGCTCTGTCCTGCCTTTTCTGGATTCTTCTATTATATAGTTCTCATAATACCCCAACTGCTCATTCACCTGCACCTGGACAATCTGTCCCTGCAGTGCAATCCGTAGCTCCTGTAAAAACTTCTCTCTCGTCATAACCCCATCCTTTCGTTTCTATTG
This sequence comes from Eubacterium sp., assembly GCA_022794015.1. GTDB lineage: Bacteria > Bacillota > Clostridia > Lachnospirales > Lachnospiraceae > Roseburia_B. The sequence continues at coordinate 39,068 of JAAWDZ010000017.1, read as the reverse complement.
TAACCAACCTGAAACGATTGATCAAGAAGTTTTCTCTAAACAGAGCGAGTAAATTGTAACAGTTTTTTCCACGGCTTCGCTGTTACATCAAATTCTTTGCTGGCGGCGGATAGTGTAGATTTATTCATAGACATATGATAGAATCGTTTCAGACCAAAAATCAGGATTTAAGGAGAACCGGATCATGAAATAAAAAACATCTTAACAGTGGTGAAAGATATCGAAAAGTCGAAGCAATTTTATCACGACTTGTTTGGCCTTGATCTGTTGCTTGACAATGATGGCAACATGATTTTAACTGAGGGCCTTGTACTCCGGGATGAAAAAATCTGGAAGAATTTTTTGGGGAAGATATGCTTGTCAGAACCGTCAGAATGCATGCCCGCCGGACGTGCCATAAAAACACCGCCGCACGGTTTTTTCCATGCGGCGGCACTTTTGTAATGAATTATTTCACCTTAACTGTCTTCTTGTTTCCAGTCATGGAGTAAATCTTCTTACCATTAAAGGTGCTGTAAGCCCGGATGCGGAAATAATATTTCTTACCGCTCTGAAGCTTCTTTATCGTCTTCTTTTTAACAGTACCTTTCCCTATGGTAACTTTTACCGATTTACGGAATGAACTGTTGTCTGCATATTTTATAATATAGCCTTCCGCGCCTGCTATCGGCTTCCAGTTCATCGTCACCTGGCCTGATTTTTTACTCTTAAGTGAAAGGACTTTTACCCGTTTTGCCACAAATTTTGCCTTTTCGAGTGTTTTTTCTGACTTACTTTGTGCTTCCTGGGCTTTTTTCTGTGCTTCTACAGCTTCCTTCCTTGCTGCCTCGGCTTCTGCCATCAGTCTTTCCAATTCCGATTTCTGTACTGCAGCCTGCTGTTTTGCTTCTTCTGCCGCTTTCTCTGCCGCTTCCGCTTTTTCTTTCGCAGCATTGGCTTCTTTTATCGCATCCTCTGCCGCTTTCTTTGCTACTTTCTCTGCTGCTTCTGCTGCCGCTATTGCCCGATCTGCCGCTTCCTGGGCTGCCGCTGCTGCAAGCTTGTTGTCTTCTGCTTCCTGCAATGCTTTTTGTGCAACGGTATTTGCTGCTTCTGCCGCTTGGTTTGCAGCCTCTATGGCAGCCGTAAAATCAGATGTGTCCGGAACAAGAGCTGCTGCTGCCGTCAATACAGCTGCCGCTGCTGCTTCTATTTCCGCGGCCGTTGCATTTTCTTTATTGGCTACTGCTTTTGCATTCGCCAGCGCGTCCGACAATGCTTTTGCACTATTTGCCGTATAAGCAGTCAAATCCAGATTCTCGTATGCATCACAGATAATAGTAATTAAAACTCCCGTGCTGTCTTTCTGCGTTTTATCGAATGTATGCCTGATCTGGATTGCAGTCCTTGCCGCGTCTGCAAACTGCGCAGCGCCTTCTGCCAAATCCACTTTCTTTCCGCTTACGGTAATCTGTGTCGGAAGTACGTCTGCTGCAAAGAAATGATTCGCTTCTGCCGTAATTGTAATGTTTGCCGTATATGCCGTATTCGATCCAAAAACTTCTGTTTCTTCCTGTTCTCCGGCAAACCATGACACTTTTGCCGTATAAGGAAGATCTTCCCCTGTCAGCGTTACAACTGCCTCGGAAATTTTGCCTCCAAGAACCGGTTTGTTTACGCTTAATTCCGGCTTATCGTTAATTACAATCATAGTTTCGTCTTTCTCAAACTGCAGCCAGTTCAAATTTGATCCGCTTTCAGTAAAAGCAATCCGGAAGGTATGCCTTCCCTCCGTAAGATGTATCTGTTGTGCCGGAAGCGTAATCCAGTTCTGCCAGCCACCCGTATTTTCTGCTTTAAAAGAGGCCACCGTCTTCCCGTCTACGATAAGGTCAAATGCTCCTCCTCCTGCATTGGAAGCGCTTCGCGCTGTTACCGCATAGAACCCTTCGTCCTTTACGTCAATCTGATATTCGGCCCATCCGTTTGCTTCACAGTAACCCAGGTTGCTTCCGCCGTCCGTATCGCTTGTCGCCTCTCCACGCACGGTCTGGGACCATACAATATTATCTGCCGCTTTAAAATTAGTACCGAAACCAATTTCCACTACCGGAGGATTCAAAACGTTTTCCTGGAATACATTTACTTTCATAATCATCTCCAGAAGCCGTTTGATGCATGGAATAATATCCTCTCTGCTGATAACACCATTCTTGAGTGCATTCTCAAGCAGATCCGGGCTTCCTGTAGACATCTTCACATCATTTCCTGCCAGAACCTCTCTTATATGGCTGGAGTTATTGCCCCAGTCTGTCATAAAGATTCCTCCAAACTTCCATTCTCCGCGGGCAATATTCGTAAGCAGGTCTTTGCTTTCGGAGGTTTCCGTGCCGTTGATAAAATTGTAGGAGGTCATAATACTCCAGGGATCTGCTTCCTTTACCGCAATTTCAAATCCTTTTAAATAAATTTCACGCAGCGCGCGTTCGCTCATCCTGGAATCGCTGCTGTTGCGGTTTACTTCTTTATTGTTTGCTGCGAAATGCTTTAAGGTAATGGATACGCCTTCGGACTGGCATCCTTTGGTAATTGCCGCCGCCATTTTTCCGGTAAGCAGCGGATCCTCGGAATAATATTCGAAATTCCTTCCACAGAGCGGATCTCTGTGAATATTCATACCTGGTGCAAGCCAGATATCAATTCCGTTGTTGTGCGCTTCCACTGCCGCCGCTTTGCCGACGCGTTCTACTATCGCTACATCCCAGGTACATGCCAGCAGCGTGGAAATCGGCCATGCCGTACAGTGAACTCCAATACGGATACCCTGCGGTCCGTCAGCTGTCATGGCGTTTGGAATCCCAAACTGTGGAAGATTTCCCATGCCTCCGGTATTTGCCGTCCCGGTATTCGGCTGTCCACCCAGCATCTCAATCAGCTGCCTGTCTGAGATCTGTGCCAGAAATTCATCCATCAGCGACGGGTTTTCATAAACATCCTTCAACATCAGCGTTTTTGTTTCCGCTGCCAGCTGTACCGGGGCCGTCAGCGGCATTGCCGCAGCCTTTCGGTTCATCACTTTTGCCTGCGCCGTCTTCTTCTCCAGTTCAAAATAATCTACGTTCGGATAAGAGTCTACCGGGGCGCGGAACGTAATCACGCACTTTCCTGCCGGAAGAGGCACGGTTACCGGCTCTAAATCTCTGAAATTATACCATTCGCCTGCTCCGCTTCCATCTCCGGTCTGCGGCACATTCAGGCCCGCCGCTTCAACCGGCGTACCATCCACCTCAATACCCGGATCAAAATCAAAAGCCGCCCTGCCGTTCGCCACATTTAAATACAGATTATAATTTCCGGCTTCTTCTACATTAAGCCAATAGGAAACATAATTCCCGGCATGGTTCATATAAGCTAAACATATTCCCGGTTCTCCGTTTACAGTAAAATTCTCTGTACGGATATAATTGGTATTTGTTCCGCCGGAAAAACCAAAGTTCTCTGCTTCAATACGGGTTCTGCCTTCCGGTTTTACCGCCGTATAGTAGTCCGGTTCCTTATCGGTTTTCGTAAACGTCATACAGTCGTAATTCGGGTTATTCTGGTTTGCTACAAGCCGGAACCGTACTTTACCCTGCGGCAGCTCCACATAAAACGGATCGCAGTCCTGGAAATTATACCATTCTCCTGCGCCGCTGCCGTCTCCGGTCTGCGGTGCGTTGAAGATAACGCCAGGCTGCGGCGTTCCGTCCACATAAACGCTCAGGCAGTTGTTTAACTGCGCATATCCGTTTGCCATGCGCATGGCAACGGCATAATAACCCGCTTCCTCTACATCCAGCTCATATTCCACATAATATCCTTTGGTATTTAACATTGCGATACATCTTTTCTGCGTAGTTCCATTTTCATAGAAGCTCTCTACAGAAACGGCGCTGGAAGCATCTATAAAGCTTTCCGATTCTACTACGGTAGGCTTTGTCGCGGAAATCACATGATGCGGATCAAATTCCGGAGCAACCGGAAGCGCTTCGTAGCTGCCGTCAGCTAAAAGCCGTTCCTTTAACTGAATGGGAGCCGCCTGCTGTGAAAGCTGCTCTGTCACTTTCGTATCCGCTACCTTATATGTATGACGGATTCCCTTTGTTCCCGCGTCTTTAATGGAATTGCCGACATAAATATTGTAATCCCCGGCTTCCAGTATGTATGCTGATTTCTGCACCTTGCCCGTATCGTCATAGGAAGACATGTCGTCAATGGTGTAGCGCATCGTAAGCGTCTCGGATTCTCCCGGCGCGAGCAGAGCGGTTTTTCCGAATGCCGCCAGTTCCTTACCCGGCTTGCCCAGCTTGCCCTGCGGCGCACTGAAATAAACCTGCACAACCTCTTTGCCCGCCACGTCTCCGGTGTTGGTAACTTCCGCAGTCACTACGATGTCCCCGCCTTCTTCTTTTACCGTTACACCGCCTGTCTGAAACGTCGTATAAGACAGTCCATATCCAAACTCATAATTTACTTTTTCATAATCCGGATCAAACGTTTCAAAATAACGGTAACCTACAAAAATATCCTCATTGTAGTTTACATACCCGTTGCTTTGGCCAAATGTATCCGAACTCGGATAATCTTCATAGCTCTTAGCAAAGGTATCTACAAATTTACCGGAAGGGTTCACATCCCCGACCAGTACGTCTGCCGTCGCAAGTCCGCCTTCCATTCCGGCCTGCCACCCCATAAGTACAGAATCAATCCCTTCAATTTGCCTAATCCACTGCGTGTCTAACACCGCGCCTACATTCAGTACCACAACAACCTTATCAAAGCTCGCCGCCGCCCGTTCGATGAGCGAAGTTTCCGCATCGGAAAGATAATAGTCGCCTTTCGTTGCCGTACGGTCGCTGCCTTCCGATGAATAGCGGCCAATGGTAACCACTGCCGTAGATGCAAACTCTGCCGCTGCCTGCATCATCTCGTCTGTAACCGTGATATTAGCGTCATTGGTAATCCCATTTGTGGTTACCTGCTCTGTGTAAAAATCTACCAGCGGCTGATAGAGCTCTATCTTCTTCTCCTCCGCCTTAATCTGCATACCCTGCAGAATATTCCTGCTGTAATCGACATTTGTCGCACCGCTTCCTCCGCCGCCGCGTACGTAATCAATCATGGCACGTCCAAACATTGCAACCTTTGTGCCTTTAGCCAACGGCAGTGTGCCATTGTTCTCCATCAGAACCATACCCTCTGCAGCAACCTGCCTGGCGAGATCGATATTTCCCTCCGCAGACGCGGCCTTCGCAGTCAGTTCCACTGCGGGTATCGCCGTCACAGTAACTGCGGCTGCAAGCAGCATCGATACCATTTTCCTCAATCTTTCTTTCATCCTTTTCCTCCTCTTTCTTTGAAACCCAATTCTAAATAACACATATATATTATCAAAAAATTCACTGAAAGTCCATAATTTTTTTACAATTTTTACAAAAAAATATTTTATTTTTCAATAATTGTAGTAATACTACACAATATCCTTGTATGTTCAAATGTTTTTCTATAATAAACTTAATTATAATGCAAATCCAAAAAATAACTGAAAACAAAGCGATCAGCTGCTGTAATTTTCCAAAAATCCAAATAATGCCTCTTCATCTTTTATGCAATATCCGGGCCGTATCTTTTTTTGCATCTCTTCATCCAGCTGAGAGTACCGAATTCCCGTATACTCATAAACTGTTTCCCGATCTGCCAGATAAACCGTTAAATAATCTCCCTCTTCCAGAATTACAAATTTATATTCTATGGTTCCGCTTACTTCAACTGCCGCTTCTTCTGTTTCCGCTTCCTTTGCTTCCGGAACAATTTGCTCCACAGGCGCCTCATCCGGCTCCTGCTGTGTATTTCTCAAATGCATTATCTGATAGCATCCAATTCCAAATAAAACCGTAAGAATACAAAAAATACGAATACAATTGACTTTGTTCATACAATCATCACCCGTCATAGTATTCGCACTTTTCTGTAATTTAAACCTTTTTTCAAAAACTGATACCAAATAACGGAGGAGAGCCTGCGCCCTCCCCCGTAAAACCATTCTTATATTCTGTTCATCATTTAATTTCTGGCAGCTTCAAAATCCGATTCCGATGCATATACACCGATTTTGTCCTCGGCGTCATTTAATACGATACATACACAGGTCTTTCCGGGATTCAGCTCCAGTTCATTGCCGTCTGTGTCATAATATTTTCCAACGCCGTCTTCTACTTCCTTTACCCAGGTAATATCAACGGCTTTTCCGTTGGTAATATATTTTCCGGTTCCGCCGTAAGAGGCTGTCTTGACATCCAGATAAGTGCCGTCCGGCTCTACTTTGTAGTCGCACACCTGGAAAATCACATTTTTAAAAGCAAGCTGTTCTCCGGATCCACCGTCTACATGCGCAGATTTGTACTGATACCTTTCGTACAGGCCGGTTTCTTCATTGTAGACAAACCAGGGCTTGTTCACCTGATATCCCGGCTCTACCACAGCCGCATCCTCTCCGTTTTCCAAAACCCTCTCCTCTGTCACAAAGCTGTAACGGTTTTCATAGGAAGATGCATGTTCTTTGCGGTAGCCTCTTTTCTCAATCCCAGCAATAATGCTTTCTCCATTGATATATGCATTATGCGGTGATTTTCTGGATTTGTCGCGGTAAAACGTCACATTTTCCAAATCCCCATCCAAACCGTTTAAATCATCGCAGTTTTTTAACATCTCAGTTGCATAGATAGCCTGTCCATAGTGGACATATATGGCTTCAAATTCGTTGGACAGGTATGCATAATAGTGACGGCAGCTCCTGACTGACATAATCGTCGGCAGATTTGCATAATCCTGGTAAATACCCATCAGTCTGGTAAGGCCTCCCTCTGCCGGCGCTTCAATTAAAACATCCGCGCTGGAGGTGCCGTACTGCGGCATCGCATCTGTCGTATTGCCAATCATACAGGAAATCGGCCTCTGCGCTGCAGTGGCTTCGTCCATTGGCTCTCCAGTCAGGGGATTTTTGCTTCCCACATCCACAGGCTCTGTCTCTGTTTCCGTTTCAACCGGCAGCTCCTCTTCCGTTTCAATCGGCTGTATGTCGCCGACAAACTCTGTCTGTGGTTCTTCTGCAATATTTTCTTCTTTTCCACATCCGGAAAACAAAATACAGCAGGCTGCTGCGAAAAGAATTGCTTTTTTCATGTGTTTCATTTTCACCCTCCTGTCATCTTAAAATGCCCATGGCACTTAAGATGCTTTCTTGTTTTTTTTCCATAAATGCCGCATCCTCAGGTATCATATGGTCATATCCAAGCAAATGCAGCACGCTATGTACGATTAAAAATGTAAATTCCCGTTTCTCGGAATGACCGTAGGCTAAGGCCTGTTCGGTGACTTTGGGAACAGAAATGATAATATCGCCAAGCAGCGCTTCCCCGGTATCCGGATTAAAATTGTCCCCAGGTGTCTCTTCCATACAGGAAAAATTTCCTGCCGCAGGAAGCGAAAGCAACGGAAAGGACAATACGTCCGTAGGCGCATCAGTCTGCCGGAATTCCCGGTTTATCTGCTGTATGGATTCATTATCGGTTAATGTAAGGCCAACCTCAGCCTCATAAGGAAACTGCTCATAATCCAGAGTAAAGGAAACTGCCTGCTGTGCCAGCGTCCGGTAATCAAAATCAAACCTGACCTTCGTTTCTTCTTCCATTTGTACTGTCATATCCAATCTCCTCATGTACTAATAATTCCCTGACTTTTAAAAACTGATTCATACTCAGGCCCGATTCATCGTAAGTTCCCGCTGCAGACAGTTCATTTAAGGTCTGATAAATAACCATTTCCGGGCTCCACGAAGCAGATAGTTCCTGCGCGCGATAAAATGCGATTTTATTCATACAGGCATCCACCATGTGTACAATGGCAGACTCTCTTGTAGAAGGCAGCTTTTCTTCACCGCCGTACTCGGCAAGAATGGAAATAACCGCTGCCGGAAAACACCCTTCCTCGGCCAGACGGACACCATTTTCGATGAAAGGTTCTCCCTCTAAAATACCAAGTCTGTAGTAAAATCCTGCGGCTGCTGCCGCCAGCTCGTTTGCCCCAATTTCCGCTGCACATTTCCTGGCAACCGTAGCGGCTTTGACCGCACGTATATATTCCGCCCTGGAATAATTTTTGATATCAACTACAAACGGATATGCTTCGTCAATAATCTTCTCATAAATATCTGAGTCCTCCCGATCGGATCTGCCGTAGAGCCGTTCGGAAAACAGCACAAAGAGAAGAACAAAAAAAGCCCCGAATATAAAGCTGTAACAAAAAAGTGCAAAACTGCTCTTCCGATAAGACAGATAATAAAACAAAACCGGAATACATACGGATACAGACATAAGCACAATACAGCCCCAGAAACGCAGCTGCTTCTCGCGCATTGTCTTCGCAAGCTGTGCGCCAATTAAAATCAGGACGACATAAGCCGCCAGTTCATAAAAATTCCCTCCATGGGCCATGCATAAAAGGACGCACAAAAAAGTGCCAAGCGTTATCGCTATCTCAGCAGTCGAGGCCATGGCAAAAAACAATGCTGTCGCCGCCGCGGGACATACAAATTCCGGTAGAAAGAAGCAGCCGGCCGCCACGGCACAGAACACACCATACCAGTCTGCGATTCTGCGGTAATTGCCTGCAAGGCTGTCCCCTAACTTTCCGGAAAGCCGGCTGCTTTCCAGCATATACAGCACTATCTGCAGAAATATAACGTCAATGATCAGGTAAATGATAAAACCATCTGCACCCGGATTGCTGGCGTATGCAAAAAGCAGAGAAGTAATAACTGTCAATACAGCTATAATACCATAATGCTGCAGACGTTTTGCGGGCATTTTCTGTTCCATTACTTTTTACCTGCCTGTCTTCTTTTCTTCTTCTCCTGCAGACTCTCATACTCTTCGTAAGCTTTGACAATCTTCTGGACCAGCGGATGACGCACGACGTCGCTGCTCGTCAATTCACAGATACCGATATCCTCTACCCTGCGCAGAACTCTTAATGCAATATCCAGACCGGACTTCGTCCCTGGGGCCAGGTCTTTTTGCGTGGCATCTCCGGTGATAACAACCTTGGAACCAAAGCCAATCCTGGTCAAAAACATCTTCATCTGCGCCGGCGTAGTATTCTGAGCTTCATCCAGAATGATAAAAGCATTGTCAAGCGTACGTCCGCGCATGTAAGCAAGCGGCGCCACTTCAATCAGGCCCTTTTCCGTGTTCCTCAAAAAACTGTCCGCTCCCATGATCTGATAAAGCGCATCGTATAACGGCCGTAAATACGGATCTATTTTACTCTGCAGATCCCCCGGCAAAAAACCTAATTTCTCGCCGGCTTCTATCGCCGGACGGGTTAAAATAATCCGTCCCACATCGTCATTTTTAAACGCCGTAACTGCCATTGCAATGGCAAGGTAGGTCTTTCCTGTACCGGCAGGGCCGCATCCGAATACAATCATCCGATTGCGGATTGCATCTACATAGTTCTTCTGCCCTACTGTCTTTGGCTTTACGGGCTTGCCCTGTACTGTGTGACAAATACAGTCCCTGTCAATTTCCACAATTGCTTCCGCCTTTTCCTCCATCGCCAGGGCAATCGCATAATTTACATTCTGCTCCGTAATCGTATTCCCCCTTCTGGAAAGCTCTAAAAGCTGTTCAAATACATCAGATGCATTATGGATGCCGCTGCTGCTTCCCAGAATCTTTATGGAATCGTCGCGAAGCACTACCGTTACTTGGAATGCCTTTTCAATTTTTTTCATATACGTATCAAACTGTCCGAATACATTTGCCGCATGCTCCGGTGGAATGTTTAAATTCAATTCAGTCAGACTCATCTTCCGTCAGCCTCTCGTCCGTAGATATTTCTTTTTGCTCGGCAGGCTCATATTTCCCGATTTTTTCAACCGCAGTAATGACCCCATGAACCTTACACTGGTTACCTGCAAATTCTATCATAACATTTTTATCTGTGATTTCAATACCCTTTTCTTCCATTTTTTTTAAATACTGTAAAATATTTTCACTTGCCCGCTCTTTCGCCTGTTGCTTCGTAAGCGTAACCTTTTCATAGCCGCAGGCATAATACGTCGTTTTTTCCAGAATGACCGGAATATAATAATCCTTTGCAATCGCAAGCTGCCGGCTCTCTGTATAAGAAATATAAGAATCGTCCTGTTTCCATTTCTGCGCGCCCGGCATCTGTATCTGATAGGAAAAAAGGTTTAAGCCATAAACGCTTCTGCCTTCTCCAACCCGTACCCTCTGGTTATACTGCATAGGAAAGCTGTCCTCATAAGTATACGTGGTCTGCCCGTAAATGTCCGCATCAGAGGCTACAAACACATAATTGACAATCTCATTGCTGTCATTGTAAATGTCCAGCTGGCTGCTGACCAGAATATCCCCGGTCTTAACCTCGCTGCCTGCTTTGACAAGCGGCGTTCCCTTTCGGGTAATAATCGACGTAACCACGGCATCTTTATCCGCCACGATATGATATGCCCCTTCGGGTTCTCTTTCCTTTTCTGCCATATCCTTTTTGGTGATCAGGTTTTCCTGTAAATCAATCGTCATTTTCGTGCCGTTCAAGCGCACAGACGCCCAGATCACATCTTCATAATTCGTTCGAAGCGCCTCTTCCAAAGCGCTGCAGTCAATCTGGCTTTTTTTGCTGCCAAATGAAGAGCCCTGTTCCTCCAAAAATGTAAGGATGTCATCATCTGTAATCAGAGAATTGCCGTTGATATCAATCAGCCATACAAAAGTCGTAAGATAACACAAAAGTCCGACGCTAAAGGCAATTCCTGCAAAAAAGACCTTACGCTTTCTGTAGCGGTATAAAAAAAACGGAAAGCCAACCCGCTTTAAAATCGTAACCCTTGTCTTTGTTTTTTTCAGCAGTGGCTTTAACCGGCGATAGCCCGCAATGCTGATATGAAACTCATAACAGCCGTTCTGGTTTTTTAAGTCCCAGATCAGAATATCGTGATTGCTGCACAGATTTAAGAAACGTTCCGGGGAATAACCGCTTAAGCGTACCAGTAAAAATCCGCGAAAAAATTTAATCAGTGAAAGAAACAAAATTACCTCCTAAGTTTCGTATGACACAGAGTCAATCAATCCGGTAATTTTCATTTCTTCGTTGGTATAATAACTGATATGCAGATTCTTCCCGCGTACTGCCAGCCTGCAGGTTTTCGCCTGCAAGCTGATATAGTTTGCAGTATATTCCAAAATCCCCCGGTAATTTTCAATTAATATTTCCTGCCGCCCTGTGATAGAAACCAAAACAGCGCCATACATCAGATCCTTTGGAAGCTCAAGCGACTCCACAAAGCCCTCTTTCCATTTTCCCAAGTTTATTTTTCCCATAGTTATCTATATGTAGGGCGAACCGGGATTATTCATGGGCTTTTCCACGCCCGGCCAAAATTCAAAAAAATCAGATTACGCCGTCAATGATTTCTTTCACTATGGGAACGGATTCTACTTCTTTTTCTCCAAAACTATATGCATTCAAAACCTGCCAGACAGCAGCGTCGCCTTTTTCTTTACTATTTGCATAAATATATGCTACCGGCTCTCCTTTTTGAACAAAGTCGCCGCGTTTTTTGACAAGGTAAATCCCAACCGCCGGATCGATCACGTCATCCTTGGTTTCTCTGCCGCCGCCAAGCGTCATACAGGCCGTTCCAATTGCTTTTGCCTCAATACTCTGCACATAGCCGTCCTGCGTGGCACATACCAAAAACGTCTCATCCGCTTTTTCAAATTTATCCGTGTCAAAGACATAAGAAGCATCCCCGCCCTGTGCCTTAACAAATTCCGCCAGCTTCTGTTTGGCCGCGCCACAAGCAATACATTCCTGCATCATCTGTCTGGCCTCAGGTTCCTGCCGGGCCGCGCCGGAGAGCACCAGGATTTTGCTGCCCAGTGCATATACGACCTCCATAAAATCTTCGGGACCCCTGCCGGAGAGGGCTTCAATTGCTTCAATGACTTCAATGGAATTGCCCACCGCATTCCCCAGAGGCTGATCCATATCGGTAATAATCGCCGACGTCTTCTTGCCTGCGCCAATCCCAATACGTACCATCGCTTCCGCCAATGCTTTCGCATCCTCCCGCTTTTTCATAAACGCACCGGAACCAGTCTTTACATCTAACACAATCACATCGCTGCCGCACGCCAGCTTTTTGCTCATAATACTGCTGGCAATCAAGGACATCTGATCAACCGTTGCCGTCACGTCGCGCAGAGCGTAAAGCTTCTTGTCAGCCGGGGCCAGATTGGCGGTCTGACCGGCAATCGCTATTTTTATGGTATTAACATTTTCGATAAAAGATTCCTCGCTTAATGCCGTCGTAAAGCCTGGAAAACATTCCAGCTTGTCTATCGTACCGCCCGTATGGCCAAGACCCCTGCCGGCCATCTTTGCCATCGGTATACCAAGCGCCGCAATGATCGGGGCAAGCGCAAGCGACGTCTTGTCCCCTACGCCGCCCGTGCTGTGCTTGTCCGCCTTAATCCCCTGTATGCCGGACAAATCCATACAGTCGCCGCTGTCCCTCATAGCAAGCGTAAGATCCAGTGTCTCCTTCTCATTTAATCCCTGAAAGCAGATTGCCATCGTCATGGCAGACATCTGATAATCCGGGATTTCTCCTTTTGTATAAGAAAGCACCATCCACCGTATTTCTTCTGAAGACAGTACTTTTCCCGTTTTTTTCTTTTCTATCAAATCATACATTCGCATAGGCATTAATCCTGTTCTGCTATTTCTTTGTAAAATTCGTAATAATCCGTTCTCTTTTCCTGTGTAAACTGTATTGCGCTCCTGGGATGCCGGTTTAAAATTCCGGTCATCAGATACTGCAGGTCATATCCCCATACAACGCCGTTCTCGCGCAGCTTACCCATATGCTTGTCCACAAACTTAAGCACCGGCGCTATTTTGTACCTGGGGTTGCGCAAAAATCCCAAAAGCAGTTCCATCGCACAGTTTCCCGCACCGCGTCCCATACCGGAATACGTTCCGTCCAGCCAGTCTACACCGTCCCCGACAGCCTCAATCGTATTGGCAAATGCAAGCTGCTGGTTGTTGTGGGCATGGATACCGACCTTTTTATTGTACTTTGCCGCAAAATTCATATAAGTATCCACAATACGGGCAATCTGCTCCGGATAAAGCGCCCCGTAGCTGTCTACAATATAAAATACATTCACCGGCGTCTGTCCTAAAATATCAAGCGCCACAGCAAGATCCGATTCCTGTGCATTGGAAATGGCCATAATGTTGCAGCTGACCTCATAACCCTTACCAGCAGCGTCTTCTATCATATGCGCGGCTGTCGGAATGGTATTCAGATAAGTTGCAACGCGGATCAAATCCACCGGACTGTCGTTGCGGTTTACAATATCGGTTTTATAATCGCAGCGGCCCACGTCCGCCATAACGGCGATTTTCAGATCAGTGTCATTGTCTCCTACAATAGCGCGGATATCCTCGTCCTTACAGAATTTCCACTTGCCGAATTTGCTTTCCTCAAACATCTCGCGCGAGGCTTTGTAGCCAAATTCCATATAGTCTACGCCTGCTTTGACATTTGCATGGTATAAATCTTTGACAAATTCATCTGCAAAGTAAAAATTATTCACCAGACCTCCGTCCCGTAACGTAGCATCCACAACGCGGACGTCCGATCGGTAATCCATTAATTTCGATAATTCCTTCATAATCGTGTCTCCTGTTTTCTGTTCTATGATATCCTCAAGTTCTGTCACATTTATTTCGGAAGTTCTTTTATAGTTCCCTTCTTTTACAATGCTGGTTTTATTATAGCAACATGCGGATATGGTGTAAAGCATTTTAAAAATGATAAATCGTATAAATTTATTTTTAGGTCTGGGATGAATGGCATAAAGCTTTTATCATTTACTCAATTCTCGTTAATTGTTTCTGATTCAGATCCAGGCGGATGTTTCCAGCTTCACTCAAATCAGGTTCATTTGCATTATAACTATAACTCATCATATATCCCCTTCCATTCACTCTCTCATATTCCCAGTCTCCGGGAAAATGAGAAATATACAACACATCATAAAACTCGCCTAAATCCGCCCAGGTATAGATCACATGATACGGATGAATATGCAGTTTTTTTGCATCTTTGACCGCTAGCTCAGGCATTCCTTTCCCTGGCCAGGAATTGAAATCAAATATACCATCTGTATCGGAAACCATAAGGATCCCCTTCTTATAATTTGCAATAACATCCTCCCCTAACCCCAGGTCTTTGAGTCTTGCAACCGCTTCTTCTATAATATGTTCTTCTGTAATACTTTCTGGCACAGGTCTTTTTATCATATTTTAAGCTCCTTATATTTATTTATGCATTTAACATGATTTCTCTATCCCTGTCTGTAAAATCCGTACTACCAATTCGTAATTCTTTGGACGGTGCGGAAACGTGCAATCCGTACACACTTTTATCATGCCCCCGTCCTTTTTCAGATACTGTGGATTTCCCGGACAGTTCTCCCTCATATACAGCGGACAATAACAAAACAAACAGTTCATTTCGTCAAGTCCTTTATGGCAGGGGAAATATTTACATGCCCTGTTTTCGAAAAAACGATACGAATTGTCCATTCCAAACCTCCTTTTTGTACTATGCGTCGTATTCTTTTCGTCTGCAAGTACAGAGCCAGACAAGATTACATCTGCCTGGCTCTTATTTCATCCGTCTTCTTACCTTTGCGACAGCTCCTGCGTAATATCCTCCCAGGTAATCCCTTTTTCTGCCATTAACACCATCAGATGATATAAATAATCGGATATTTCATATTTAATCTCTTCGGGATTTGGGTTCTTTGCCGCAATAATCGTCTCCGCACTCTCTTCCCCCAGCTTTTTCAAAATCTTATCAATCCCCTTGTCAAATAAATATGTAGTATAAGACCCTTCTTTCGGGTTCGCTTTCCTGTCTAAGATAATCGCATAAACCTCTTCAAACACTTTCAGTGGATTCTTCTCCAGATATTCTTTCCTGACAATCGGATGAAAAAAGCAGCTCGGCTTGCCAGTATGGCATGCAGCGCCAATCTGTGATACCTTGGCCAGAATCGTATCATAGTCGCAATCGGCAGTCAAAGACTTCACATACTGAATATGCCCGGAGGTTTCCCCCTTCATCCAGAGCTCCCCTCGGCTTCTGCTGTAATAGGTCATTTTGCCGGAACTGATGGTCTTTGTAAACGCCTCTTCATTCATATAAGCTAACATCAGCACTTCATCCGTCCGGTAATCCTGCACAATAACCGGTACCATTCCGTCTGAATTTAACTTAAAGTCAGACCACTTTAAACTGGAAGTAAAATTCACCATACGAATGCCCCGGTCAGAAAGCTCTGTTTTCAACTGCATAATATCCCGTCCCGGTTCCGTAATAAACGCTCCGGTAATGCCTCTGGCCTGCTCCTGCTTCAAAATAGCTTCAATCTCATCCAGGTTGCCGTCATCTGTTACAACGACATAAGGGATAGAGGTAATATTCTCGACCGCATCTACCATCTTCCTGTCAAGCACCAGCATTTCATGGAAATTTTCTTCCATTAAATCATGGTTTTTGAAAATAAAATCCACGTTTTTTACCGACACCAAAACGCGATCCTTTCCAAAACGCCTGCTGGCCTCTTCTGCAAGCTTAATGCTCTGCGGCTTTGAACCGTTTAGCATCACCTGCATGCAGCCGGTATAAAAGATTTTCTTAATGTCCTCGAAACGGTTAATGTTCCCGCCGGCACATACTTTAATCTCCAGGTTATGATTCATATTCTTAATCGTCTGCAGATTCTTCTCATGCTCTTCATCATCATCTGACAAATCAAAAATAAAAATCTTATCAATTCCGCAGTCGTTATAGCTTTTGGCCCGTTCAAAAATATCTCCGTCGGGCGCAAAATCCGTCGGGCTTTTGACCGCCTTTCCATCTTTTAAATAAATCGTTGCAACAATATTTTTAAATTCCATCTCTTTTTACAAGCTCCCTTTTGTCGATAAAATTCCGGTGATTCGCACATCAATCCCGGTTGCTTCGTCAAGCGCCCTGGCAAAGGCCTTGAATATCCCTTCAATTATATGATGATTATTGCTCCCTGACAAGACTTTTATATGCAGATTCATACCTGCGCTATAGGAAATGGCATAGAAAAATTCACGCACCATTTCCGTGTCCAGATATCCCACATGATCTGTGGTAAATTCCCCGTCAAATACCAGATACGGCCTGCCGGACAAATCAACGGCGCAAAGCACCAGTGTTTCATCCATCGGCAGGATACAGCTCCCGAAACGCCGGACACCCTTTTTATCGCCCAATGCTTTTTTGATTGCGCTGCCTAAGACAATACCGATATCCTCTACCGTATGGTGACAGTCTACCATCAAATCTCCTGTTGCCTTGACATCCAGGTCAAAAAAACCATGCCTGGCAAACCCTTCCAGCATATGATCAAAAAAGCCAATCCCCGTATCAATGTCTGAATTTCCACGCCCATCCAATTCGAGCCGCAGGGAAATATCAGTTTCTTTTGTTGTCCTGCTAAAACTTGCTTCTCTTGACATAGTTTACTCCTTTTCAAATCTCACTTTAACCGAATTGGCATGCGCCGTTAATTTTTCACATTCCGCAAATTGTACGATATCTTTATAAACCGGCCTCAGCGCTTCCTTCGAGTAGGAAATGATGCTGGATTTTTTAATAAAATCATCTACGCCAAGCGGGGAGAAAAATTTCGCCGTCCCATTGGTAGGCAATACGTGATTGGGCCCTGCAAAATAATCACCAAGCGGCTCCGAGCTGTACTCGCCAATAAAAATCGCGCCTGCATTGCGGATTTTCGTCATCACCTCAAAAGCGTCTTTTGTCACAATTTCCAGATGCTCGGAGGCAATGTCATTGGCAGCTTCAATGGCTTCTTCCATGCTTTCCGCCACCAGAATATAACCATAGTGATCCAACGATTTTTGAATGATATCTTTTCTGGACAATTCTGCCGTAAATTTGCGCACCTCTGCAGATACCGCTTCTGCCAGCTTATCGCTTGTCGTAATCAAAATAGCGGAGGCCATCTCGTCATGCTCTGCCTGGGAAAGCAGATCCGCCGCTACAAAGCGCGGATTCGCCGTTTCGTCTGCGAGCACCAAAATTTCGCTTGGGCCTGCAATGGAATCAATACTGACATAACCAAATACCGCCTTTTTGGCAAGGGCTACGTAAATATTGCCCGGGCCTACGATTTTATCGACTTTTGGAATACTCTCCGTTCCAAACGCCATTGCCGCAATGGCCTGTGCACCGCCCGCTTTATAAATCTCATTTACTCCCGCTTCTTTTGCGGCCACCAAAGTAGAAGCATAGACTTTTGTGTCTGCTCCGGGAGGAGTCGTCATAATAATCCGCTTTACGCCTGCTGCTTTTGCCGGAAGCACATTCATTAACACTGACGAAGGATAAACTGCCTTTCCGCCTGGCACATAGACTCCGACAGTTTGTAAAGGCGTCACCTTCTGTCCCAGAATAATGCCGTTTTCCTCACTGTCAAACCAACTGTACTGCCGCTGCTTTTCGTGATACGCCTTAATATTCACCTTTGCCTTGCGAATCACCTCCAACAGCTTTTCGTCAACCTGTTCATAAGCTTCTTTAATCTCATCCTCCGTCACTTTAACGTTTTTGCTGGTAATACAAGCCCCGTCAAACTGCTTTGTATAAGAAAAAACAGCTTCATCCCGCCTTTCCCGGACAGCAGCAATAATATCCCCTACACGGCTTTCAAATTCCGTATAGTTATTCGGGCTTCTCTTTAAAAGATCGTTTAAAAGATCCCGTTTTGTTTCACTGCTTAACTTTAAGATCCTCATCCTGCTCCTCCCTTACTGCGCCAGAACCGATTTTAAGTCTGTAATCAGTTTGGTAATGCGCTCGTTTTCCATCTTAATACTGACCTGATTTATCACCATACGCGCGGAAAGAGGGCAGACCTCTTCCAAAACGTCAAGGCCGTTTTCCCGCAGGGTAGAGCCGGTTTCTACTATGTCTACAATTACTTCTGAAAGCCCTACAATCGGTGCAAGTTCAATCGAACCGTTTAACTTGATAATTTCCACTGTCTGATGTTTTTTATTATAAAAATAATCCTTTGCAATCCTCGGATACTTCGTAGCGACCCGGATCAGCTCGTGGTGCAGCAGCAAATCCTTTGCGCTCCGCGGCCCGCAGACGCACATCCGGCATTTGCCAAATCCCAGATCTAAAACCTCGTAAATATTTCTGCCCTCTTCCAGAATCGTATCCTTGCCGACTATCCCAATATCGGCCGCGCCGTATTCCACATACGTAGGTACATCCGGCCCTTTGGCCAGGAAAAATTTAAGTTTCAAATCCTCGTTTACAAAAATCAGCTTTCTGGTATCCTTATCCTTCATCTCCTCGCAGGTGATGCCGATCCGTTCAAAAAGCTCCAGTGTCTGCTTTGCAAGCCTTCCTTTTCCCAAGGCAAATGTTAAATATCTGTCTTCACGCATCATTTTAAAACCCCTATTCCAAATATGTTATTTTTTCCCTGTGGTTCTGCCTGGCGTATACGCCGTAGGCTGCCTTGTCCAAAGAGCCGTCCATACAGATAAGCTCTGCGGCAATCCCCGCCTTCCTAAGCCTGCCGGCACGCTCAATCGCTTCGCCAAAACGCTCTTTGCGATAAACGACAAGCTCGCCCTGACATGGGATGTCAATGACGATATCCTGCCTGCCAAGCGCCGACATCAGTTGATCTACAGTAACGGCAAATCCGATAGACGCTGCATTTTTTCCAAAATAACTGTGCAGCCTGTCGTATCGTCCACCCTTTAAAACCGCTTCACCGCTTCCAAATGTATAGCCTGCAAAAATAACTCCGGTATAATACTGGTAGCTGCTTACAATACCAAGCTCAAACGAACTATATTTTTCAATTCCATAGGCTTTCAGTGCCTGATGAAGCTCTTTTAGCCTGGTAATCGAAGCTAAAATCTTTGGATGCCCTTCTGCCAGACGTCTTGCCTTTGCCATCTCATCTGCAGAAAAATAAAATCCGCCGAGCATCTGAAAAAGCTCCCGTAAATTGGCGTCCATTTCATGATTGGAAATCACTTCTTCCACGCCAAAATAATTCTTATTGGAAATCAGTTCCCGCAGTTCATTTGCTGATTCTTCTGCAAAGCCTGCTGCCTCCATCAAACCGGTAAAGAAATCCGCATGGCCGATACTGAGCTGAAATTTCTTTAAGCCAGCCGCCAGAAGACACTCCACTGCCATGGAAATAATCTCTGCATCCGCGGCAACAGAATTATCTCCGACAAGCTCCGCACCTAACTGTGTGTTTTCTTTTAAACGTCCCTGATAGCTGGAATTATTGATAAAAGTGTTCCCCATATAGTACAGGCGAACCGGCATCTTTTCTTCTCCGAAATACATCGTGACTGCCCTTGCGACAGAAGGGGTGATGTCGGGCCGAAGCACCAGCGTATTCCCCTCCCGGTCAAAAAACTTGTACAAATCCTTTGACGGCGTCGTACCAATTTCTTTTCCGAATATATCAAAAAATTCAAACGTCGGCGTCTGGATCACCTGATATCCATAACATTCTATGGTTTTTTTTAGCTGCTCTTCTAAAACCTGCTTTTTCTTACATTCATCGTTGTAAATATCCCGGACTCCCTCCGGCGTATGCAATAACTGTCTTTTCATAAAGCTTCGTGTCTCCTTCTGTCGGCCGCTTTAGTGTGCTACCATGCTACTACGGTAAATCATTATAGTTAAAACCTATGGGTTTGTCAATAATCTGTTTTGCTACTGTTTATCCACAAATACGGTTTCTCAGATATTCAAAAAATCCGCCGGCGTGATTGCCGGAATAATAGCCCCCGAAAAATCCTTTACATTACGCGTCAAAATATAACCGGATCCGTTTCGTTCTGCCACGGCGTCCGCGACGGCATCCTCAAAATCGGGCATCTTACGCATGAGCGCTGTCTGAATGTCCATTCCCTGTACATCGGCAAAGATGACGAGCTGGGACAACTGTTCAATTTGTTCTTTTGCCCGCTCTGCAGAGTGCAGGGATTTCCGAAGAATATAAAAAATATCTGTGACTGCAGAAACCGAAACCAGGCACTCCGTTTCTTCTTTGACAGCTTTCTGCAAAGCTGCATAGGAATCCCGGAAGAAGGGTTCCCGTTTTCCTAAAATATCCAGTATCACATTTGTATCAATCAAAAGGTTCATTGTCTTGCCAACCGCTCCTCTCTGGCCTCCTCTTCTGCTGCCGCATCCTGCGCCGGGATAATACCGACCAGATTATCCAGTACAGCCAGCTTGTCAATAGCAGGACTGGTAAGACGAGCGATATTTCTTCCGTTCCTTGTAATAAAGATATCCTGTCTGGCCGCCAATTCCAGGTATTTTCCCAGATTACTCTTAAGTTCTGTTGCGCTGACGATCATAAGAAATTCCTCCTTGCAAAATTAGTATGGCTTCTGTCCATCTATATTTTACGAAAATCGAACAATTTTGTCAATAAATAAAGTGCGGTTCATACCGTTCGATTGTATTCGCACATAATAAGCCGCGCGATATTTTGCAAAAATTAAGCAAAAACTGCCGCACTTATCCTTTTTCCCTGCAGTCCAGATCTCTCTGAAGCCCCTCCAGATAAGGAATCACAATCCCTCCCCGATAGTTCAGAAAAAATGCCGGCTCCAGCTCTTCATACCGAAAACTCTTACGTCCGCCGGATACCTTCCGCTGCCAGAACTGTTTCAGCAGAGAAAAACGCAGATAATAAAACTCATCCCGTTTTGTAAAGGAAATTAAAATAAACGCTACCCCGCCCTGCTTTTCAAAATTCTCCATAAACACAATCTGATGTTCATGGATATTCGCAAGCGGAAACGTATCCGTATTGCACTCTTTTGCATCAAAACAGACTGGAATCCCCTGTACCGCCCCAATATAATCTACCGTACTCTTCTGATCAAAATACGCCAGTGTAATATGCCTGCTCGCCTTGTCAATGGCAATCGGCGTAATCGGCGTCGGAATTTTCTGGATCAGCGCCAGCCCCTGTTCTAAGTATTTTTCATTGGTACGGTTCAAAAACTCTTCAAACGCAGATCCCCGAAGTCCCCTGCTGTTCCACGTGGCCATATCCTACTCCTTTTCCAGTGTATCTGACAGCTTTAAAAATTCTTCCGGCAGCGGCGCTATCACTTCTGCTTTGCCTTCCAGACAGACACGGTACGCGTGCAGATACAGCATATTCCTTTTGGGGCACATGTTTCCTCCATATTTCGTATCTCCAATCACCGGATGCCCGACAGAAGCCAGATGCGCCCGGATCTGATGCGTACGCCCCGTAATCAGACGTACCTCCAAAAGCGTCGCATCCCGATACTGCTCAATCGGAACATACTCCGTTTCAATCCATTTATCATCCTTCGTCCTGGCCTCCGGTAAAATACACACTTTGTTTTCTTCCCAGCCCTTACGCAGATATCCTTTGATGCGGCAGGCTTCTGTCAGGTTTCCTTCTACAATACATCGATAAATTTTCTGTATTTCCCTGGCTTTTAACTGCCTCGCTATCTCCTGCAGCCCTTTTAATGTCTTCCCGGCAATCAAAATCCCGGAAGTATTCCGATCCAGACGGTTGCAGACGGACGGGCAGAAAGCTTCATCCGGCCTATTTTCAAATGATCCTGTTGCCGCCAGATAAGAAAGGATATATTCATTCGCCGAGACATCTTCTGGCTTTGCTTTCTGGGAAAGCATTCCGGCCGGCTTATTTACCATCAAAATGTCTTCATCCTCATAAAGGACTGTAAAAGGCAGATGCTCCAGGTCAACAGACGGAAGATATTTTACACTGCCTCTGCTCTCCTGGCGTGAAGAAAATTTCAGATAGGTTTCCTCGGACAGATACAGCTTCACCTGATCTCCCATCTTAAGCCTTTCCGCTCCGGTCGCTTTTTTTTCGTTTAAAACAATATTTTTCTTGCGCAGCATCTTGTATATAAAACTGCCCGGCGCCTGGCACAAAAGCTTCTTCAAATATTTATCAAACCTCTGTCCGGCTTCATTTTTCCCAATGGATAATTCTCGCATAACGGCCTACTTTCCTGTTTTCTTTTTCTTTGGATGAATATTTCGAATGGTCTTTTTCTTTACCGGTTTCTGAGACTGCTTTTTATTTGGAGCAGCTTCGCTCTTTCTGGGGCGGATCAGACATTTTTTGTCAAAACCGATCAAATCCTCCCTGCCTGCTTTTTGCAATGCTTCCCGTACCAGCTCGTAATTCTTTGGATTGCGGTACTGGATCAATGCGCGCTGCATCGCCTTTTCATGGGGGTTGACTGCCGTATATACCGGTTCCATCGTACGCGGATCCAGTCCCGTATAATACATGCAGGTCGACATCGTAGACGGCGTCGGATAAAAATCCTGTACCTGCTCCGGCATATATCCCAAATCCCGCAGAAATTCCGCCAGCTCTATGGCTTCTTTTAACGTTGAACCGGGATGGGACGACATCAGATATGGTACAAGATACTGCTTTTTGTTCAGGGTTTCGTTCATTTTTTTATAAGCTTTTGTAAATTTCTGATAGACCCCTGCCGATGGTTTTCCCATTTTTTCCAGAACGGCATCGCTGATGTGCTCCGGCGCAACTTTTAGCTGTCCGCTGACGTGGTGTTCGCACAGTTCCCGCAGAAATGCCGGATCATCATCTGCCATCAGATAGTCAAACCGGATACCGGAGCGGATGAAAACCTTCTTCACATTCGGAAGTTCACGCAGCTTTTTAAGCAGCGCCAGATAATCTGTATGATCCACCGAAAGATTTTTGCAGGGCGCAGGAAACAGGCACTGCTTCTTTTGGCATACGCCCTTTTCTAACTGCTTCTGACAGGAAGGGTGCCGGAAATTGGCAGTCGGTCCGCCTACATCATGGATATAGCCTTTAAAATCCGGATCCCATATCATATTCCTGGCCTCGTTTAAAATGGACTCATGGCTTCTGGCCTGAATAATCCTGCCCTGATGAAAAGTAAGCGCGCAAAAGCTGCAGCCCCCAAAACATCCCCTGCTGCTGACCAGACTAAACTGCACCTCGCGTATCGCCGGAATACCGCCTGCCGCTTCGTAGGATGGATGGTAGGTCCGCATATAAGGCAACGCATAAACCGCATCCATTTCACTTTGGCCAAGCGGCTTTGCCGCCGGGTTCTGTACGACAAAAAGCTTGCCGTCATATGTTTCATACAACCGCTTTCCGTTAAATGGATCGGTATTGCAGTACTGCATATAAAAGCTTTTAGCATACGCCTTTTTATCCGCCCTGACCTGCTCAAAATGCGGCAATTCCACCGCGTCGTAAATATCTTCCCGTTTTCTGGTTTTATAAACCGTACCGTCAATAAACGTAATATCTTCTATTGAAATTCCACTGTCCAAAGCTTCTGCAATTTCTACAATACTGCGTTCCCCCATACCATAGGAAATCAAATCTGCCCCGGAATCCAGCAGAATGGAACGCTTTACCCGATCTGACCAGTAATCATAATGGGCCAGCCGCCGCAGACTTGCTTCGATGCCGCCGATAATGATCGGCGTATGTTTATATGTCCTGCGGATAAGATTACAATAAGTAACCGTTGCATAATCCGGCCGTTTTCCCATTACGCCGCCAGGTGTAAATGCATCTGTCTGCCGCCGCCGTCTGGATACCGAATAATGATTGACCATAGAATCCATATTTCCGGCAGAAACCAAAAAGCCAAGCCGTGGCTCGCCGAATACGCAGATACTGTCGTTTTCTTTCCAGTCAGGCTGTGAAATGATCCCCACAGAATACCCGCGGGATTCCAATACCCTGGAAATCACAGCATGTCCAAACGAAGGGTGATCTACATAAGCATCCCCTATCACATATACAAAATCCGGCCGGCCAATTCCCCGCATTTGCATTTCTTCTTTTGTTACAGGTAAAAATCCTTTTTGCATCGTTTTATGCCCTTTTCTTCTTTGCGGCTGTCGCCTGATAATAACAGCCATTTTTGATATCGTCGTAAGATTCTATGTAATAATCACAGATTTCCCTTTTCTTTGTCCTTTGGGAAACGGAATACAAATCTTCTATTGCGCAAACCTTCATACCCGCATTTTTTCCGGCCTCCAGTCCTTTTACAATATCTTCAAATACCAGGCAGTCCTCCGGTTTCACATCCAGCTGTCTGGCAGCTTCCAGATAAACGTCAGGCGCCGGCTTTCCTTTATTGACAGAACAGGCCGTTACAATACAGGACATGTACCGGTCAAAATGATACGCCCCGTTTACCGCCTGAATCAGTTCGGGGGAATTGCTGGTGGCAATGCCCATTTTAATCCCACGGCTTTTGAGATCCTCCAAAAACTCCAATGCGCCGGGCTTTAGCTGTACTTCGTAACGGTATTTGTGCTGCGCCATCCGGTTCCAGATAGCCTTTAATTCCTCTACGGATTCATGCAGGTTGTAGTATTCCTTGCAAAATACCGCCGTTTCCGTAAAGCTCATACCTTCGATCAATTCCTGCAGGCTATCGTGATATGCAATCCCCCTTGCCTGTAAAAATTCAATGTCAATATCGCGCCATAATCCCATGGAATCCACTAAGGTTCCGTCCAGGTCAAATATCGCCGCTTTTATCTGTTCTAACATATCTGTTTCTCCTGACACTATTATAATTTATGATAATATGGGCAGATATCTTCATAATGCCCGTCTTTCATACGAAATCCCTCCGGAATCATCCCTAATTGTATAAATCCAAGGCGTTCATAAAGATGCCTGGCGTGCATATTCGAAGCTACAACGGCGTTAAACTGCAGGATCCGATACCCTGTCTGTTTTCCCTGTATCAGACTGTTCAAAACCAGTTTTTCCCCGATATGCCGTCCTCTTTGGTCCATACGTACTGCATAACTCGCATTACAGATGTGCCCGCATCTTCCGATGTTATTCGGATGCAGAATATAAAGGCCCAGGATATTTCCCGTATCCGTTTCCTGCGCCACGCCAGTATAATCCTGTGATGCAAAAAACTCACTGCCTGTTTTCCTGTTTAAAAGCTCTTCCTGCGGAAATGCAATTCCCTCTTTTACAACTTCATTCCAAATCTCAATCATAGCTTCCAAATCGTTTTCTGCATATTTTCTGACTATAATTTTCATGATATATCCTCCTGTCACTTCAGCGTATCACTGTGATTCATTACAAGAGTGCTGTATAAAAAAAGCACGTCGCATGCGTCAAAATCGACAAACTTCCCCAAAAGATCCGGATGAATATAACGGATGTCTGCCAATGTAATCTTAGAATACCCGCCGCACAAAAGCGGTGCGATACTGGAACCAAAGGAATCGCGAAATATCACCAGCTTTTTTTCTTTTGAAGCCTTTTGATTTTCCAGGGTAACCAAAGACAGCGGGCCGGATAAAAATATTTCATAAGGGTCTTTCTGCGCTGCTTTCTCGAAATCGTATACACTGATTTCTTTCTGGTTCTGCCCGTCATAAACATAACAGCTGTCTATCGCTTCCCCGGTCAGATAAGAAAGCGTATCCGGTGATGCGGGCAGCGCTGACTGCCCGTAATACACACCGTAAAAATCACGGCTCAGCGTCTGTATTTGAAACCTTTGCTCTGCTTTTGCCCCCATTTTCTGCAAAAGACGTTCTGCTACATCCACAATCCTTTCCTGCCGCCAATGCGTGTCCGTCTTATAATAATCCTCCCGCTGTAGCAGATCGGAAATCGAAATATATTCGGCAAAATCACAGCTGTCTTCCATTCTTTTTTCAAAATCCGCATAATCCATGGATAAATGACCGCTTTCCTCCGCCAGAAAACAGTTTTTATCCGGAATTACAGAAAGAAAAACGGCATTTGCCCGCGTCAGATACTTCTCGCAGATATACCGGAATCGATCTGAAGCCCGTTTTAGCGACTTTTCATCCAATGGATATTCCACCGCAGAAAGATATCCATCCGCCTCATAAATACCATGATTGTCCTGCCGTCTGAAAACCGCGGATGAACAGACTGCCTTCACAGTCCGAAAAGAATCCCGAAACGGAAACGTATCCGTCACATAAGTTTCAAAATCAGACATAAAACGGCCGGTTCTTACCGTATAAGCCGAAACCTTCGGAAAAGCGGCAAGGCTGCGCCGTTCGCTGTCCGAATACGTTTCTTTTGGCCCGAATACACAAAGCAGAAATCCTGCAGCCAGTAACAGGGCAAATACTACACAGACTGCAATATGCTTCGTTTGACCCATCACAGCTTTTCACCTCTTTCCCCAAAAAATATTCCACTTAGAGCTGTTAAAACCGAAAATACAAAAAAGGATGAAACGATCCATCCACAAGATATGCCGTAACCGTAATCATAAGCGCCGCCACAAAAACCGGCTCTGCCACATGCAGCATTTTTCCCAAAAACGGCTTTTCCATCGCTTTTTTAACAATTATACGAAACACCGGCGTCGATCCGGCTGCAGCAGCCAGCAAAACGCCCGCAAAGCTCCTCATGCAATACCATGCCTCCTTTGAAACAAGCGGAATTCCTCCTGCCCCAAACAACCCTCCAATATCAGAAAATACCCGGACAGGATCACTCGTATGAAAAATGACAAAGCTTATCAGTACAAAAAACAGCACATAAATATGAGAAAGCACTCTGTTTTTTTTCAGCGCCTGCAGCAGCCACACTTTTTCAACGGCAAGCAGCACTGCAAAAAGCAGTCCCCACAGGACAAAATTCCATGCCGCCCCATGCCACAGTCCGGTTAATGTCCATACAATTAAAATATTGCAAAGCTGCCTCTTTTTTCCTCTGCGGCTGCCGCCTAACGGAATATAAACATAATCCCGGAACCAGGAGCCAAGCGAAATATGCCACCGCCGCCAGAATTCTGTAATGCTGCCGGAGATAAACGGATAATGAAAGTTTTCCGGAAACCGAAATCCAAATATCCTCCCCAGTCCAACCGCCATATCGCTGTAACCCGAAAAATCAAAATAAATCTGTAACGCAGCGCCGACTGCATACAGCCAGTAAAACAGCACCGACTTTTCCTGTGAAGCCAAAAATACACTTCCAAGCTCTCCAAGCTGATCTGCCAGCAGAACCTTTTTAGCCAGTCCAATCACAAAACGACGAATTCCTTCCGCCGCCCCTTCCCACGTATGCTCTCTGTTCTTTAACCGGTCCAAAATATCCGAATAGCGTACAATGGGCCCGGCTACAAGCTGCGGAAACATAGTGATATAAGCGGCTAAATTTATGATATTCTTCTGTGCCATTTCCCCGCGATATACATCTGTCGTATAACTTATCATCTGAAAAGTATAAAAACTGATACCGATCGGCAGGGAAACCTGCAAAAACGGAATATATTTAAAATAAAGCAAAAGTGAGAGGCTGATACCAACCGAACATATGAAAAAAAAACGACTGGCTTTTCCTGTCCGATACCGCTCTATACAAAGACCGAACCAATACCCCTGTAAAATGGTGATACCCATCAAAATAATGTACTTTGGCTCTCCCCAGGCATAGAAAAAAAGGCTGCACAAAAACAGTATTGTATTTTTCCACCGTTTTGGTGATAAGAAATACACTACGGCAGTCACAGGCAGAAAATAATACAAAAATGTAATACTTGAAAACAACATAATTTCACACCCGAACCGATCCGGTATCAGACAATGGGAGTCTCTGTCATCACCTGAGCGCCGTCAACCGCAGACAGCACATTTGTCTGAAAGGTTTCCACAAGACCGGCTTCGCCGTAAACTGCAATCACATATGCGTTTCCTACCCTCATTAATACCAGTGTATCCGGCTGTCCGCAAACCCATTGCTTGCTTAGCACATTCTCTTTGAGCGCATCGGCAAAGGCGTCCATATCCGTACTGTCCTTTAAATGGTAAACTACTCCGGTAAATGTGTTTGCATTCATCATATGCACCATAGAGGCCGCACCATCAATCTTGTCGTACTCACTTTCCGGAAATCCAAACGTATCGGTCAGCTCTTCTTTTTTCTGGATATCAAACGTACCGGGAGCATCCATCACCGCATGTTCCGAATCACCGCCATACATAGAAAACAAATCCTCCTCTGCGTAAGTGTCCACTACTGCATTTAACACATCCAAAGCCTGCGCATATTCGGACGCTTCCTCTTCATTTTCTTTGGAATCCTGCTGTCCTGCGCCGCATCCGGTCAATACCAAAGCCATAACTGCAATAAAAATTAACGCCATTTTGTTTTTCATTTTTCATCTTCCTCCATATCAATATTTCTGTTTCGAAGATAGTAACCGTATCGACAAGCTTCCCTGTTACACGCTTCGCAATGCACATAAACCTCCCGCCCGACAATTTGGCACCCACCGTTTGTTCTGTCGAAGGTACAGGTAATATACCTATCTTCCCCGGACAGAAACTGCTCTATTCACTTTGAACCTCCTGTAATACTGCCATTTGGCAATATTGGGGAAATTCTAAAACAGAAGCTGCCGAAAAAACGACCTTTTCCGACAGCTCCCTTTTTATATTATTTATGAAAGAGATGATTTCCAACCGTGCAGCGCCCTTTTATCTTTTGCAATATTATAAGACAACTGCATCAGACTATCCGAAAGATGAACACTTTCTACAATTACATTCTTGTCGGCCAAATCCAGATCCACGTGTGCAAAATTCCAAATCGCACTGATCCCCAGCTCTACCAGATGGTTTGCAATCGTATCTGCTTTCGATTTCGGCAGCGTTAAAGCAGCTATGTCTACTTTATGATGTTTTGTAAACGCATCCAACTCCTCCAACATGTGAATCTCAATTCCCCGCACTTTTTTGCCTTTCAAATCAGGATTTACGTCAAACAGAGCCGTAATGACAAATCCAAACTTTCCAAAATCCGTATAATTGGCAAGCGCCTGTCCCAGATTGCCGGCGCCTATGATAATAATCGCATGCTGTTCTCCCAGCCCTAAAATTTTGCCAATTTCTTCATACAAATGCTTTACGTTGTAACCATATCCCTGCTGACCGAAGCCGCCGAAATTATTCAAATCCTGTCGAATCTGCGAAGCCGTGACATTCATGCGCGAGCTTAAATCACTCGATGAAATACGCTCTACACCTGCATCAATCAATTCCCCCAAATATCTGTAATATCTTGGCATCCTGCGTATGACTGCCTGTGAAATTTCCTTCTCCACTTCAAATTCTCTCCAATCATGGCATTTCTGAGGATTATTATAATGAATCTGTCATGGTATGTCAACATTCCTCCTCTGCAAGCCCTTCCCAGACTTCATAAAGCTTTTCCAGCTCCCCGCTAAGCTTTGTCAGCTCTTTATGAATTTCCGAAAGTCTTCCTGCATTTGTTGCAACTTCTTCCCGGTTCATCTCCTCATTCAGTTCCTGCATACGGGCCTCTTTTCCTGTAATTTCCTCCTCCGTACGCTTCAGCGCCGCTTCACGCCTGCGTATTCTGGCCTGTTCCTCTTTCTTTTGCTTCCAGTTCTGCCTGGCCGACTCATTCCTGCCTTCCATATGCACGTTCTTTACCGCTGCAGGAATTCCCTGCATCTGCACCTCACGTTTTTCCAGATAATAATCGTAATTTCCGATATAATTCACAACGGTCTGTTCCGTCAAATCTAAAATCCTGGTCGCCGTCTTATTGATAAAATACCGGTCATGCGATACAAACAGCACCGTACCGGTGTATTCGTTTAACGCTGATTCTAAAATCTCCTTCGACGTAATATCAAGATGGTTCGTGGGCTCGTCAAGAATCAGGAAATTCGCTTCCGAAAGCATTAGCTTTGCAAGCGACAGCCGCCCTTTTTCTCCGCCGCTGATATCGCCTACCCGTTTAAACACGTCATCATCCGTAAACAAAAATGCCGCCAGGACACTACGCACCTGCGTATTGGTAAACTGTGGGCGGGTGTCCGAAATCTCTTCAAACAGTGTTTTGTCATCGCAAAGCACCTGATGCTCCTGATCGTAATACCCGATATGGACATTGGTGCCAAGCGTAATCTTCCCGGCGTCAAATGGCAGCAGCTCGTTGATGATTTTTAACATCGTCGTCTTACCTGTGCCGTTGTCCCCGATTAACGCCACCCGTTCCCCACGCTTTATCTCAAATGCAATATTCGAAAACAGACAGTTTTCGCCAAATGACTTTGCCAGATTTTCCACCATAAGCACATCGTTTCCACTCACGATATCCGGTTCAAAACGAATTTTCATGTCGGCCTGTTCTTCCATGGGTTTCTCCAGCCGTTCCATTTTATCCAACATCTTTTCCCGGCTTTCCGCCCGACGGACGGACTTTTCCCGGTTAAAGGATTTTAAACGGGCAATGACTTCTTCCTGGTGCTTTATCTCCCGCTGCTGATTTTGCCATGCTTTAAGTTTTGCATCTCTGACAGCTGCTTTTTTCACCGCATAGGCAGAGTAATTCCCCAAAAATGTTGCTGCCTCATGACCGGACAATTCGATCACCTTTGTTACGATTTTATCCAGAAAATAACGGTCATGGCTTACAATCAAAACCGCTCCCTTATAATTGGACAAAAATGTTTCCAGCCATGCAATAGAAGACATATCCAAATGGTTGGTCGGCTCGTCTAAGATCAGTAAATCCGGCTTTGTCACCAAAAGCTTGCCCAGAAAAACCCTGGTCTTTTGTCCACCGGAAAGCTCGGATACAGGGCGGTTAAAATCCATTTCCATAAAACCTAATCCCCGGATAACACCCGCTACTTCGCTGCGGTACGCGTAGCCGTCCCGCAGCTCAAAATCGTGGTGCATCCGATTGTATTTTTCCAGCAGGCCCTCTAACTCTTCTCCCTTAAGGGAATGCATCTGCCCTTCCATTTCACGGAGCTTTTCCTCAATCTGCACCAGCTCCCCTCTGGCAGAAAGTACCTCCTCATAAATGGTCTGCCCGCCGGATATATCCTGATACTGTGCCAGATAGCCGATGGTAGTGTTTTTGGCAAGGATGACCGTTCCGTCATCCGGGTCGAGCTGCCGCATAATGATTTTCAGCAGCGTCGATTTTCCGGCGCCGTTGATACCGACAACAGCGGCCTTTTCGTGTGCTTCTATATGAAAGGATACCTGTTTTAAAATTTCATCCGTGCCGAACGCCTTTGAGATGTTCTGACAATCTAAAATCATAAAATCCCCTCTAGTGTGCTCCGGATTGCCCGGATAAATTCCTGACTGTTTAATACCACCGGATTTTCAATTGACGTGATCAGAGCCAGATCCCTGGTCATTTTTCCTTCTTCAATTGTCTGGATACAGGCTTTTTCCAGCTTATCCGCAAAATCAGAAAGCCTCTCATTTCCATCCATCTCCCCACGCTTACGCAGGGCGCCGCTCCATGCAAAAATTGTCGCAACAGAATTGGTAGAGGTTTCTTCCCCTTCCAGGTGCTTGTAATAATGCCTTTGCACAGTTCCATGCGCCGCTTCGTACTCATAATATCCCTGCGGGGATACCAGTACAGAGGTCATCATCGCAAGTGAGCCAAACGCAGAGGACACCATATCGCTCATCACGTCACCGTCATAATTTTTACATGCCCAGATATAACCGCCCTCAGACTTCATCACACGGGCAACTGCATCGTCAATCAATGTATAAAAATACGTAATTCCTGCCTTTTCAAAAGCATCCTTGTACTCTGCATCAAAGATCTCCTGGAAAATATCCTTAAAAGTATGGTCATATTTCTTGGAAATCGTATCTTTCGTTGCAAACCACAAATCCTGTTTTACATCCAGTGCATAGGTAAAACAGCTCCTTGCAAAGCTTTCAATGGACGGCTCTAAGTTATGCTGTCCCTGTACAACGCCTGCTCCGGTAAAATTGTGGATAAGCTCTCTTACTTCACTGCCGTCTTCTGCCGTATAAACCAGCTCTGCCCTGCCTGCCCCTGGAATTTTCATCTCAGTTGCCTTATAAACGTCGCCGTATGCATGCCTTGCAATTGTAATCGGCTTTTTCCAGTTCTTTACACATGGCTCAATCCCTTTCACAATAATCGGTGCGCGGAACACGGTACCGTCTAACATTGCACGAATTGTTCCATTCGGACTTTTCCACATCTCTTTTAAATGATATTCATCCATTCTGGCTGCATTGGGCGTAATCGTAGCGCATTTTACGGCAACACCGTATTTTTTGGTCGCATTGGCAGAATCTGCAGTCACCTGATCGTCCGTTTCATTTCTGTGCTCTAATCCCAAATCATAATATTCTGTTTTTAAATCAATAAACGGAAGTAAAAGCTCATCTTTGATCATTGACCATAAAATCCGGGTCATTTCATCTCCGTCCATCTCTACAAGCGGTGTCGTCATTTGAATTTTTTCCATTACTCTTATCCTCCTGAAGCTAAATTTGATATACGCTCAACCTGTTATCCATGCGTAATTGTAATGAATTTTAAATGGTCTGTCAAGAGATTTGGACGGGTGACAGTGTAAGTTTGCTTTTGGGTTGGGGGTGGATGATGCTGCCGCCTCCTCACAACCTTTTTCCAGATCGCCGTCGTGCGCGTATTTGATTTCAATGATGATGCCTGCTTCGCCATCCGCGGATTCCAGCACAATATCACTATAGCCGTCCCCGGCTTCTTTGTTGGAAGAAACGAACCAGCCGTCCAGGCAGCCTAAGATGCCGATTAAGATTCCATGGTAGAAATTCTCTTTTAAATGTTTTCTTACAAAAGTATCGCGGATGCTGATGGTTTTTTTCAGATACTCCTGAAAATAGCTCTCCACCTCTTCTGCATTCCCACTTTCTAACGCTACACAAAAACGTTTCAATGTTTCCCGGTTTTCTTTTACGCCTTCTTTGAAATAGGCCATGATCTGTTCCGTATAAATTTCACGGATTTCACGGTTGGGAATTGCGAGGCCTACGGTTTTTCCGTCCGATTCCCCCCGTTTGGTCAGGTATCCGGCAGCCAACAAAACGCTAAAGATATTGTCAGCAGAGCGGTACATATCCCGGTAGGTCAGCTCCTGAATCTCCTTTACAATCGTTTCCCCGGCCACCAGCTGTTCGATTTCCCGTTTAATAAGGGCAGTACCGGCCTGGTGGATAAAGTGCCTTATCACATCGTTGCCGCTGGTGTTAGACCAGTAATTCTGCGGCTTCGCATTTCGATCCGCACAGAGCTTCCTGCAATAGTTGAGCACATCCCATGGACAATAGACTCCCCTGTTTCCAAACTGATAACCATCATACCACTCCCTTATCTCATTGTATTTATCAGACAGGCCGTAATATTCCAGCATTTCTGTGACATCCTGGTCTGTAAACCCAAAATATTCATCATACTCTGCGTCAAAAACCGTATATACAGATAAATTATTTAAGCCTGTAAAGATACTTTCCTTGGAAATACGCATACAGCCCGTCAGTACGGCAAATTTCAGACTTGGATTTGTCTTTAACGCCTGACCGAGGAAATTCCGGATTAGAATAATCATCTCGTCATAATAGCCCTGGTCAAATGCTTTTGCAAGAGGCACGTCATACTCGTCTATCAAAAGAATGGCTTTCTGGCCGTAATGCTTTTCAAGCAGCATAGACAGCGTCTGCAGGCTTTCCTCCAATGTGGACTGCTTCATTAGAAACAGCTCCTCTCCCTGCCCGCCCACTTTTACCAGCTGTTCATACAACTTTCTTTCTCTGTCCGTCAGACGCCCGCTTTCAGCCAGGAACTGAAACCGCAGCGCTTCTTTCCCAACCACGGAACACAGCATGGTATATGCACTTTTAAAATCTATCCCATTTACGCCCTTTAATGACAGGGATATGACCGGGTATCGGCCCATGTACTGTCTGCACAGTTCTGCTTCCTCAGCAATTTTGAGGCCCTTAAAAATCTCCTCGTTTCCGCTTATATCAAAAAAAGATTTTAGCATACTCATATTCAGGGATTTCCCAAAACGCCTCGGACGTGTGAACAGGTTTATTTCCCCCCAGTTTTCAAGCAAATCCTGGATCATGCCTGTCTTGTCGATGTAGTAAAATTCATCCTGGCGCAGCTTTTCAAAATCGTCAATCCCAATTGGAAGCTTCTTTATTTTACGTTCTTTCATGCTTTCCGCCCTCCTTACCGCCATTATCTTCATTTTAACAATTTTATACAGATCCGTCATCTGTTTTTTATGATATCAATCGCGTAAACTTACTTTCGGACTGGAGAGGCGACGAGACATCTCCTTTCCTGCGAAACAACTCAGCGCCCATCCTGTTTATTCTCCCAAAATCCCTCAAAATACACGTCTCTGAAAAATATACTTGTCACCCGGAAACACATACAAGCCATCCACATATGATAAAGTGTAATCAAACAAAATGGAGGTATTCAAATGAGTGACTTAGCAGCAACAAACTGTGGATGCGGAAATGATGGAGGATGTGGTTCTATTCTCTGGCTTATCGTTCTGATGTGTCTGTGCAACGGCAACGGCAGCGGCTTTTTCGGCGGCGGCAACTGTGGCGGCGGATGTGACGGCGGCAGCAACAGCTGCATCTGGATCATCTTATTACTGCTCTGCTGCGGCGGATGCGGTAGCAGCTTCTGCTAATTGCAGGTGAGTATGGGGGAAATCCAAAATGGATTTCCCCCATTTCATTACAATAAAGCAGGAATAAATTTTCAGAGGCGCTCTGCCCCCGTTTTCTCCTCACGAAACTCAAGCGGCGACTTCTGAAAACATGCCTGAAAATGCATATAAAAATAATTCAGATGGAAATATCCCACCTTATTTGCGATATAAGCCACCTTGTAATCCGTGCTGATAATCAGTTCCTTCGCCACATCCATCCGATACTGCATCAGATATTGTGAAAACTTCATTCCCGTTTCCTTCGAGAACAGTTTCCCCAAATATCCGCCGCCAACCTCCAGCCGATCCGAAAGCACAGAGAGATTTAAATTTTTCCCATACTCCTCCTGTACGATCTTTAAAATTTTCTGAACCAGCTTGCTTAGCTCTCTGATATCCATTTCTAAAATTTCATCATACCATGCGTCGTCTCCCGCTTCGCCCACAAGGCTGCCATGCAGTCTTTCCACAACAATTTTCTTTAATACCTTATCTAACTCCGCCCTGTTTATCGGCTTTAACAGATAATCTACTACTCTCTGGCGCATGGCCTGGCGTACATAGGAAAACTCATCATACCCACTGATCATAATCGTATGAAGCTGCGGCAGATTTCTGAGCAGCTCGCCCTGTAAGTCATATCCAAAACGCTTTCCAATACACACGTCAATCATTGCAATATGCGGCTTAAAACGATACCCAAGTTCCAAAGCCTCTTCATATGTATTCGCCGTGCGGATTTCACTGATTTGATATTTCTCCCACGGCATAAAAAATTTCAGACCTTCCGTAATCTGTTTTTCATCATCCACCAATAACAAACGATACATATGCTATTCCCCACTCCAATCCTCTCTGATAAAAATCTTAATACATAATCCCTTTGGATGGTTTTTTATAATCTGAAACGTCATTTGCCCACAGTAAAAATATTTCAGCCTCTGGCAAACGTTCTGAATCCCAATATTTTCTTTCGGAAGCCCCTGCGCCTGCTTTAGTTTTTCATTTAGCTCAGCCAGCTCCTCTTCCTGCATGCCGCTGCCGTTGTCCATAATCAAAAGCTGGTATCCGTCCTCTTTTTTCTGCCCCTGGACGGAAAAGAGATTGTACTCCCTGTTACGGTCATACCCATGTACAAAATAATTTTCTGCCAGTGGCTGCAGCCAGAACTTTACCGTATCCAACTCCATGGTTTCTTCATCCAGGTCGATTTCATAATAAAAATTCTCCGGATTGCCAAGCTCTAAGATATTCAGATAATGTTTCAAAAGCGCTACCTCCTGGCGCATTGGAATCACATCGCCCAGCTTGGAAAGCATCCGGTACATATTGCCGAGATCAAACAGCGCGTCTGACAGCGCTACATTTCCCTGGATATTGGCCTGCGCACGTATGATTTCTAACGTATTATACAGAAAATGGGGATTGATCTGATACAGCATCGCCTGCATCTGCGTCTTCTGCTGACTGATTTTTAACAGATATTCTTTTTTGATCAGCAGATCCAGCTTACTTATCATATCGTTGATTTCCCCTGCCAGCATTGCGTAATTGCCCTTTTTGGACCAGTCCTCCACCTGTCTGAACTTCCCCTGCTTGGCCAGCTGTATCGTATGAATCAATGTCTCGTGAAATCTTGCGTTTTGCACCGCCATACGCTGCATCCATGCCAGCACCAGTCCGGCTACAAATACTACCAGCACTGTAAGAATCAGAAACAACAGCCTGTTTTTGGAAAGAACATCCGTTATATGCATCCCAATTTCAATCTGGTTGCCATGGATACTGCAGGTGTATGTTGTGAAGGAAGACAAAAAGTCCGAATTTAACTCCCTCTTTTTAAGATCTCCCCACACTTTTTCCATATTTCCATGTCGAAACAACACATGGCTACTATACTGTTCATTAAAATGATCCGTCAAATACGTAAAATCCAGCAAAAATACAACGCGTCCCACATTTTTCTTTACGTCCTGGATATCCTGTACATCAATGCCAATCGGATATCCGCTTCCCATGTTTTCACATTCCTCTACATACTGGCTGTAAGGAATATTGTACGAATACTCTCCGCCGCCCTCCTGATGTGCCTCCAGCAAATATATGTCCTTTGCCGTCAGAAAATAAATTTTAGAAAAGACCTCGGAATTCTCCGTAATAAATACATTCATATAATCCGGAAATGATTCCTGGCTTCCCTGTACATTATCCTGCTGTAGGCGTTTTTCCATATAACCTTCTATAGTGTGATTCCAAAACGAACAGAAATCCCGCAAAAGCTCTGCATCCTTGTAAATACTGCGAACCTGTTCACTGCAAAGGTTTTCTGCACTCGTCAAATGCCGGTGTATCATTTCACATTGACGGTTCTCTTCTGCTTTCATCAGCTCTGACTGCCAGAAAAAAACGCCAAGACATAAAATCATCCAGAACATACACGCAAATGCAACAACGAACATACTCTGCCATCTTAACGGTGAAGCATGATGTATTCCTTTTTTATTTTCTTTTTCTTTCATCCTTTTCACTTCTTTAGCTGTTTCTGCAATTCATCCCGTATCCTGTCAATCCCCGCTTCCCGCAGCTCCTTACAGTATGCCGGCAGGTATTCTGAAACATCTACGCTTCCTGTCATAAGCGCAGGGCAGTATTTTTCAGAAACTGCCCGGACTGCCGAAATTTCCTCTTCTATTTCAGATAAATCCAGTTCCGCATCAATCAATGGCGATGGCACCGCGCGCTCGTTAAATTCCCTGTACTTCTCAGGCAAATCTATCGGCCATCCTTCTCTGGTATCCAACAGAAAAAGGTTCCCCTGCGTATAAGCGACTCCCATATAGGTTTCCTTGAGCATTACCACCTGTCCCTGCGCGTTTCGCTTATAATGTTCTCCCTCAATTCCATGCTGCAGCAAATTACGCACCTCTTTGTCCGTGTTCACTGCCAGCAAAAAGCGGCACGCCTCCTTTGGCTGCTCCGAAGAAGCTGCCACGCACATATAAGCCCCCCGGAGCGAATCTATATCGATCACAGCCGGCGACATCACCTGCGCCACCACCTCATATCCACGCTGTCTCGACCACACCATCTCTGCATATGGCCCGCCCTGTGCCTGCCGGAAAAATACCTTCTCACCCTCCTGCAGCGTCTGGCTCTCCCGGATTGGCGCATCCTTATTGATGTAACCTGCCAGATAATATTTCCGAAGCGTATTTAATACCTGCTCCCCCACGTCTGTTTCCAGGATATTGACCAGTTTAACCTCCTCATCCTCTGATTTTATCATCAGGGGAATCTGATAATCCAGAATATATTCATATCCGTATACCTCAAAGAAATGCGTATACTGGTTCAACTCCATCACGGTATATTCCCGTTCGTTCTTTTGAATCAGAGCAAATACAGGCTCCAGATCTTCCAGGCTTTTGATACTTTCTATATCAATATCGTATTTATCCACCAGCTCCTTCGGATACATCCACTGACTGACACTTGCCAGCTCCTTGCTGGTCGGTACGCCGTAAATATGACCATTTATCTTTGCTCCCTCCCACCAGATTTCCGGAATCGCCTCATAAAGAGCCTTCCCCTCTCCAGCGAGAAAATCGTCCAGCGGATACCACGCGCCCTTTTTGGCATTGCCCACATAATCTCCCTGATGTACGTTTGAAGCAAATACCACATCCAGGTTTTCGTTGAGGTTCAGGTAAACCGAAATTTTATTCCCATATATATTCCAGTCCAGTTTCCGGTAGTCTACGGTAATGCCGTACTTCCTGGACAACAGATCGTTTAACGCTTCATTGACCATCTCCAGATCTTCATCCTCCCGGCCGATCGTATAATAAATCAGCGGCGGCTTCTCCTGTGCCTTGCTTTCCTTGTGGCTGTAAGCTCCCTTCACCGAAACAAACAACACAGCCAAAACAAACAGAATTCCTGCTGCAAACAGATATCTCTTCATCCCTTCCTCCTTTGTCCATTTCAAATTTCAGGTATAATAACATTTTAAGATAAACAACCCAAAAATGCAACCAAAGAAGGTATAGGAAAATACCGCAATTTTGTTACTGTTCACGGCCTGGGAGGCCGCTCACAGTAACGGTTCGGGGCGATATTTAAAGTTTTGCTTCGCAAAAATCGCCCCGAACTTGTATCATATTCTCACGGAACACGCAGTAAATGCGCGTTCCTGACCCATGAACAGTAAC
>JAAWDZ010000016.1 GCA_022794015.1 Eubacterium sp. | reverse complement strand
ACAGTTCAGCCTTCCGGCTTCACTGTTACGGAATCCGCCCATTTAAAGTTTGCCATACGGCAAAGGGGCGGATTCCACTCCAGTCTTTACGCATTCTCACGGACTTTGCAGCAGGTGCAAAGTCCTGGGCTGAACTGTTACTTTTTCTTGACACATTAGAAAAAAAGGCATATACTTTTTTAATTATCTTTTGAAAAGAGATGGTATAAATGGAAGATACACAAAAAATACAGTTATTTGAAAAGACGCCGGTTCCAAGAGCCGTTTTATCTCTGTCAGTTCCGACCGTGATCAGTTCATTGGTGATGGTCATCTACAATCTTGCGGATACGTATTTTGTCGGAATGTTAAACGATTCCATACAAAATTCTGCCGTAACTCTGGCGGCTCCTGTACTGCTTGCTTTTAACGCAGTCAATAACCTGTTTGGCGTAGGGTGCTCAAGTATGATGAGCCGTGGACTTGGGAGAAAGGATTACGATACCGTATACCGCAGCTCTGCAATGGGCTTTTACGGTTCGCTTATCTGTGGAATTTTGTTTTCCACAGTATATACGGTTTTTCAGATTCCGCTTTTGTCCATGCTTGGCGCAGATGCCAAAACAGCGGCGGCTACGGGAGAGTATCTGATGTGGACGGTAAGCTTTGGCGCGGCGCCTGCGATTCTGAATGTCGTCCTGGCCTATCTGGTGCGGGCGGAAGGAGCGTCGCTGCATGCCAGTATCGGTACGATGAGCGGCTGTCTGCTCAATATGGTATTGGATCCGATCTTTGTTTTGCCCTGGGGGCTTGGCATGGGTGCGGCCGGGGCCGGATGTGCGACCTTTATTTCAAACTGTGCTGCGTGTTTGTATTTTTTCGTCCTGCTGACTGTGAAAAAAGGGCGCACGTTTGTATGTATCCGCCCGTCGATGCTCCGGTTTAAAAAAGAAATTGTACTGGGGGTGTTCGCGGTTGGAATTCCTGCGGCGATTCAGAACCTGTTAAACGTGACCGGGATGACGGTGTTAAACAATTTTACCTCTTCTTTTGGCCCAAATGCAATTGCCGCGATGGGAATTGTACAGAAAATCAATATGGTGCCGATGAATATTTCCCTGGGGTTTTCACAAGGTGTGATGCCGCTAGTCAGTTATAATTTTGCATCGGAGAATATTGACAGAATGAAAAAAACGCTGCTGTTTACACTGAAGGTGATGCTGCTTTTTATGGCTCCGGTTACGATTCTGTATTATTTTAATGCAGAAGGGCTGGTATCTGTGTTTATGCACAACGAGGCAATTATCGCATACGGCGCGCGGTTTATGCGCGGGATGTGCCTGTCAACGCCGCTTTTATGTATTGATTTTCTGGCAGTCGGCGTATTCCAGGCGTGTGGATTTGGCAGGCTGGCTTTCCTGTTTGCAATTCTTCGGAAAATCATACTGGAAATCCCGGCGCTGTTTCTGTTGAATTATCTGTTTCCGCTGTATGGTCTGGCCTATGCACAGCTTGTGGCAGAATTTGTACTGGCCAATGCAGCGGTGATTGTAGTCATGCGGCTGTTAAAAAAATGGAACGGCAGAGCTTAATCCATTCCAACACGGATTCCGCCGCGCCGTTCCGTCGGCTGGACGATGACGGAGACTGGCTGTCCGCCGCTCCATTCAAAGGAATACGATTCTCCGGAAGCCTGGCCGATAAAGTTCTTCCAGGACAAATCCATCTTCACCTGCGGATCGCAGAAGCCGGACTGTCCCATCCAGCAGATGACAGCGTCCGGATCGACGCAGATCGTGCTCCTGCTCTGCAGATTGCTTAAGACAATGGGATTGCCGTTTGAGAGTACGGCAACATAGGCCTGATTGCCGGTTCCTGTCAAAGTAGAGGTTGCAAGTCCCTTCTGGGAAATTATGCCGGTACCGATAAAACGGACGCTGTATTTGCAGTCCTGTGTAAAAGCCAGGATATTCTCTGATTCGACAGAAACGGTTTCGCCTGCCGCCAGTTTATACACGACGACATGCTGTGAATAGTCCGCGTAATAGGTGACGGAATCCCCGCTCATCATAACCTTCATCAAAGGCAGGTTTTCTTTTGTGACGCGGCGCATCAACGATCCAAGCGCAGCCTGTGCGATATTGCCCTGCGGGCCTAACAGCAGTTTTTCAAATTTGTAGTTTTTTCCGTTCGCGCTTTCCCCTGCGATAAAAGATCCCGCTTTGGTAAAGAGCACGTCACTGCCCTGGCACGTTACTTTAAGGGTTAATTCATTGACTGTTTCAAATGTTAACATATATTTCCTCCTAATCGTGATTGCTTACGAATCGCTAATCTGTACGCCGTAGAGGGCGCAAAGCCCCGCCAAATCTCTGGCAACGCCATTTCCCACAGCATTAAATTTCCAGACGCCGTTGTAGCGGTAAATTTCTCCAATCATCATAGATATTACATTATTATAATATTCCGTCATCTGGAAGCTGACCAGTTCGACTGACGTATCCCCGTTTAAAATACGGACATAGGCGTCTGTTAACATGCCAAAGTGAAGCCTGCGTTCTACCGCCTCATGGATGGTGAGGACAAATACGATTTTCTGGACGGCAGGATTTAACCGTTGCAGATCGATTGTGACGGATTCGCGGTCTGTACCGGAATCTGCATGGAAAACCGTACTCTGATCCGGACTGAGCGTCTGCCCGTAAAATACAAACCACGAATCTCCGGGAACCTTTCCGTCAGGACCAAGTAAAAATGCGGATACATCGACGTCGCACTGCGGATTTAAGGTCCTCCATCCAAAGCAGGCTTTGAGCCGATGAAGCGGAGCGTTCGCTTCGATGG
This sequence comes from Eubacterium sp., assembly GCA_022794015.1. Taxonomy (GTDB): domain Bacteria; phylum Bacillota; class Clostridia; order Lachnospirales; family Lachnospiraceae; genus Roseburia_B. The sequence continues at coordinate 27,810 of JAAWDZ010000016.1, read as the reverse complement.
AAACCTTCTGGCCTTTTTGTATGGGCTTTAAAAGCGGCGGAATCTGCCGCTTAGTGAGAGGAGCTGTGTTTGCGGTCTGTGCAGCTTGTACCGGCGCCGCGGTTTTCACAGGCGGCAGGGGCGCAGCCTGTGCAGCCTGTACGGTGCGCATTTGTACTGTCTGGCGGGAAGACCTGTTTAAGGATAAAAGGGTATTGCGATTAACCGCGCCCTTTGATTTCATTGCTATTTGGATCATGCTGTCTCCTTTGGATGTTGGATGATAGAATTCATTATCAGTGTATCACATACAAAGTGCAAAGTCTATGGTATAATGGATATCGTCGATTTGCCGCACCTCCTTATTGCATGATTGATATGATTATATAGATATGATTATTTTTCCTGTACTGTAACCGTAAGACGGGCCTTTACACCGTCCTCTTTTGCATAAATGTATGCTTTTCCGGAAGATACGGCATGGATATTCCCATTCTGATCCACCGTTGCAATACGGGGATTTGAGCTGGAATACACCGGCTTGTTTTGGGATGATACTTTTGCCTTCGCCTGGTATTCTTTTCCAACGGTGAGCGTAATGCTTGCTTTTTCAAAAGAAATTTCCGGCTTCTTAACCGTTACATCACAGGTTTTGCTGATACCGTCAACCGTAGCAGTGATGGTAGCCGTACCGTTTTTGACAGCGGTGACGGTGCCGTTTTCGTCAACTACAGCGACGCTTTTCTTGTTGGATTTCCATTTGGGGGCGTGTTTGGATGTAGATGTGACAGAAAGCTTCACTTTTTCTTTCCGATAAAGAGAAACAGAGCTGAGGTTTAATTTCACCTTTGGCTGTTTGACCGTTACTTTGCAGCTGACAGAGGTCTTGTCGGCAGTTACAGTAATCGTCGTAGTCCCGGATTTCTTTGCCAAGATAACGCCTTTTTCATTTACAGAGGCAATGCTGGATTTTTCTGATTTAAATTTGACTGGATGTCCGGTAGAAACAGATGCCTTTAACTTTGCGCTGTATCCGATTTCCAGTGAAATTTTTTTCATATTCAGCTGGATGGACGTTTTATTGACCTTGATTTTGCAGCTGGCTTCTCCGTTTTTAATTTTGGCGGTGATGGTAGCGGTTCCGGATTTTTTGGCAGTGATTTTGCCGTAGGTACTGACCGATGCCACGCTTTTGTCGCTGGATGAAAAAGTGGGTTTTTTACCGTTCGATGACACTGCAATCAGATAAAATTCATCGCCGATATTTAACGTTTTCGAAAACACATTCAGCACAACAAACTCGTAGCCGGAAGATGATGCATATACTGTAGTGGTGTAAAAACTGAAAATAAACAGCATGGAAACCATGCAGATGACAGTGAGAACTGCCCGAAAAGATTTTTGATTGTATGACATTAGAATTCCTCCATTCCAAATGAGAAGGAGGATTGGCAAACCGACCTGGGAACAGTGTAGCATATTTCGCGAATCATGTAAAGAGAAAAGGAAGTTTTATCCACCGCTCTTGAATTTGATGATTGGGAATGTTATTCTTTTTAAGGAAATGAGGTGAAAATTATTGGATCAAAAAATGAAAATAATGCTTGTGGAAGATGACGAAGCCCTGGCGCATGAAATCCGTCAGTTCCTGGAAAAATGGGGATATCAGGTAGTTATGGCAGAGCGTTTCGATGATGTTGTATCTGAATATAAAGTCCATTTGCCGCATCTGGTTTTAATGGATATCAATCTTCCCTTTTATGACGGATTTTACTGGTGCAGTAAAATCCGTACCGTTTCAGATATTCCTGTCATTTATATCAGCAGCAGAAACGACGATCGGGATAAGATAATGGCAATTGCACAGGGCGGGGACGACTATGTGGAAAAGCCGTTTCATCTGGATTTGCTGAAAGCGAAAACAGAAGCGGTTTTAAGACGCACTTATCAGTATAAAGTGACAGGACGTCAGTATGTAGGGCAGGATCTTTATTTTGAAGAGGATACCTCTTCATTCGTATGCCGCGGCATAAGGCTTGATCTTACAAAATCCGAGCGCAAAATCGTAATGAAATTACTGGAACAAAAAAGTCGGATTGTGACGCGTGAGGAGCTGATGATGGAGCTGTGGAGCACGGATGAATTTGTTTCCGACGGAACGCTCACGACGCTTATCTGCCGGCTTCGGAATAAGTTAAAGAGCGCTTGTGGGGCTGAGGTGATTGGCACAAAGAAAGGGCAGGGGTATTATATCGCATGACCTACTGGAAAAAAATCAAAAAACAGGTGTTATTTTGCGTATTCTTATGTTTTTCCTATAATTTTTATTTTCTTTTTCTGCTGCCGGAGGTAAAGCGCGGATATCTCTGGTATCTGGATGTGCTGCTGGCTGTCTGTGGCCTGTTTTATGGCGGGGCCGGATATTTGGTGCACAGAAGGCAGCAGGCAGATAAGCGGGAGTATCTTAAGTACGATACCGTAATCAGCCAGCGCTTTGCGGAGGTTGAAAATTATGATATTGCAGAACATGACGTCCGGGTGCTTAACGAACAGCTGGAGGAACAGATGGAGCAGAACCAGGATCTGCAGGACTATGTCGCAAAGTGGTTTCATGAGGTAAAGGCTCCGCTGTCTGCAAGTCTGTTAATGGCCAGAAAAATAGAAGACGCAAAGCAGCGTTATTTGATGCAGGAGCAGTTAGAGCGCATTAATGTGCAGCTTAATTGTGCGCTGCTGGGATGCAAGGTACAGGGAAGCCTGTTTGATCTTCAGATTAAACCGGTAAGTCTTTTGGAATGTGTGAAAACGTCTGTCCATAATAACCAGTTTTTCCTGATTCGAAATCATTTTGAAATAGAGATGGATGTGGAGGATGTGAAAGTCTATACGGATAAAAGCTGGTTTGTGTATATTCTGGATCAGCTGCTTGGCAATGCGGTAAAGTATGTGATGCAGACGGCAAGCCTGAAACTGTGGAGCGTGCGTAAGGGGGAGTCGGTTTGCCTGTTTGTCGAGGATCACGGCGAAGGGATACGGGCAGAGGATATCCGCAGAATTTTTGAAAAAGGTTACACCGGGAGCAGCCATCACAACGGAAGGTATAAATCAACCGGTATGGGGCTTTATATGACGGCGAAAATTGCGAAGCGGCTGGGGCATGAGATATCAGTGGAAAGCGAGCCGATGGAGTTTACCAGATTTGCGATCCTGGCAAGGCCTTCAGAGGGCTTTGCAAAAGCGGAACCACAGGTCAAACTGTAATATTACAGCCCGTTTTGTAATGTTAATGTAAGGATTTTTTCCGGCGCGCCTTCTATAATAGGATGCATAAGGAGGATGAATTACATGAATGAAAAAAAAGTAGTTGAAATCAAAAATCTGGTAAAAAATTACGGGACAGGCGGCTTTTGTACGACGGCTTTAAAGGGGATTGATCTGGAAATCTTCCAAAACGATTTTATCGCTATCATGGGGCCGAGCGGTTCGGGAAAAACGACGCTTCTCAATATCCTTTCTACCATTGACAAGCCAACGCAGGGAAAGGTTATGCTGGACGGAATTGACATTACAAAGATATCCAACCGGGATTTGTCCAAAATCAGAAGGGACAAAATCGGGTTTATTTTTCAGGATTATAATCTGTTAGATACCATGACGCTGCAGGACAATATTGCACTGCCGCTGTCGTTAAACGGCGCTTCGGGCAGAATATGCATTCAGAAGTCAGAGACGCTTGCCCAGATGTTCGGGCTGAAAGACCATCTGCGAAAGTATCCATACCAGCTCTCCGGCGGGCAGAAGCAAAGGGGCGCAGCGTGTCGGGCACTGATTACCAATCCGGAAATTATTTTTGCGGACGAACCGACCGGAGCCCTTGATTCGCGGTCAGGAAAAGAACTTTTAGAGTGTTTAAAAATGGTAAACGACAGCGGCCAGGCGACAATTCTGATGGTGACGCACGACGCGTTCAGCGCATCCTATGCAAAAGACGTTTATATTTTGAGCGACGGACAGATTCGGTGCCGCTTAAGCAAAGGGAATAGCCGCAGGGAATTTTACGATAAAATCATTGATGTGCAGGCTTCCATGGGAGGTGATATTGCATGAGTATGATGAAACTGGCGATGCAGAATTTTAAAAGCAGCTTTAAAAATTATCTGGCGATAATCGTATCGCTGGCATTTACCATTCTGGTTTTCCAAAATTTCCAGAATATCCTCTGCTCAGATATGTTTGACGTTTTGGGCGAGCATAACCGGGAATCTATCGACATACTGGTGCAGGCCATTTCCTTTGTACTGGGCTGCTTCATGTTCTTTTTTCTCTGGTATGCGACCAATGTGTTTTTGACCAGACAGAAAAAGGAAATTGGGATCTATGTATTTATGGGCTTAAGCAATCAGAAAATCGGCAAGCTCTATATGATTGAAACGTCGTTAATCGGACTGTCCGCACTGGTGCTTGGTACGGTCTTCGGCGTGCTGACGACATATCTGTTTCAGATGATTCTGCTGGCAATTTCTGATATTGCCGTTGATATATCTTTTCGGTTTACGTTTCAGCCAACGCTTGTGACAGCGGTAATTTATCTGGTCATGTATTTGATTTTTGCAGCCAAAGGGTATGTCAATATCGTAAGGAGCAGCGTGCTTGAAATGGTGTCTGCGACGCGGCAGAATGAGTATGTAAAGCAAAATCTGATCATTTTGTTTTTCAAAACCATTGCCGGGCTTGTGATACTCCTGGCCGGCTATTATCTGGCGGTCAAGGAAGGCGGACAGGAGGTAATGGGCAATGTGTTTGCAGCCGTTATTCTGGTTGTTGTCGGCGTGTATCTGATGTTCGGTGGATTTTTGCCGATGGTATTTCAGAGCCTTGCTCAAAAGAAGGAGTTTCTTTATAAAAAGCAGCGAAATCTCTGGATCAACAATCTGATTTTCCGTATGAAGAAAAATTACCGTACCTATGCGATGACCTGTGTGCTGATGCTCTGTTCCGTGACGGCGCTTGCAACGGGCTTTGCCATGAAGTTTCGCTATGATACCATGGTCCATTTCCGGAATACGTATACGTATCAGATGCTTGGGCAGCAGTCTGATCTGGACGATACGATCTGCTCCCTGATTGAAAAAGATAATAAAATTGCTTATAGCGCAAAGATACCGTTTCTGGCTATTGATTCATCCATGTTTGAAACGGAATTTCAAAGCAGGCAGTATGCAGTTTTATCGTACTCCAGGGTAAAGGAGCTGGCAGAAAAAACAGGGCTTCCCTTTGAACTGGAAAGTCCCGGAGATGATGAAATTATTAAGGTTTCCCATATATACCTGCTGTCCCTGCTTACCGATCGGTCGCATCGGACTGAGATCATCAACGGGAAAACCTACCGGCAGGTCACAGAAATCAATGTTCCTTATTTGGGCTATCTGCAGGAGATGATGAGTTTTTACCTGGTAAACGATGCAGAGTACCAGAGGCTTTTGCCGCTGGGGCAGGAAACGTATACGTACAATTACCGGATCGAGGATATCTACAATTTTGCAGCCTCGAAGGATGAGCTGGGTACGTTAGTCAGTGGCGGCAGTAATATGGCAATGGTGACAATTGATCCGGACAGCAGTGATATCGAATGGATTAAGGTGCTTTATACTATCTGCATTTTTATGTTTATGGTATTCGTGCTGGCGAGTGGAAGCGTGTTGTTTATGAAACTTTACAACGATGCATTTGAGGAAAAGGCGCGCTATGAGGTATTAAAAAAGCTGGGTATCGCGCACTTTACGCTGCGGAAATCACTTTCTCATGAGCTTATGGCGGCGTATGGCATGCCGTTTGCGGTTATGGCAGTATCGGCGTATTTTTCAGTGCATGCATTGGAGAAAATGATGTATACAAATCTGATGCATATTTATCTGGCGAGCGTGGGTGTGATTTTTGTATTTTTCTTATTGTGCTACCGGATTTCCGTCGGGATTTATGCAAAGAATGCAGGGCTGTGACTTACACGGCCCTCTTTTGGCGGAAGCTGTCATTACCTCTGCTACAGTCTGAATATCCTGTGTTTCATTCACAAATACTATTGACAGGAAAAATACGTTAAAGTATAATGGTCTCATTAAAGCATACTATACCCATATGAAATATAATAAACATTAATTTTATAGAAATGTAAATAAGAGAGAAGGAACGATGATGGACAGACTGATTTATTTGGACAATGCGGCGACGACGCAGGTAAGCGAGGCGGTACTGACGGAAATGCTGCCATATTTCAGGCAGAATTATGGTAATCCGTCCTCTGTTTATCAATTTGCCGGGGAGGGCAAAAAGGCGGTAGACAGGGCCCGCAGGCAGGCAGCTAAGCTGATTGGGGCAGAGCCGGAGGAAATATATTTTACGGGCGGCGGCAGCGAATCCGATAACTGGGCGATTAAGGCGGCAGCAGAGGCTTATGCCTTTAAGGGAAAGCATATCGTCACCAGTAAAATTGAGCACCATGCCGTCCTGCATACATGCGGGTACCTGGAGAAGAAAGGGTATGACGTGACATATCTGAATGTGGACGCAGAAGGCAAAATTTCTCTGGAGGAATTGAAAGCAGCCATCCGCCCGGATACCATACTGATCTCCATTATGGCGGCAAATAACGAAATCGGGACGATACAGCCGATAGCGGAAATCGGGAAAATCGCACATGAGGCGGGCGTACCGTTCCATACCGACGCGGTACAGGCATACGGGCATATCCCGCTTGACGTGGACAAGATGCAGATTGACATGCTTTCCGCCAGCGGCCATAAAATGAACGGGCCAAAGGGCATTGGCATATTATATATCCGTAAAGGCGTGAAAATCCGATCCTTTATTCACGGCGGCGCACAGGAGCGCAGCAGAAGGGCAGGGACCCTAAATGTGCCGGGTATTGTCGGATTTGGCACGGCGGCGCAGATAGCCGGGGAGACGATGGAGGAGAAAAGCCAAAAAGAAAGGGAGCTTAAAGATCATTTGATTGAAAGGGTGCTTGCGGAAATTCCATATTCCAGGCTAAACGGCCACAGAACGGACCGCCTTCCCAACAATGCAAATTTCTGCTTCCGTTTTATCGAAGGAGAATCTATGCTGATTCTTCTGGATCAGCTTGGTATATGCGCGTCCAGCGGTTCGGCATGTACATCGGGTTCGCTGGATCCGTCGCACGTTTTGCTGGCGATTGGGCTGCCGCATGAGATTACGCATGGATCGCTGCGGATTACGCTTTCGGATGGGACAACCTTAGAGGAGATTGATTTTGTAGTGGATGAGCTGAAAAAAATGATTGAACGGCTTCGCAATATGTCGCCGTTGTATGAGGACTTTTTGAAGGAGCAAAGTAAAAAACAGAAAGAGGTAAAAGATGTACAGTGAAAAGGTAATGGATCATTTTAACAATCCAAGAAACGTCGGTGAAATTGAAAATCCCAGCGGAGTTGGAACCGTTGGAAACGCAAAGTGCGGCGATATTATGCGGATATATCTGGATATAGACGGGCAGGGGATCATAAAGGACGTTAAGTTTAAGACCTTTGGCTGCGGAGCTGCCGTGGCGACAAGCAGTATGGCGACCGAGCTTGTAAAGGGGAAAACGGTTGAAGAGGCGCTTTTGGTCACAAACAAAGCAGTAATGGAGGCTTTGGACGGATTGCCTCCTGTAAAGGTACATTGCTCGCTTTTGGCTGAGGAGGCGATTCATGCGGCGCTCTGGGATTATGCCCAGAAGAACGGGATTGTGATTGAAGGGCTGGGAAAGCCGGTTGAAGATATTGGGGAGATGGAAGAGGAAGAGGAATACTGATTGCAGTATTCCTTTCTTTTTGTTATAATCGAGAACAGCGGCTTTTGATGCGGGAGGGATTATCTGCCTGCTGCAGGTTTTAAAGCTGGTATGGATTTGACGAAGTCCGCTGTAATAGTGCGTACTCCTGCAAAAGGCCAGGAGTTTTGAATAACGGATAAGGGGTTCGATATGATCTATATTTTTACTGCATCCTATCACGAAGCGAGTGCATGGATTGGATATTTTCACTTAAAAAAGGATGCCAGGCAAACCCGGTTTCAGACGTTTTACAGTGAGAATATGGATATTTGCCTGACAGTTACCGGGTCCGGGATGATTTCTGCAGCCGCAGCCGTAAGCAGTATCTGTACGGCGAATGGGGCGGGTAAAGGAGATTTTTTGATTCATACAGGAAGCTGCGCTGCTGTAGGAGCCGCGCGGGCAGCAGTGGGAGATTTGTTTTACTGCCATAAAATAACGGAGCTTACAACGGGAAAGACGTTTTATCCGGATGTGTTATACCGTCATGATTTTTGCGAAGCTGCGCTTGTGACGGGAGCAAAGCCTTATGATGTGTCGGAAGTATCTCATACATCTGCACTTCTTTTGTATGACGGGGAAGCAGCTGCGGTTTATCAGGCGGGCAGTTATTTCTTTGCCCCGCATCAGATGGCTTTTCTGAAAATTGTATCGGACTGCAGGGAAGCAGCCGCGGTTACGCCAGAGCAGGTCAGGCGTTTGACCGATCCGCATATGGGGGCTCTGGCGGGCTATGTAAAAATGCTGTATGAGATAGGGCAGAAGGAAAGACAAAGCGACCCTGTGCCGGAGGCTTTGCTAAAGCAGCTTTGCAGAGATCTGTACTGTTCGGCTTCCATGGAAGCTTCCCTGCGCCAGCATATCCGCTACTGCATACTGGCCGGTATTGATTATGAGGGGAGAATTTTGGAAATGTACCGGAAAAACCGGCTGTCCTGTCGGAATAAAAGAGAGGGGAAGCGCTGTTTTGAAGAGCTTAAGAGGAGATTGTTATAATCCGTTTTTTTCACATATATATGTGGAACAGGCAGTGAAAAATCATCCGCGCACGCAGCGTGTTCTGGCGAGATTTCGGGATGCAAGGATCATTGAAATCGGGCATTATAAGGATGTGTTCTGCAGAAGAGGGCAGGATTTTTTACAGCAGCACCACACGCAGAAGCTGATTCTGGCAGGAAAGCCGGGAACGCTCATTTATCCGGGCGCGCCGGTCTGTCAGAGTTTCGGAAACGACCATTTTTATTATACATCCTGTGTGATGAATTGTATTTACGACTGCGAATACTGCTATTTAAAAGGGATGTATCCGTCTGCAAATATCGTCTGGTTTGTAAATCTGGAGGACTTTTTTTCGGAAACGGATCGTATGCTAAAGCAGCATCCGATGTATCTTTGTATCTCCTATGATACGGATTTGATGGCGATGGAACAGATAACCGGATATGTCCGGGAGTGGATACGGTTTGCAGGATCGAGAAAACATTTAAAGCTGGAGATCCGTACAAAATGTGCGGAACGCAGTTTTTTTGAACAGGAAGAGCCGGTTTGCGGAGTGGTTTTTGCATTTACCATGTCGCCGCAGAGGGTGATTGATGCATATGAGCATGGAACACCTTCTCTGGCGCGGCGCATCGGTTGTGCGGCGGAAGCGGTTCGGAGGGGATTTTCGGTTCGGCTGTGCTTTGATCCGATGATTTATGTGTTGGATTGGGAAGCAGAGTACGAGAAGATGCTGGAACAGATTTTTCGGGAGATTCCGGCCAGTTTGCTTTGGGATGTGAGCGTAGGGACGTTTCGTGTGCCGCAGGATTATCTGAAAAACATGCGCAGGCAGGAGCCGGATTCCGCAGTCGTGCAGTTTCCATATCAAAATTGCAGCGGGGTATATCAGTATCCGGCGGATTTGGCGGAGCGGATGGAAGGGTATTTGATCAGGCGTCTTGCAGAAAGAATCTCGAAGGATAAAATATTTTTGTGGAAAGAGGAAAGGTGAAAGAGATCAATGGATACGGCAATTGTAACCGGCGCGTCTTCCGGAATCGGGCTTGCAGTTAGCCGCACGCTTTGTGAGACGGGCTATGAGGTCTTTGGATTTGGACGGAACTTTACGGAGCCTGCAAATGAGAAGGAAAGGCTTAAGGGAAGGTTTCACCCTATTGTATGCGACGTGCTGGACACGCCCAAATTAACAGAGCATGTAAAGCAGATTTTGGCAAAGCACCATGTGCGCGTTCTGGTCAACAATGCAGGTACGGCGTATTATGGGCTGCATGAGGAATTAAATCCGCAGAAAATTCAAAAGATGGTGAGGACGAATCTGGAAGTGCCAATGATTTTGGCACAGCAGCTTTTGCGTCCGCTGAAAAAGAATGCGGGCTATATCATTAATATTGCATCTGTGACAGCAGTCGGAACCAATCCGCACGGCTGTGCATACGGCGCCACGAAGGCCGGGCTTTCGAGCTTTTCCCACAGTCTGTTTGAAGAGGCGAGAAAGTATGGTGTGAAGGTGGTTTGTATCTATCCGGATATGACAAAGACGAAGCTGTACCGGAATGCGGATTTTAGGGAAGGGGACGAGGCTGGATCGTATCTTTTGCCGGAGGAGGTCGCGCAGGCAGTCCGGTATATTGTAAGCCAGCGGGAAGGGCTGGTGGTATCGGATATTACACTCCGGTCGCAGCTTCACCGCATTTTGCGTAAGCCGGCAAAGTAATAGAATTTGAGCAGACGTGGAGGAAAACGATGGTTCTGGAAGGAAAGGAAACGAAAAAAGCGGCGACGTTATTTCTGGGATGGCAGGAAACGATGATTTGGTCGTGTCTGCAGGGCGTGATGGGAAAAATTTATGCAGATACTCCCCAAAATCCGGCCTCGGCCATGGCTGTGCTGGGCGATTTCTGTTTTCTGGCCGGAGTGCCCAATGAAACGTTTTTGTCAGATGAACAGATACCGGAATGGCGCGAATTTATGATTGCGGTTCCGGGAAACAGGGGCTGGGCGGACCTGATAGAATCGCATTACAAAGGGAGGGCAAAAAAAGCCGTCCGATATGCCATCCGAAAGGAACCAGATGTATTTGACAGAAAAAAACTTCAGGCAATTGTGGACGGGCTGGCGGACGGTTATCAGTTAAAAATGATGGATGAAGCGTTATTCCGATATTGCATGCAAACAGAATGGTGCCAGGACTGGGTGCGTCAGTATGCAGATTATGCAGCCTATCAGAAATGCGGTCTGGGAGCGGTTATTTTGAAGGACGAAGAGCCGGTATCCGGGGCATCCTCTTATTCCGGCTATATCGGCGGGATTGAGGTGGAGATTGCCACCAGAGAGGATTACCGCAGGATGGGGCTTGCCAGTATATGCGGCGCAAAACTGATTTTGGAATGTTTAAAACGCGGCTGGTATCCGAGCTGGGACGCTCAGAACAGATGGTCGGTTGCATTGGCAAAAAAGCTGGGATATCATTTGGATTGCGAATATACTGTGTATGAAATTATGCAGGGGCAGAAGGATGGAAAATCGGGGTAAAGGAGAATAAAATGGCATTAAAGCTGGAGAATACAGAGAAAATCATGCTGCCGCCGGAATTTGAATACAGAATGCGTAAAATGCTGGGCGCAGAATATGAAATATTTGAAAAAAGCCTTTGGGAGGGCCCTTATCAGGCTTTTCGCATCAATACGTTAAAGGCCGATCCCAAAATACTGTTAAAGCAGCTCCCGTTTCCGGTGCGTTCGGTTCCCTGGGCGCAGGATGGGTATTATTACGGTCCTGATTATCAGCCCGGCAAGCATCCCTATCATGATGCGGGAGTATACTACATTCAGGAGCCGAGCGCTATGGTCCCGGCAGAATATTTAGAGGCTGCGCCGGGAGAGCGGATTTTGGATTTATGCGCTGCGCCAGGAGGGAAAAGCACGCAGATTGCGGCAAAAATGAAAGGACAGGGGATTTTAGTCTGCAATGAAATCCATCCTGCGCGCGCCAGGATTTTATCGGAAAATATCGAACGCATGGGAATTGCAAACGCGGTTGTGACAAATGAAACACCGGAGCGTCTGGCAGAATTTTTCGTAGAATATTTTGACCGGATTTTAGTAGACGCCCCCTGCTCCGGAGAGGGAATGTTCCGCAAAAACGAAGCGGCAAAAGCGGAGTGGAGCCTGCAAAACGTAGAAATGTGCGCCGAAAGGCAGGATGCCATTTTAAACTGCGCTGCAAGGATGCTCCGTCCCGGCGGACGGCTTGTGTATTCCACCTGTACGTTTGCGCCGGAGGAAAACGAGGGCAGTATCAGTCGGTTTGTAAAGCGTTTTCCGGAATTTTCCATTATACAGGCCAAAAGGGTTTCCGGAATGATGCCTGGACAAGCGGATTGGACGATAGAAGCGGCGGCGCATATAGAGGATACAATTCGCCTGTTTCCGCATAAGGTGGCCGGCGAGGGTCATTTTGCAGCTGTACTGCAAAAAGCCGGCGCGTCAGGCGGTTTTAATTTTGCAGGAGGAGGGGAGGAAACCGGGATACCGGAAAAGGATTGTAAGGAGTGGCTTATATTCCGGGAAGAAAATCTGCGTGTCAAACAAGAGGGCGTGTATTTGGCGTTTGGCGCGCAGCTTTATCTTGCGCCGTGTCATATGCCTTCCATCCGGGGGCTTAAGGTACTTCGTCCCGGACTGCATCTTGGCACAAATAAAAAGAACCGCTTTGAGCCATCTCATGCGCTGGCTTTGTCTTTACACAAAGAGGAGGCATGCCGCACGGTAAACCTTTCGGCGGAGGATCCGAATCTTGGGGCTTACCTGGGCGGACAGTCCATTGCGTCGGAGGGGGAAAAGGGCTATTGCCTGGTGCTTGCCGACAGCTACGGTATCGGATGGGGCAAGCGTTCGGGCGGTATTCTAAAAAATCACTATCCAAAGGGACTGCGTAAAAGATATTAGGCAGATCCAAGATGTCTGCCGGCAACCTCTAAAAACTGTTTCAGCTGCGGGGAAATCCACTTGTCCGGATGGAGCAGAAGCTGCGTATAGACGGCAAAATCCGTGCGGAGACTGATTTTTTCCAGCATATGATAAATGAGCTCTTTTTTGACGGCGAATTCCGGCAGCAGGCCAAGACCTGTGCCGCAGAGAGCCATCTCTTTGATGATTGGAATGGAGTCGGTGGACAGCGCGATTTTAGGGCGGATGCCCCATGCGGTAAGCGTTTGCTCAAACAGGATTCGGTAAGGGCAGTCGGGAGACGGCAGCAGCAGCGGGAAAGTTCCCATCTCTTCCGGCTGAATGTGGCGGCCGCCGGACAGCTCATGCGTAGAGGAAGCGGCTAACAGAATGGATTCTCTGTGCTTGTGCAGTACGCGGATGGGGGCGCGTGTTACCGGCGTATCCAGTACGATGGCCAGATCGAGCTCTCCGTCGCAGAGCATCTGGCAATAATCTCTGTGATCGGTCATCTGAAAAAAGATCTCGGTGTCGGGGCAGAGTGTGGTGTATTCTTTTACAATATTGCCCAGTAGATAGCTGGCGACCGATTCGGTTACGCCGATGGTAAGGCGTCCGGGCTTCTGATAAAGTGTTTTCATTTCATCGGAGAGAGAGAGCATTTTTTTAGCGTAGGGAATCAGAGACTCGCCCTCCGGCGTGAGGCTGATGTGCTTGCCGATGCGTTCGAAAAGGCGTACGCCAAGCTCAGATTCCAGCTGCCGGATGTGTGTGGTGACGCCGGACTGGGCGCAGTGCAGGCGGGCAGCGGCTTTGGTGAAGCTTTGTTCCTGGGTGAGAGTTAAAAAGGTGTTTAAGTGTTTTAGCGTCATGGGATTCTCCTGTGTGGTTTATTTAGGGCTATTTTAGCTATTTTTATTGATTTGCGCAAGTTTGAATGAGGATGCGATTGTGTTTCATTCTTTCAACCGTTTCCGTCATTTCTATTCTGGTCAGCAAAACTTGACCGGTCAACCGTTGACATATGCTCTCCATTGGTGTATAAAATTGGAAGGACAAAAAGCAGACTGCTTTTGGTTTTGGAACTGACAACAGGATAAACAGGAGGATGACGTATTATGAATGTGATGAAACTGAAGAAACTGTTAACCGGCCTTTTGTGCTTTGTGCTTGTACTGGCGAACGCAGCGCCGGCAGCGGCGTGCACTGGTATTTATATCGGAGATGGCGTTAGCGAAAACGGAAGCTCTTATATGGGCCGCTGCGAGGACGTGGGCTATAATTATGTCAAGATTTTTGGCGTATCGGAAGCCAGGGATTATCCGGATGATTATGTTTATACGGATTCGTACGGTTTTTCGATGCCTTATGGCGGTCATGTTTACCGTTATACCTATATAAAGGATTCTGCCCTGCAGGGAGAGACGATGGATGACTTTGAAGCCTATGCAGAGGCTGGTCAGAATGAAAAGGGCGTATCCGTATCTGCAACCGTATCTACCTATGGTGGACAGGCTCCGGAAAAAGCCGATCCGCTGGATGATTCGACAGGTATCTGCGAGATTTCCATCACTACCATTTTACTTGGCAAAGCCGCTACTGCAAAAGAAGCGGTAGATCTTCTTGCGAATATCGTCGATACATACGGAGCCGGCGAGTGCAATCAGATCACCATCAGTGATCCGGACGAAACATGGTATTTTGAAATTGTATCCGGTCATCAGTATGCTGCTATCAAGCTTCCGCCGGATAAGGTGCTTATCAATCCCAATATTATGATGCTTGGCGTGATTGATGTGACGGATACCGAAAATGTAGTTGCTTCGGAGAATCTGGTTTCCCTTGCACAGGAGAATGGGTTCCTTGTGACAGATGAAAGCGGGAAAATCGACGTTGCAAAGACGTATTCCAATAAAAATTCTGGCAGCGGCCAGTATGTCCGCTATATGCAGGGCTTATTCTATATCAACCGGGCCGAGGCCGAAACTATTAAAGTGGACTTTGGGGCAGTAGACAATAACAGCAAAACAGATGCGCTGGTTACGCTGCTGCATGATCCGGACAGGAAAATGTCTACGCTTGATATTATGCATTTATTATCCACCCGCGGCGAGGGAACTCCTTATGACCAGAACGCGGGGACAGCCAAGTATTCAATTGGCAATAATAGGCAGGCAGAATGTCATATTTTTGAAACAAGAAGCAGTATGCCCATCGGGCTGGCAACGATCCAGTGGCAGAATGTCTGTCCGTCAGAGTTTAGTATTTATATTCCGTATTACTCCGCGGCTGTGACCGGCGTATTGGAACAGTATCAGGAAGAGAGCCTTACCTATGTGGACAATTCCATGTTTTGGACTTTTGCCTCCATTTACCGTATGTGCAATGCAAACCGTACAAAGGCAGGCACAGCGGTCAGAGCTTATTTTGAGAAGTATCAGAAAAGCTTAATTAAACAGCAAAAAGCAGTAGATGCTGTGATGGAACAGGTAAACAGCCGCTATCCCAAACGGTTTTCCGAAGCGGCGACGGAGCTTGGAATAAAGCTTGCGGAGCAGGTCTATCAAACTGCCCTGCAGGTAAAAGCAGAATTAGAGGCCTATACGGCGGGCGATATGAGCGAACCACTGACTTTAAGCAGCGATATCACAGACGTCATGCCTGAGTATGAAATCCTGGCAAATAAACTGGAAAATACTTACAGGATGGAAGAATTAAAAACACTGATTCAGGAGCTGAAGCAAACGGTTACGGGCTTAGGAACGGCGGCAGATGCACAGGAACTGCTGATTCAGGAGCTGGGCACGAAATTGACGCAGGCGGGTGTAAAGCTTGACGAACTGGAAACAGCTCTGGAGGATTTACAGAAAACGGAAGCAGGACAGGGGCAGGCGATTGAGGATGTAAAGGATCAACTGGCACAGGCGGATAAAAAGCTTACAGAATCGGAATCTAAGATAGACGAGCTTTCGGATGCGGTTGCCAGGCTGGAAGCCGCAATCAATAGTCAAAACGCCAGCACGGCGGCGAAGGATAAGACTATTCAGGGATTGAGCGGGCAATTGCAGCAGGCTTTAGCTGCAAACCGTGAGTTGGAAACAACGGTGCAGGCTCAGAAGACAGCAGCAGGTGTGAAGGATACGAAAATTATAAAACTTGCAGTAAAAACCGCTAAGGCTTCCATTCGGCTTTCCTGGAAAAAGGCAGGTTCGTATGATGTAGATTCTTATCGCATTTACAGGTCCACGTCGAAGAACGGTTCCTATAAGCAGGTAAAGAAAGTGAAGGGGACGGCGGCTTCTGTTAAGCTGTCTACGAAAAAGCTGAAATCAGGTAAGACCTATTATTATCGGATTCGCGGCGTGAAGAAGGTGAACGGAACAGATATTTTTACGAAATATTCCGCTAAAATCAGCAATAAGGTAAAATAGTGTGAAGAAAGCTTTCTGAAATTGAATTAGAATAGTGGATATTTGGACTGGAAATCCTGTAAAAAAGGGTTTTCCAGTCTTTCTTTTTGTTCCGTGAGATTGATATGAGATACAGAATAAAAACAGCTTTCCAAATATTCCACAAAAGAGGATTAGATTGAATTTTCAGTCGAATTGTGGTAGTATCTGTTTGGGACTGCCAGGATGGTAGGCGGTTAGCCCTCTCCGGAGGGACTGTGCCCCTCCGTTTACATAGAAACCCGAAAGGGAATCTGGGAAAGGAGGGCTGAGCCTATGGATATTTTGGGACTTATCGCAGTGCTGAGCTTCGGCTTGACCTGCTTTGGAATAGGATACACCTTTGGTAAAGATAGTAATAAGACACAAAAATAGCCGCCCCGGTCTGACTAACTGAGCAGCTATTTTGCTAATCATATGTTGGGCTAACCGTCTATCGGCAGCTTCTGTGGGACACCTGTTACCAGCAGGTGTCCTTCTTTATGTTCAATATACCATAAACCGTTAGAAGTTTCAAGGGATTTCTTTTTCCTCCGGATCTGTCAGCCGGAACGGAGGGCTATTTTCTACGGGGGTGAGAAAATTGCTTTTCAAAAGCGGTGCTCAGATCTAAAGGAAGCGATTTATGTATTGTAATAAAAAGACTTAGGCTATATAATAGAATAGAACAGGCAGAAAGCGCGTATGGACGCAACAGCAGTATCAGTTAGTAAAATGTTGAATACGTTAAAAGAGGAAGGTTTATTTTTGCAGGTATTTAATATGGAGAAGATAAGAAGCAGTGAGAATAAAAAAGGCATACTGATGATTCCCTTTTTACTGGTTTTTTGTATTTTGGGAGCCGTTGTTTTTTTTGTGTCGCAAAGGATATCTAAAGAAATGTCCGAATCCGCAATAAACAATCTGAGCGAAAGCCTGGATTTGATTGGCAATACAATAGAATCTATTTTAAAAAAGGAAGCGGAATTCCAGAAGCTTCTTTCTCATGAAATAGCAGGCATTGAAAATCTGGATGATTTTGTTCTTTCCTATGAAAGTAATGATACCATGGTAAAGCTGTCGTTGATCTTATCCGGAGAAGATACGGGGATTTCCAATACAGGAGAAGTATTTACAGAGGATGCCCTGGATTTTTCAGAGGGGAAAACGGTAGATGGACTTATGCTGTCCCAATCCTACATAAATAACATGGGAACCTGGGCGTATACGATGCGAAGTCCGGTTTTAAAAGATGGAGAAGAGATTGCGGCGCTTTATATTGAGTATATTTACGATACGTTTGAAGAAGCGCTTCCCGGCAGGTTTTATAATAATGAAGCAAAGCTCTATCTTATGGATGCAGCCAGCGAGCGACTGGTTTTAAAGCCAAAAGGAATCGGGGAACGCGATGCGGGGCATACGAGCCTGGATGATTTTTTTTATGCCAACAAGATTTCAGAAGAGGAGATCCAGACAAGTGTGGCGGAACATATCAAAAACGGAAAAGATGTGATGTTTTACCATGATATTCAGAATGAAAATTCTCTGATCTATATGTGGTCTGTCAATGACGGTGCGGTTTATCTGATTGGATATGTGCTGATTCAGGCGATACAGCAGGAAGGAGATGCGGTAAACCAGAATATCTATATTGTTGTAATTGTTATGCTGGTGGCCTTTTTTTGCTGCTGTACGCTCTATCTGTTTTTTGAGAGACAGCACGATAAGATCCGAAAGGAAAGGGAATCTGAGCGTGAGCTGTACAACAGTCAGTTAAAGGAAGCATTGCAGGCAGCGCAGATTGCGAATCATTCCAAGACTATGTTCCTTTCGAATATGTCCCATGATATCCGTACGCCGATGAATGCGATTCTGGGCTTTGCCACGCTGCTTGCAAAAGATGCGGACAGTCCGGATAAGGTACGGGAATATACGAAAAAAATTGCTGCTTCCGGACAGCATTTGCTGGGTCTTATCAATGATGTTTTGGATATTTCCAAGATTGAGAGCGGTAAGGTAATACTTACCATCGGAGAGTTTGCACTCAACGAAATGATTTCTTCCATAGATGCCATGATCCGTCCGGCAGCAAAGGCCAGAAATCAGGAATTTAGTATTACTGTTATAGGGATAAAGCATGAGCGTCTGCTTGGTGATGAAACAAGGTTCAGTCAGATCCTGATCAATATACTCTCCAACGCGGTAAAATACACGCAGGAGGGAGGAAAGATCTGTCTGCGTATCATCGGGCAACAGCATCATTCCAGCCAGTTTGAACATATCCGCATTGAAGTGGAGGACAATGGATACGGCATGACGCCCGAATATTTGGAAACCATTTTTGACGCCTTTACCAGGGCAGAGAACAGTACCACGAATAAAGTGCAGGGAACCGGGCTTGGCATGGCAATCACTAAGAATATCGTGGAGCTCATGGGAGGAACCATAAAGGTTTCCAGTGAAGTAGGGGCAGGAAGCCTGTTTGTGGTAGAGCTGGCGTTTCGTATTCCGGACAACGAAGAAGGCGGGCAATTCTGGGAGCAAAGAGGAATCTCGCATATTCTGGTAGTGGATGATGAAGAGGAAAACTGTGAGGCAGTCCGGCTTGCAATGGAAGATATGGGCGTCTGTGTAGATACAGCCTCAGGCGGAGCAGAAGCCATACGCTTAAAAAACAGCGCCTGTGAAGCGGGGGCAGATTACCAGGTGATTCTGCTGGATTGGAAGATGCCGGAAATGGACGGCGTGGAAACGGCGAGGCGGATGCGGGCAGATACATCGACATATGTGCCGATCCTGCTTTTGACGGCATATGACTGGGATGAGATCCAGAAGGAAGCTACCCAGGCGGGGATTAACGGGTTTCTTTCCA
This sequence comes from Eubacterium sp., assembly GCA_022794015.1. Lineage (GTDB taxonomy): Bacteria > Bacillota > Clostridia > Lachnospirales > Lachnospiraceae > Roseburia_B. The sequence goes on along the minus strand of JAAWDZ010000016.1, from coordinate 8,730 downwards.
AACCGTTTTTTGTATCTGCGCTCCGGGAAAAACTTTTAGAGCTTTCAGAGGAGAAGGGCATGGAGCATGTGCCTGAGGCAGCCGGAGGAGAAGGCTGTCTGAAAGGACGCCATTTTCTCGTAGCAGAGGATAATGAGATCAATTCGGAAATCTTATCTGAGCTTTTGCATCTGGAGGAGGCGACCTGTGAGATTACAGTAAACGGCCGGTTCGCGCTGGAGCGCTTTGCACAGGCAGAGCCGGGAAGCTTTGATGCAATTTTGATGGATGTTCAGATGCCGGTGATGAATGGCTATGAAGCATCCAGGGCAATCCGGGCGTTGAAGCGGGAGGATGCAGCCAGGATTCCAATCATTGCCATGACGGCAAATGCGTTTGCAGAGGATGTAAAGGACTCTATAGATGCAGGCATGGATGCCCATGTGTCAAAGCCAATCAATATGGAAATATTAAAGAGGACGTTGAGTCTGTACTTAAAATAAGCTGTTATAAAAGAAAAAGAACAGGGTAAAAGGAGATAAGTATGAAAAAAAGAAGGAAACAGGCAGCAGCAATTGTAACGGCTGTGGCAATGGTTCTTCTGGCAGCTTCCTGCGGACAAAAAGATCCCATTCGCAGGAACCTGATTTCGGATGACAGCGAAGAGGAAACGAGTGTGCTTCTGTTTGCGCCTATGGAACGCTCCAAACCGGATGTCCAGAACATTGCCAGGACAGCGTTTGACAAGACTGTGATTATGGCAGAGGAGCAGCTGGATGTAAGAATAGAGTATAATACCTATACAGCAAAGGATTATCAGGAAAAATCTTATGATGATGTGTCGCTTGACCGGATACGGCATGGTATGGACGATTTCTATCTGCTGAATCCGGACGTCCTTCAGAAAATGGGAGAAGAAGGAAGGCTTGCGGATTTGTCCGGACTTGACTGCGCCAAAAATCTGAGGGAAGTGGTCAGACTCGCAAATACGGTAGATGGAAAGCTGGTCGGGATACCGCAGGAGGTAGTCGTCTACGGACTGTTTGTAAACAAAGACATGTTTGATCGGTATAAGCTAAAGCTGCCGAATACGCCGGAGGAATTTTTAGAATGCTGCAGGGTGTTTCAGGAACATGGGATAGAAACCCCGGTTGGAGCGAATCGATGGTGGCTGGAAACCTTTGTTTTTGCGCAGGCATATGCGGATCTTTATAATGGCAGCGATACAGAGGCTGCAATTGAAGCGTTGAACAGCGGAGAGAGCAAATACAGCGATTATATGCGCGAGGGGTTTGAGTTCTTAAAAGAGATGATGGATCTGGGATATATAGATGTCGAAAAAGCTTATACCTATGAAGCCATTGACGGGGAAGGGCCGGACTTTCTGGCACAGAAGACGCCGATTGTAATGGCGTATTGGGGAGCTGCCAATGCCGAAACGACGTATGGCAATCCGGATTTTAATATGCAGGTGATTGGATTTCCGAGTGAACGGGGACAGATGCCGATTGTGTCCATGACAGGAATTTCGGCTCTGGCTGATTCGGAGCGTCTGGAAGAAACGTTAGATGTCATGGAAGTGATCCTTTCAGATGAAGCGCTGCAGGCGTATGCCAAAACCAATAAGGTCATATCACCTTCCAAAAATGTTGAGGTGGAATGTATTCCGGCTTTAAAGCCGCTGAATGACCTGATAAACAATGGCACATATGTGCTTGCCAGTAATGCGGGAATGAAGGTGGAGCAGTGGGGCAATACCTGCCTGATTGTGCGTAAGCTGCTGAACGGCGCGTCTGTCGGGGAATGTATGGCTGAATTTGACAGACTGCAGGAGGAGACGCTGCCGTAAATTTGTAACCGTTTGGTCTGCTGCTTCACGGTTGCGTAAATTTTATATATGTTGTAAAAGGAAAAAGAATTGTCAGTAGTGCAATTCTTTTTTTGATAGAAATTTCAGTGGGCAAAGCGTACATTCCTGTGTCCGGCTGGAATAAGGATGTCAGATATATGATTATCAAAAAATCAGAATAAAAATAAAAAAACTATCAGAATTTCAGATTAATAATCGCGCATGCGTTTTTTTAAATCTCAATTTTTTTCTTATTTTTCTCCTGATTTTATTTACACCTGTTTTTAAATTTTATATACTCATAATCACGAAAAAAATTGAATCAAAATACAGGAGAGATTACCATGAGACATTTAACCGAAATCAGATGGCATGGCAGAGGGGGACAGGGCGCCAAGACAGCGGCCCTTCTACTTGCAGATGTAGCATTTGGCATTGGAAAGCATGTACAGGGCTTCCCGGAATACGGTCCGGAGAGGATGGGCGCGCCGATTACGGCGTATGACCGGATCAGTGATTCCGAAATCCGCGTACATTCCAATATATATGAGCCTGATTTTGTAGCGGTTGTAGACGATACGCTTCTGCACAGTGTGGATGTAACGGCCGGCCTCAGAAAAGAAGGTGCAGTTTTGATTAATACAGAAATGAAAAAAGAAGAAATTCTGCCTCTTTTAAAGGGATATGAAGGCGCGGTTTATATCATTGACGCAAGAAAGGTCTGCATGGAGACGCTTGGGAAATATTTCCCGAATATGCCGATGCTTGCGGCGCTTGTGAGAATTTCAAAGGTTATGGAAAGGGACGTATTTTTCAGGGAAATGGAAACGTCACTCAGGCACAAATTCGCAAGAAAACCGGAGGTATTCGAAGGAAACATGCAGGCGCTTTACAAAGCGTTCGAGGCAGTGGAGCTTGTCAGCCGTCCGACAGGACGCGTGTCTTCGATGCCGTCTAAGGATATAGAATATCGTTACACAGCCTCTCTGCAGAGCGGTCAGCTGGCGCATGCAGCAGGGATGCATGTCTGATGGGAGGAAGTTGAAATGGCATTATCGGCGAAAGAGATCAATGAGACAATCCGGTGGCAGGATATCACGGAAGGCCTGCAGATTTATGAGCCTGCCACGTCAAAAGAATTTATGACGGGAGAATGGCGGACGGACACGCCTGTTGTGGACTGGGAAACATGCAAACAGTGTCTGCTTTGCGTGCCGTATTGTCCGGACAGCTCTATTCCGGTGCGGGATGGGAAGCGTCTGGAATTTGATTACGATCACTGCAAGGGCTGCGGAATTTGCGTGGCAGCCTGTCCGTTTGGGGCAATTTCAATGAAGGAGGGCAAATAATATGGCAGTCAAAGAACAAGATTACGGATCTTCCTCTAAGCCATGCGGCGGTATCCGAAAAAGCTTATCCGGCAACGAAGCCGTAGCGTACGCGATGAAGCAGATTAACCCGGATGTGATGCCGGCGTTTCCGATTACGCCCTCTACGGAGCTGCCGCAGTTTGTGTCCTCATACATAGCAAATGGAGAAATGGACACGGAGTTTATTCCGGTCGAAAGCGAGCACAGCGCCATGAGCGCGGCAATCGGGGCGGAAGCGGCGGGGGCAAGGACCATGACGGCGACCTCCTCTGCCGGGCTTGCCCTGATGTGGGAAATGCTTTATGTGGCGGCGTCCAACCGTCTGCCAATTGCACTGGCATTGGTAAACCGTGCCCTTTCCGGTCCGTTAAATATCAACTGTGAGCATTCAGACAGTATGGGAGCAAGGGATTCCGGCTGGATTCAAATTTATGCTGAGGACAACCAGGAGGCGTATGACAATTTCATCCAGGCATATCGGATTGCAGAACACAAGGACGTCATGCTGCCGATTATGATCTGCCAGGATGGCTTTATCATCAGTCATGGCGTTTCCAATATGGAGCTGTTGGAGGATGAAAAGGTAAAAACATTTGTCGGCGAATACAATCCGAAGCATTATCTGCTGAATGCAGACGAGCCGATGGCCGTCGGCCCGTACGCGGTTTCTTGCTACGGTATGGAAGCAAAGCGCGCGCAGGCACAGGGTATGATAAATGCAAAGCAGGTTATTTTGGATGTGGCAGAGGAATTTGAAAAGATATCCGGCAGAAAATACGGCTTTTTTGAGGGTTATCAGTTAGAGGACGCTGAATATGCTGTCGTTGCAATTGGTTCCGCCTGCGGGACAACGAAGGATGCGATTGACGAGCTCAGAAGGAACGGGAAAAAGGCAGGGCTGTTAAAGGTACGCGTATTCCGCCCGTTTCCGGGAAAAGAGATGGCGGATGCATTGAAAAACTGCAAGGCGATTGCTGTTATGGATCGTTGCGAAAGCTTCAGTGCAAATGGCGGGCCTTTGGCAGCGGAGCTTTCGGCAGCATTATTCCAGGCAAAAAGCCAGGCAGAGGTCGTGAAAATTGTCTATGGCTTAAACGGCAGGGATTATACGGTAACAGAGGCAAAGCAGCTTTTTGCGGATTTGGAAGAGATCGTTGCAAACGGCCGTCAGGAAACGGAAGAATACCGTTACATCGGCTTGCGGGAATAGGAGGTGCCGGGATATGAATCAAATTAATAATAAGGAAACACCCGCCGGGCATACCTCAATGCCATTCGGCAGTTTTAAGGAAATTCAGGAAAGACCGGATCGTCTGGCGCCGGGGCACAGGCTGTGTGCCGGCTGCGGCGGAACGATAGCGGTTCGAAATGTTTTAAAAGCGCTGCATCCGGGGGACAGGGCTGTGGTTGGCAATGCAACCGGATGCCTGGAGGTATCGACGTTTACCTATCCGTATACGTCTTATGAGGACAGCTATATCCACAATGCATTTGAAAATGCGGGCGCGACCTTAAGCGGCGTCGAAACGGCATATTATGCGCTTAAGAAAAAAGGAAAGATAAAAGAAGAGTATAAATTCATTACATTTGGCGGCGATGGCGGAACCTACGATATCGGATTCCAGTCCCTCTCCGGCGCAATGGAGCGAGGACACGATATGGTGTATGTCTGCTACGACAATGGCGCCTATATGAATACCGGTATCCAGCGTTCCTCGGCGACACCGATGTATGCAGACACGACGACGACGCCGGTTGGGAAGAAGTCAAATGGCAAGCCCCAGGGCAGGAAGGATCTGGCGGCGATTATGGCGGCGCACAATATTCCATATGTCGCGCAGACAACCTTTATCGGCAATATGATGGATTTATACCAAAAATCCGAAAAAGCGATTTACACCAAAGGCCCGGCGTTTTTAAATATCATGGCGCCCTGTCCGAGAGGATGGCGGTATGATGCGCCAGAGATTATCCAGATTTGTAAAATGGCGGTAGAAACGTGTTATTGGCCGCTGTTTGAGGTGACAGACGGAAAGTGGAAACTTTCTTACCAGCCGAAGGAAAAGCTGCCCTTAGAGGAGTTTTTGAAGCTGCAGGGCAGATTTAAGCATTTGTTTTTGCCGGGAAATGAGTATCTGATAGAGGCATTCCAGGCAGAAGTAGACAGGCGGTGGGAAGAGCTTTTGCATCGGTGCGAGCTGTAGCAGCTAAATTTGTCACTGAGATTTAGCCCAAAAAGCAGGGTTCCGGAATATTTTTACCATACGCAGTGCAATCGCCAGTGAAACCACGCCGGAGAACAGGACAACGGCATATTCAAATCCACTGCAGAGTTCAAACAGGATACCGTACCATGCCGTACCCAGAGGCTGTGCGCACATAGATATGGAAAGAATAACGGCAATCACCTTTCCGATTAAATTCTGCGGAGTTTCTGCCTGGATAAAGGACATGATCTGTACGGTAAATACAGTGGAGCATACCATAATCAAAAAACAGCAAATCGTTAAAACTATATAATTGACCATTCCAGAGGGGCAAAGCATCAGTGCAGCGCCGATTGGAAGCACTCCGGCAGCGCCCGCGAGAACCAGACGGCCTGATTTCTGGATGGATAATCTGTTTCCCAGAATGCCCGCCAGGATGCCTCCCGTAAGCCCTCCTGCAGCCAGCGCCCCTTGTGCGAATCCGTAAAGCCGGTTCGCAAACGCCGCCTCCAGCTCAAATACTTCAGTGATAAGATACGGCAGTGCAACCATAATCATAGCAGAAAGAAACAGGTTGATTCCGCAGACAACAAGCAGGACTTTTCCGATCACCGGTTTTTCCGTCCGGATGAACCGGATGCTTTCTGCAAAATCTGCGCGGATTGTTTTTCCGATGCTTTTCTTTAAAGCCTGTTTTTGGAATGGGATCTGAATAAACAGCTCCATGACGGCAGAGAGAAAAAAACACGCCATGCAGACCCATAATACGGGCTTTAATCCATAAGCGCTGTATAAAATCCCGCCAATGACAGGGCCTGTCAGGGAAGAAAAAGAGCTTATCGTATTAATTACCGAATTAGCTGCCATAAAATGGCCCGGATCGACCAGGGCAGGTATACTTGCCTGTACAGACGGCTGATATGCGCCTGCAATGCCGTATAAAAGCATTAACGTAACTGTCAAAAGCAGAGTAAGGTTTACGCCCTCCATCAGCAACATAAATGCCAGAATTACCGCTGCCGTAAAAAAATCCAGCAGAACCATAACATTTCTTTTGTTTACCCGATCCGCAATGATGCCGCCTATGGGCGATAACAGAACGGCGGGAATAAAAGCGCAGGCAGTGACTGTTCCGTAAAGCGCCGACGAGCCGGTAAGGTTTAGCAGGTACAGCGGCAATGCGAACCGCAGCGCGGCATTTCCAAACAGGGAAATAATCTGTCCGATGACAACTAAAGTAAAATTTTTAGAAAATAATCTCTGGTTCATGTGATATCCTCCGTTTTTGTTTTTTGTAAAAAAGAGTAAATAATATAATTAAATACCGAACGTTGGTATGTATATAGATAAAATATAACTGCCCCTGTTGCAGGGCAGATTTTTATTTGCTTTTCTGATAAATGGAAGTCAGCTCCTGAATTCTCTTTGACATAGTTTCATCCAGGATATCCAGGCCAAAACTTTTCAGCATTTGTCCCAATACCATAAACTTGCAGAAGGTTTCTTCCACAGTGCTGTCAAAAATCATGGGATTCATCCAGACATTTGCCGCGAGCAGAATGAGCTCTGCCAGCTGCTTTGGATAATCCGTATGGATAGAGCCGTCTGAGATACCCTGCTGGATAATCGGCAAAATGTAGTTCGGGGCGGCTTCCTTGATGGTATCGTGTAAAATACTGAACAAAAGCCTGGGATTGTTGTTGAAATCCGGGGCTGTCGTAAAGAGATCATTTTGTACAGGGTCATTAAGGGATTGTGCAAAAATCAGTCTTAGCTTTTCCTTTCCACTCAGATCCGTGCGATCGCGGGTGGCGGCAAGCAGTTTGTTGGAATTTGCAGTCATCCGCTCAGTTACGGCGATCAAAATGTCCTCTTTGGACTTAAAATGATGGTAGATGGCGCCCTTGCTAAGCCCCCCCAGGTGGTTGATAATGTCCTGGATGGAGGTATGTTCGTAACCTTTTTCCATGAAAAGGCGGAAAGCGACATCCAAGATTAAATGAACGGTTTCTTCCGGGTGTTTATTTCTGGCCATGGGATTCCCTCTTTGTAACATACTGATGGTATGTTTAAGGTTATCATACTGACAGTATGTTTGTCAAGAGTAAAAAACAAAATCCATCGTCTACCGGAGGCAGATATATACCATATAAGCTGCATATTCAGCCAGCATCAGGATTCCTTCCTGACGTCTGATATCATGGTCCTTTCTGGAGAAGAAATAAACCTCAATACTCATCAGGATTAACAGTGCAGTATCAATGGCGTTTTCCATATGAAATGCCATCGGGCTGATGGCGGCTGAAAGTCCGAGAATCAGCAGAATGTTAAAAATATTCGAGCCAATTACATTTCCAAGCGCCATATCCGACTGGCTTTTTTTCGCTGCGGCAAAAGAGGTTACAAGCTCAGGCAGGGATGTGCCGAACGCGACAACGGTTAAGCCGATGAGGTTCTGGCTCATGCCAAATGATTCTGCGATGACGGATGCGCTGTCCACAACCCAGTTGCCGCCAAGGACAATGGCGGTCAGTCCGCCGGCAATATAAATGATACAGCGTAATGCTGACAGCTCGCGTATAGGCTCATCCGTGCCGTCGGCAGAGACGCCTTGTACATTTGTCTGCCGTTTACGTGCTTTTACGGCGCTGCGTACCATCCAGTATAGAAATATGGCAAAGACAGCCAGCAGCAGGATGCCGTCCAGACGTCCGATCTCCATTTGAAATACTCCCACGGCCAGCAGCAGGACTGCGACCAGAATGGAAAACGGGAATTCCCGCTTCAGGATATCTGTTTTGACGGCCAGCGGCACAACCAGAGCGCATGCGCCGCAGACGACCATAAGGTTAAAAATATTTGAGCCTACGGCGTTGCTGACGGCAAGCTGGTTATTGCCCTTTAAAGCGGCGGTAATGCTGACGGCACATTCCGGTGCGCTGGTTCCCATGGCTACAATCGTCATACCGATTATAAAAGAAGGTATTTTTAATTTCTGTGCAGTGGCAGCCGCACCTTCCACGAAAAAATCTGCGCCCTTTGTCAGGGATAAAAAACCCAGGAGCAAAATAATATAGGGTATCTAATCTGTCATAGCGGGTCATCTCCTTTTTGATTTAAATACATTTTAAACATATGATGGAAGGAATGTCAATTATGTGGTAGAATGTTGACAGTGAAAATGTAACAGTTCAGCCCAGGACTTTGCACCTGCTGCAAAGTCCGTGAGTATGCGTAAAGACTGGAGTGGAATCCGCCCCTTTGCCGTATGGCAAACTTTAAATGGGCGGATTCCGTAACAGTGAAGCCGGAAGGCTGAACTGTT